>JAQYPI010000036.1 GCA_028726925.1 Caryophanales bacterium | reverse complement strand
ATGGCATCGAGAATCCCTTCGTCCGAAATGCCGAACCGGCTCTTCGCTATTTCCGCCCCTAGGAATTGATGGTAAGTCCATTCCGGCATGTCCGCGTAATCCGGGGCAGCCTTTTTCATGAGCTTCTTTCCTTCGATCGGGTCGATTCCTTTGCCTACATCGTGAAGCAAACCCGCAATGTAGGCCTTGCCCGGGTCCGGGCGGCGATTTCGAACCGCCATCTCGTAGCATAGACGCGCGACGGATACGCTATGAACCAAGCGATGCTTGCTGATTAAAGAGGAAATCGCCTGGAAATAATAAAGTTGCTTCTGTTCGATGTATTCCCGCACGGGCACGGGAATATCCATGCTCTGAAGGGATCGGACCGCGGAGGAAGACACTTCCCCGGAGGTTTCGTAGCAAAGCCTCGTCATTCGGAACCGGCGGAGGACTTCATCCTCGATCTTGACGTCGGGACGCGAGACGTAAAGGGGCGTCGCGAGGGAGCAAATGCGTTCCGGGTCTTTCCAGGTTGGGAAGGCATTCACTTCGTCCGCGCCGATGAGGAAATAGAGTTTGGCGTGTTTGCACTTGGCCGCGAAATACGTGACGGTATCGACCCAGTAATTGACCTGTTCTTTCGATTTCATCTCGAACAAAGAGATGGAAAATGAGGAGGAACCGTCGGCTTTAAGGGCCAAGCGCAGCATCGAAAGCCTCTGTTCGGGCGAGGCGATGGGTTCCTTGCCCGGAGGGTTTTTGGCCGGGACAAAAATAACGTCGGCATTCAAGAACATGCTCGCGGCGCGTGCGATGCGCAGATGGCCGTTATGGATGGGATCGAAAGTCCCGCCGAACAAAACGACGTTTTCCATTTGTTCTCACGGTTTCCGAACGGGAATCTGGATTCTCGGGTTCTTCTCGGACCGCCGGTAAACGACAATGACCCTTCCGATAATTTGAACGGTTTCGGCGCCCAGGCGCTCCTCGATGGAAGCAGATACCTCCGCCGGGGAAAGGGGGCAATTCTGAAGCAACCCGACCTTGATGAGTTCCTTGGCTTCGAGGGCGAGGTTCAATTGCTCCAAAAAAGATTCATCGATCTCGCCTTTCCCGAGGAGATATCGATGCGAAATCTGGTTCGCTAGACTCTTGAGATACGCTTTTTGATACGGACGCAGCATAAATTACCTCACTCTTTCTCGAACGGGATTTTTGAACGGCTCGTGTAGATGGACACTCCGCAGGGCACGAAAATCCGAAACGTTTGCTTGTCCCCCTTGAACCGAATCCATCCAAGCCCGGAGATGCCGACGTCGCGGCTTCCGGTTTCCTCGACTTCCAAATCGTATACATCGAAGTCCGAAGGGGAGGCTAAGGTCGGCGAGCAAGGGGTCAGGTCGCCTTTAGAAACGGCCTTCAAGAAGACGTCTTCCTCGTTTTTCGCGCGAACCCTCAAGGTTTTCACGTTCTTCGAGCCAAAGAAGGAAACGGCAGTGCGATTGCCCTTGAGGAGGACGAGGCGCGCAATCCCGCCCAAAAACAGGCTGTCCCCCGGCAAGAGGGAGTGGGTTTTGGCGGCCAAAGGCTCGGCGGGATAGCAAAGACGCGCGATTTCCAGCGGGAGTTTCACCTCGACGGAATTGCTGTTCGGCGTGCCCGGGGTATCGTAGATGAAACTTGAGGAATCAAGCGGAATTTGCAAAACCGGGAGGAAAGTCCCGTGATAATTCTCCGTGACGACCGAACGCGGCGTCTTGTTTTTATATGTCCGGAGGTAGGAAGCGATGAAAAGGGTTTTCCCCGCATTCGCCGCGCCGACAACGTAGACGTCGTGGCGCTCGCGGCGTTTGTCGATCTCCTTGGCGAGGGCCGGGTTTTTGCTCAGCGAATTCAGCGAAGTTAGAACGACGTCTTCTTTGTCGACCTTGAGCTTGGCCACCCGGAAACGATGGGCGACATATTCTTTAAGGACCTCGTCATTCGCGTTTTTGGGCAAAAGATCGCGCTTGTTGGCCAAAACGAGGATGCGATTTCCTTGGATGACGCGCATCAAATCCATGGGGAACGAGGTCTCGAAGGAAAAGAGATCCACGACGAAAACGATGAGGGCATCGGTGGCCGCGGCGTCCCGGAGCATCGAAAGATAATCGCTCGAGCAGGAAATCTCGTGGTCGGAAAAATTGTATTTCTGCTTTTGGTAGCAGCGATTGCAGAAAAGCACCAAGGCGCCCTTCTTTTGGAATTGTTCCGGCGAGATGAAACCGTCAGCGGACGGATCCTCGTCTTGAAGAATCGTGTTGCAGTTGTAGCAACGCCGGACGATATTGACTTTACTCATTGGGTCAGCGCCTCCTTCCAATCCTTGCCTTTCAGCATGAGATTCACTTTTTTTCGTTTCGTTTTTTCAAAGAAACGATTCAATTTGGTCCAAATGGGTTCTTTCGGCCACAGGGGTTCCGACAAGAGCACCCGAATCCCGGCGCCGTTAGCGGCCCGGACATCCGTTTGGATTTGGTCTCCCACGAAAAGGATTTCCGCGGGTTTCCATCCTTTTTCGACAATCAAGCGCCGTAAGGGACCGGAACATGGTTTCCTAAGAAAGCCGTGAGCTTCAATGCCGAGCTCCTCGGCGAGCCCGGCAACCCGATGCGAGAGCCCGTTTGAGCATATCACGGGGAGGATGCCGACGGCTTTGAGAGACGCGACGAATTCCTTGGCCCGCGGCTCCGGCGTTCCCATGCCATAAGGCACGAGCGTATTGTCCAAATCCATCAAAAGGACCCGGATGCCAAGGGATGCCAAAACGTTCGGGTCCAGAGAGAAAACATCTTGAATGATGGCGGTGGGGACGTTTCGGGAATTCATACCGAAAACATTGTATCAAAACGCGGATAAGATTGAATCGGATTTCTATAGAAAGATATCTATCTTTCAAAGAAAGAACTACTAATATTATCCTAAATAGGTACCAAAAACCGGGGAATTAAATCTCCATGTCATCATCGCCAAAAATGGAGATTTGCTCGAATTTTTCTGCCGGTTTATCCTCTTCTCGGCGCAAGATTTCCGGTGCCGAATCGACGGCCTCTACTTCGCTTGGGGTTTCTTCTCCCGAAACCTCTTCCGTTTCCGTGGGCGGGACGTAGAGAGAAACCGTTTCGCCCGTGATGAGATCGCAGTCCAAACGATCGATGGTCTCGAGGATCGCCCCCTTCTTGAGGGACGCCACCCCGCCTTTGACGTATTTGTCCATCGGGGTCAGATGCAAATCGTCGATGACGATGGTCGCGAGATCGCCATCCTTGGTCGTCGCCAAAATCTCGATGGGGGCTTCTCGGTCTTTGACTTTCTCGAGGTGGATCAAGCGATGGGTTTCGTTCTTGAACATGCGGAAGAGAACCGTGGCCTTAGAAAGGCGAGCGGTCTTTTCGATGTTCGAAAGGCCGAACACGCGGGCGTTCCCTCGGTTCGTAACGAGGATGATTTTGTCCTTTTCCTCCGGCAAGAAGGAAAGCATGTCCGCGACGGGAGAGCCTTTGAAGGAAGCCGCCTTGACGCCTGCACTTCCGGTCAAGGAAGGAGAAATCTCGTTTTCATTATAGAAAACGCCGAGTCCATCTTCGCTTGCGAGGAACAGATCCGAGTTCCCCGAAGTGATGAGGGCGGAAGCCACCTCGTCATCGCCGAGAAGCTTCATGGCGCGGATAGGCCGCGCGATGCGCGTTACGGGGAATTCCGAGAGTTTTGTGCGCTTGATCTGGCCTTTTTTGCTCACGATCGTCACGAAAAGGTCATCGCGGAAGGAACGGATGGCGAAGGCGCGAGCGAGCTTTTCCTCAGGGGGCAAGTTGATCGCGTAATTGACGTGAATCCCCTCGTCGTTCCATTTGTTCGCCTTAAGAAGGTGAATGGGTAGGTAAAGGTAATTCCCCTTCGTGGTGAAAACAAGCAGGAAATCCGTCGTGTCCGCCTGGCCGCAATAAATGAGGGTATCGCCGTCTTTTAAGCCAGGCAACGCGCCTTTCGGACCATTGGAGGAACGCCAAGAGGCGAGGGAGCTTCTCTTGAGGTAACCGTCGCGGGTGATGGCAACCATGACGGTTTCGCGGGCGACGAGGTCCATCTTGTTGATGGTGCGCATCGCGCCGTCTTCGGTCTCGATGCTGGTGCGGCGGGGATTCCCATATTTCTTCGCGATCGCGCGAAGGTCCGAGACGATGACGCCGCGGAGTTTGGCCGGATTCGCAAGGGTTTCACGGAGATTCGCGATTTCCTCGTCGAGATGCTTCTTCTCGTCGATGACCACCGCGACGTCAAAATGGCTCAGTTTATAAAGAGGCATAACGACGATCGCCTCGCTTTGATTTTCCGTGAACCCGAATTCCTTTTGGATGTTTATCTTGGAATCCGCCTTGTCCTTGGAGCGTTGGATGGTCTTGACGATCTCGGTGATGATGGACGCGGCCTTAATGAGGCCCTCGACGATCTCGAGACGGGCGAGGTTTTTGGCAAGGTCATAGCGGCAACGCCTCGTGATGACCTCGACCTGATGATCGATGTAGGTATCGCAATACGTGAGCAGGTTGAGGGTTTGCGGGCGGCCGTTGACGATGGCCACCATGTTGGCGCTATAGGAGGAGCGAAGCGGGGTCTTCTGATAGAGATAAGCGAGGATCGACTCGGGCTTGAACCCGTCTTTGACGTCGATCGCGATGCGCAGGCCGGTTTTGTCCGTCTCGTCGCGGACTTCCGCGATGCCGGCGATCGTCTTGTCGTGACGGAGCTTGTCAATCGCGTAGACGAGCTGGGCTTTGTTGACCCCATAGGGGATCTCGGTCACGACCAGGCGCGAGGATCCGGATTCCTCCGTCTCGATGGCGACTTTGCTCGCGACGTCGACGCGGCCCCGGCCGGTCAGATAGATGTCGGTGAGGCCTTGGGATTCGTAAACGATGCCGCCTGTCGGGAAATCCGGGCCCGGAACGAGGCGCAAAAGGCTCTCAATGGGGCAATTCGGATGCTGGATGCGGTAAATGATGGCGCTAGAGATCTCTTCGAGGTTGTGGGGCGGGATCTCGGTTGCCATGCCAACGGCGATGCCGCTCGCCCCATTGACGAAGAGGTTCGGGAAACGGCAAGGCAAAACGGACGGCTCAAAATCGGTGTCATCGAAGGTAAGGGCCATGTCGACCGTGTCCCGGTCGATGTCGCGGATGAGTTCGGCGGAAAGGGAGGC
>JAQYPI010000035.1 GCA_028726925.1 Caryophanales bacterium | reverse complement strand
CTTCTAGGATCGCAAGGATCCGTCGCGTAGCTGCCCTCGGGGACGAAATACTGGGCCGGGTCGTAACCCCAGTTGTATTGATGTTCGCTGCGGGTTTCGTCCACGGTCTTGTAATCGTAGATGGGAAGCAATTGCAGATGGGTGATGCCGAGGGCGAGCAAATGGGCGAGGCCCGCGGGATTCCCGGCGTCGGTTTTGCGGTTTTTCTCGACTAAGCCGAGGAATTTCCCCTTGTGTCGGATGTTCGTACGCGACGAAATCGTGAAGTCGCGGACATGAGCTTCGTAAACAATGGCGTCGGTCGAGGACCTTAAAGGCGGGAGTTCCTCCCGGTGGAGGGGGATGGACTCGAAGGCGGAAAGGTCGAGGACCACCGAGGTCTCGCCGTTAGCCGTGGAGGCCAAGGCGTAAGGATCCGTGACTTGGCGGCCGATCTCGGAATTCACGACGACGTAAAGATATTCATATCCGTCGAGGTCGCCTTCGATTCTTGCTTCGTAGACGCCCTTTTCCTTTCGGGTCATGATCTCGATGCGCCACTTCTCCCCTTTCTTGAGGGGGCGATATTTGATGGCCACGTCGCTCGCGACGGGGGCCCAAAGCTTGAAGGTCGTGGCCTTCGGGGTGTAGGTAGCCCCGAGGTCATCGCCCTCGTAAGTGAATTCCTCGTCGAAGCCGGGGAAGGATGGGGCTTCTTCCATGTCGAGGGGGATTTGACCGAATTGGGGGGTCAAAAGATGGTAATGGTGGCCCAAAGGCAAGGGGGAAGGAAGCAAATAATCGACCACGGACCACGGGCCCAGGGTGGACGTTTTAGAGGCAACGAGGGGGATCGGATTCTTCCCGTCGACAAGCAGGCTGGCATCGAGCTTCGACCAAGGAGCGCTCGAGAAAATCCCGACGCGGATGCGGTCTTTCGCGATGAGTTTGGCTTGCAGGTACGTATCTTTCATGTCTAAACCTCAGAATGTCAGTATTCGGCGGGCCCTTCGATGTCCCCGATGCGAAGGACGTCCCCGTTTTCGTTTTCGTCCTCGGTGCTTTCGGAGGTCAGGCGCTTGAGGACCTTGCTGCCCTTGGCGCTGTTGGTCACGGGGTCGGAAGAGAGGATCCCATCCTGCCGGAGCCGGCGGAACATCTCCTGGGCCCGGCCAAAGCCGATGCCGAAGGTCTTCTGGACGTAATTGATGGAAACGTAGTCGCGCGACATGACGCCAATCTTGATTTGCTCGTAGATGGAATCGTCGGATTCCGCCTTGGCGGCTTGGCGTGCTTCCGCGGCGGACATCTCCTTGCGTTCGGGGACTTCTTCCTTGACGGGCTCAAGGGAAAGGAACCGGCCATTGAACGATTGTTTCCGTTTCGAGGCGGCGTCCGCGCAGATGCGGTCGATTTCCTCGTCCTTGAGGTAGCAGCCTTGGCACCGAATCATGTCGTAGGTGGAGACTTCTCCGCAATCGACGAGCATGTCGCCATACCCAAGCAGGGCTTCCGCCCCGCCCTTGCCGAGGATCGTCATGGAGTCCGCGGCTTTCTTGACGTGCAAGGCGACGCGGGTGGAGAAATTGGATTTGATGGTGCCATCGATCACCTCGACGCTCGGGCGCTGGGTCGCGATGATGAGGTGGATGCCGGCGCTGCGGGCCTTGGCGGCGAGGCGGGCGATCGAGACGGAGGCGTCTTTGGCGACCGTGACGAGGTCCGCGTATTCGTCGACGACCGTGACGATGAAAGGCATGGGCGGAAGGTTGCGCGAGGGGGCATAGCTCGAATTGTAGCTCTCGATGTCGCGGACGCAGGCCTCATAGAAGACGTCGTAACGGTGTTCCATCTCGTCAACGAGGCGTTTCAAGGCTTCGACGGCTTCCTTCGCGTCGGTCACGATGGGGCAAAGCAGGTGCGGGATGTTCGCGTATTTGCGCATCTCGACGCGCTTGGGGTCGATGAGGAGGAAACGGACTTGGTCCGGGGTTTGCCGCATGAGGATGGAACAGATGACGCTGTGCATGAAAACGGATTTGCCCGAGCCCGTCATGCCGCAGACAAGCATATGAACGAATTTGCGAAGGCTAGACTGGATGAGGTTGCCTTTGATATCGATGCCAAACGGGATTTGGAGCGGGGCTTCCTTGAGGGCGACGATCGTCTCGTAGAAGGAAACCGGGCGGCGGATCTTGTTCTGGATCTCAAGGGCGCAGTTGCGCGTGCCGGGGACGCGTTCCATAAAACGGCTGTGGATGCCTTCCAAGGCCATATCGAGGTCGACTTGGGCGTTGCGGATCGTCGAGACGGGGACGCCGGGATCGGGACGGACCTCGTAGGTCGTGATGGAAGGGCCAATCGTGTGGTTCACGACCTTGGCCTTGATGTCGAATTCCTCGAAGAAACGGTCGATATCCGCGATGACGCGCTGGGAATCCGCTTCCATGTCGGCGAGCGTCTTTTCGTTCTCGGCGCTCGGGGGATCGATGACGTCGAGGCCTGGGAGGACGTATTCGGGAAGGGGCTCGAAAGCCACGGGCTCCTCTTCTTTCGGAGAGGGGACCGGCGTTTCGGGGACTGGCTCCGCGATGGGGGCTTTCGAGGGAATGGGCTTTGGCTCGGGGGCCGGGGCGGGAGCGGGCTGGGCGGCGGGCTCGGGCTTATCAGGAATGGGGGAAGGAACGGGCTCGGGGACGGGTTCCGGGGTCGGGGCAAAAGCCTCGGTTTCCGTTTCGGACGAGCCAACCGGCTCGACGGTGGGGGGCTCCTCGGGCAAACCGGGGGCGGGCGTAAGCAATGCCTGCTCGAGGTCGGGGGCGTAGGAAACGGGCGCCTCTTCCGCGG
>JAQYPI010000034.1 GCA_028726925.1 Caryophanales bacterium | reverse complement strand
ATCAAACGATCCTAGCAAGGTCCTCGCGGTCCTTTCCCCGAAAGGCAAGGTGTCCGTCGATGGGACCAAGATCCGCATCGAAGGGAATCTTTCCCCGGGGGAAGTCGCCTCGCTTCTTGTAAAAGAAGGCGTCCCCTTCAGCTCGATCCAAGAGCAATCCCTCGGGTTCGAAGATTATTTCATCGAAAGGATGGGCCGTTAAGATGAGAAAGCTCCTTCGTTTCAACATCCATAATCTCTTCCATTCCGCGGTTTTCTACGTGTTCTTGGCCATCCTCGTTGGCTGGCCGCTTCTCCATGGCCTCGCCGACCAACTGGCCCGCGTCTTCGTCGCGGCCCATAATAACCAGCCCCCGTCCCTCATCTCCTGCCAGGAATTCGAGTGGTCCACTTCCTTTTCCTTTTTCCTCCCCTATGTCGCCTTGACGTTCCTTGGCATCGCTTTCGCCGAGGATTACGTCCAGGACACCCCGAAGACGATCCTCGCCCGTGGGTATTCCAAAAGCGCGTTTTTCTTCGCGAAGTGGATCGTCCTCTACGTCACTTATCTCGTTTACCTTATCCTTTCCCGCCTCGTCCCGGCTGGGGTCTTTTCCTTGATCGGGGGTCTTGGGTATGAAATCGGCGATTTCTTTTTCAACTTCGCCATCTACCTCGTCGTCTGGGCCGCCAATGGGGCGATCGCCCTCTTCTTCGTGTCGCTCATGCGGAAGACGGTATCCGCCCTCCTTGTTTCCCTCTTCGGGCTCGGACTCGTGTCCATGGTCTTAAGCATCGTCCACTTGCCCATCGCCCTTTATCACAAGGGTCTCGCCGTCTACCCCCTCGATTTCTTCCCCAATTCCTGGTTGAGCCTCTTGCCCAGTGAGGTAGGGGGTCCGAAATTCGTCGTGATGTTCGTAAGCCTATTCGCCTACATCGCGATGTCCCTCGTCTTCGGGTGGCTTTGCTCCCGCAAGAGAGACCTGAAATAAGCTAAGGAACCCTAAGCCTTCCAGAACCCTTTCCGGAGGGCTTTTTTCTCTTTTGCTTGGGAACGGGCCCTGGTTTTGCCGTCCCCCTTCCGTGACGAAAACGCACAATCCTTCGAAACAATCCATCGATATACCGGTTATCCGGTATTTTTATATCGGTAATGATTGATTGTTTTGGTTTGTTCATTATAATGCGAAGGCGTGCTTGCCCGCGCACCCGAAGGAGGAACGCCATGAAGACCTATTCGATGAACCAGCTCGAACGCTACCCCATCTACCTCAAGCATTTCAAGGAACTCCGCGATCAAGGCATCGAGATCGTGAGCAGCCCCAAGATCGCCGCCAAGCTCGGCTATAGCGAGGAGCAGGTGCGCAAGGACCTGCAGAACGTTTCCCTCGAGCCCGGCCGTCCCAAGAAAGGGCGCTCGGTCGCCCAGCTCATTGAGGACCTCGAGACGTTCCTCGGCTACCGCGAACGCACCGTCGCCGTCGTCATGGGCGTCGGGCACCTCGGCAGCGCCCTGCTCAATTTCCCAGCCTTCTCCGAGATGGGCCTTTCCCTCCAAGCCGGGTTCGATAACGATCCCGCGAAGATCGGGACGAATGTCGGGGGCAAGCCCGTCTATTCGATGGACCGCCTTAGCGAGGTCATGCGCGAGATCGGGGCCACGGTCGCCATCTTGACCGTCCCGAGTCCGGTCGCGGAAGAAGCCGCGAGCCGCGCGATCGAGGGAGGAGCCAAAGCCATCTGGAATTTCGCCCCCGCCCACCTCGACGTCCCGGAAGGGGTCGTCGTCGAGAACGTGAACCTCGCCTCGTCCCTCGCGGTCCTCACCCACCGCATGAGCCTCTCGAAAGCCAAGGGCGATCATTAATCGATAATTCGGTAAAATTGTGGTTTCCCTTTCCCGGGAGCCACGTTACAATACAACCAACGAAATCCGGTTCGCCGGAGAAAGGAAAACCATGAAAATCCGTTCCGAAGTGGAAGCGGACGTTCGCGCCATTTGCGCCTCCGTCAAAGACGAGCCCTCGCCTTTGATGATTGTCCTTTCCGCCATACAGAAGAAGTATGGATATATCCCCCTCGAAGTGCAGGAAGTCGTGTCGCAGGAGATGGGCATCC
>JAQYPI010000033.1 GCA_028726925.1 Caryophanales bacterium | reverse complement strand
ACCTTGATGGCGATATCCTATGGCATCACCTCCGCGGACGCCCGCTTCAGCCGCGACGCGATGGTCGGGTTCATCTTTCAATTCCTCATCTCGTTCATCATCGCCTGCCTCTTCTTCTTGATCCTCCCCAAATGCCCGGACCCGAGCGAGTTCGTGAAGCGTTGCCATCCCAACATCTTCGACCTCATCATCGCCATCTGCGGCGGGGCGGCCGGGATGATCGCGCAGACGCGTTCCTCCAAATATTCGAACGTCGTGCCGGGGGTCGCGATCGCCACGGCCCTCATGCCGCCCCTCTGTACGATGAGCTATTCCCTCGCCAAAGGGGAATGGCAGATGCTCGCCGGGGCGAGCGTCCTATTCATTATCAACGTCTATTGCATCGTCGCCGCGGGCGTCGTGGTCCTCGGGTTCCTGCAGATCCCGAAGGTATCGCGCACTGGCGATCGGCAATGGAAGATCCTGCGCTTCGTCATGATCCGCAACGAGATTCTCATCGCCTTGCCCGCCATCGTCCTCGTCATCCTCGTTTCCTTAGGAATCTTCAATCAGCTATGAACCTCGAAATCTGCCTTGCCACCTCTAACGAAGGAAAACTCCGCGAATACCGCGAAATCCTCGCCCCCATGGGGTACGTTATCTATTCCCCCAAAGACCTTGGGATCGTAAGCGACCCCATAGAAAACGGGACCACCTACCGCGAGAACGCCCTCATCAAAGCCCGTGACCTTGCAAGCAAGGTTTCTTTCCCCGTTTTGAGCGACGACTCGGGGCTTGAGATTGCGGCTATGGGTGGCGCCCCGGGCATCCACACGGCGCGCTTCGCCAAGGAACACGAGGGATATGCGGGGGCCTTCGAGGCGATCCTAAATGAACTAAAAGGCAAGCAGGACCGTTCCGCGCGGTTCGTTTGCTGCATTTGTTATCTTTCTTCCCCCACGGCAAAGCCCCTCTATTTCGAGGGGGTATGCCCGGGCAGCATATTGGATGCCCCCGTCGGGGAGCATGGGTTCGGGTACGACCCCTTGTTCCATTCTTCCGAGGCAAACGCGGATTTTGGCACCGCAAGCGAGGACGTGAAAAACCGTTATAGCCACCGGGGCAAAGCGATCAAGGCCCTAGGGCTTTACCTTTCCATCAAGGAATGAGAACGAAGCCTAGGGCGATCAAGCACTGGGCGACGAGATACGTCGACATGATATAGAAATCGCGCCTTTTGTCGTCCTTGACGAACAGGGTTTTCACGAGATACACATCCGAGACCAAGAAGACGGACATCCCGACGACGTTGAGCCAAAGGATGGGGTTCTTTATCACGCATAAGGCAACGATGGACAAAGCAAAATCAAGGACGATGAACGAGAAATAGACGATGCCCCCGGCGAAGAGGCCCGGGGTCTTGATGGCTTTGCGAAGAGCGAAGAAGGCGCCAATGGGCACGAGGACGAAGCAAACGAACACCGCGGCGTAGACGGGGATGCCGATGCTTGGCAAGAGGCGCAGGTAAGCAACGCAATAGCAGATATGGCCAAAGAAGAACGCGAGGGTGCCCCCGACGAAGGTCCAAACCTTGTGCTTAAAGACGAGCAAGAGGTCCCCGATGGCCCCAAGGATGAGGCCCACGTAGACGAGATAGGCTTCTGGGCGGGCGAAGAGGAAGGCAAGACCGAGAAGCAGGACGCAGAAGGGCTTTGTTATCTTGCGGGGGCGTTCTAACTCGTGGAAGCAAAAGACGAGCTCGAGGGCGCTTACGACGAGGAACAGCACGAAAAAGGTCGCGGCGGCCGGGAAAAGGGGGGCGTGGACGATGTCGTTCATGGTGAAGCCAGTTTACCATTCCCCCTCGCGTTTGGCTATAATGAAAGCTCATGGAAAACGAAACGAAGCGTGAGAAGGCGCGGCGATTATCCGCGATTTTGCTCCTTGGCCTCTTCGGGCAGATCGCCTGGGCCATCGAGAACAATTACATCAACCTTTGGGTGTTCTCCCAATCCCATAACACGGACCACATCGCCTGGATGACGACCGGCAGCGCGATCGTCGCGACCCTCACGACCTTCTTCGTGGGGGCCTTGAGCGACCGCCTTGGCAAGCGCAAGCCCTTCATCGCGGGCGGCTATTCGATCTGGGGGATCTTCGTCTTCCTCTTCGGGGTGATGTCCCTAAGCAACATGGAGGTACTCGGCGGCTCTAGGGCCACCGGGCTCATCCTCGTCGGCGTCATGAACCTCGTCGTCGACTGCGTCATGACCTTCTTCGGGTCGAGCGCGAATGACGCCTGCTATAACGCGTTCGTGACCGAGGCGACGAGCAAAGAGGAGCGGCCGTTTCTAGAAACCCTTTTGAGCGTCATGCCGCTTCTTAGCCTTGCGATCATGATGCTCGCGGGACTAATCCTCGGCATCCCCGACGCCTCGAAAAGCGAGGCCGAGATCGCGGGCCCCTGGTTCGTCTTCTTCCTGATCTTCGGGGCCCTAACGACCCTCGTTGGCATCGTTTCCTTCTTCTTGCTCCCGAAAGATACCATCGCCCCGAGCCGGAAAGAAGGGTATTTCTCCCACATGGTCTCGGGTTTCAAGCCCTCGAGCGTGAAGGCCAATCCCTCCTTCTACATCGCCCTCCTTTCCTTCCTTTGCTTCAACGTCGCGGTCGATGCCTTCCTCCCCTATTTCATGGTCTATTTTCAGAACCTCCCGAGCTTCGCGGGTGGCAATTTCTACGTGGCCCTCGGCTCCATCATGGGGGCGGCTTCGCTTCTAGTCATCCTCCTTGGGGCGTTCCTCGAGCGAATCGGCAAGCGCAAGGTCTTGGTCCCCGCGGTCCTCTTGATGGGGGTTGGGGCGATGGGGCTCTATTTTAGCGGGGACAATCTCGGATTATCGATCGCCCTTGGCATCCTCCTCATCGGGGGATACCTCGTCGGGACCGCTTCCCTCGGGGCCGAGATTCGCGACCAGACCCCCGCGGGGGACGTCGGGGCCTACCAAAGCGTGCGCATGGTGTTCGCCGTCATGCTCCCGATGGTCATCGGCAGCAACCTCTCCGCGCTTGTCTTCGACTCGACGTATGTCAACGACTTCGGGGAAACGGTCAAGGCCCCGGACCGCAACATGTGGATCGTGGTCGCCATCGCGGCCGTTCTC
>JAQYPI010000032.1 GCA_028726925.1 Caryophanales bacterium | reverse complement strand
AAGAGCGGTGCTGATTCCATCATCGCGATCGGCGGGGGATCCAGCATGGACACCGCGAAAGCCATCGGCATCATCATCGCGAACCCGGAATTCGCGGACGTCCGTTCGCTCGAAGGCGTCGCCCCGACCAAGCATCCCTGCGTCCCGACCATCGCGATCCCGACGACCGCCGGCACCGCCGCGGAAGTCACAATCAATTACGTCATCACCGACGTCGAGAAGAACCGCAAATTCGTGTGCGTCGATCCCCATGACATCCCGGTCGTCGCGATCATCGATCCCGACATGATGTCCTCGATGCCGAAGGGTCTCACCGCCGCCACCGGCATGGATGCCCTCACCCACGCGATCGAAGGCTACATCACCAAAGGCGCCTGGGCCCTCTCCGACATGTTCCACCTCGAGGCCATCCGCCTCATCTCCAAATCCCTCCGCGGCGCGGTGAACAACACCCCCGAAGGCCGCGAAGGCATGGCCCTTGGCCAATACGTCGCCGGCATGGGCTTCTCCAATGTCGGTCTTGGCCTCGTCCACTCGATGGCCCACCCCCTCGGGGCCGTCTATGACACCCCCCACGGCGTCGCTAACGCCATCCTCCTCCCGACCGTCATGGCCTATAACGCCGAAGCCACGGGCGAGAAATACCGCGAAATCGCCCGCGCGATGGGCGTCGAAGGCGTCGATGCCATGAGCCAGGAAGAATACCGCAAAGCCGCGATCGACGCGGTCCGCGCCCTTTCCATCGACGTCGGCATCCCGACCTCCCTCAAGGAAATCGTGAAGGAAGAAGACCTTTCCTTCCTTGCCGACAGCGCCATGGCGGATGCCTGCCGCCCGGGCAATCCCAAGGAACCGACCAAGGAAGACATCATCGCGCTTTATCGCTCCTTGATGTAAGGAAAACCGATGAAAGTCCCTGCCCCACGGGGACTTTTTTCGTGCCCGTGAGAAAAGGGGCAAAGAAGTTCCTTCAAAAATTAGCACTCTCCTATTGACACTGCTAAAAAAGAGACTAAACTCTTTGTTGCAAGTGAGAAAGGAAGCAATGAAATCCCTATGATTCAACCCATTCACGATTACGTCCTGCTCGAAAAGATTCCGCAGGAAAAGAAAGTCGGGGCCATCATCTTGGCCACCGAAAAGAAATCCGGCACCGTCGCGACGGTCATCGCCCTCGGCGAAGGCAAACGCGACGAGCACGGTAACCTCATCCCCTTTGTGATCAAGGAAAACGACCGCGTCATCTACCGCGAATACGCGGGCACCGAATACGAGGAAGACGGCCATAAGTACCTTCTTCTTAAAGAAGAGGACATCCTCGCCGTCCTCAAAGACTAATTTGGAGGAATAATCCATCATGGCAAAAGAAATCAAATGGGGCAAATCCGCCCGCGACGAGATGATCGAAGGCGTCGACATCCTCGCCAACACCGTCAAACTGACCTTGGGCCCCAAGGGCCGCAACGTCGCCCTCGACAAGGGCTACGGGTCCCCGACCATCACCAACGACGGGGTCACGATCGCCCGCGAGATCGAACTCAAGAACAATTTCCAGAACATGGGCGCCAAGCTCGTCTATGAAGTTGCGAACAAGACCAACGACGTGGCGGGCGATGGCACGACCACCGCGACCTTGCTCGCCCAGGCGATGATCCATAACGGCATCGCGGCCGTCGAGAAAGGGGCGAACCCCGTCTTCGTCCGCGCCGGCATGGAAAAAGCCGGCAAGGCGGTCGCCGAGGAACTTCGCGCCTCTTCCCGCCCCATCGACACGAACGCGGACATCGAGTCCGTCGCGACCATCTCGAGTGGCGATCCCGAAATCGGCAAGCTCATCGCCCAGGCGATGGAAAAAGTCGGCAAGGATGGCGTCATTTCCGTCGCGGAATCGAAATCCGTGGACGATGAACTCACCATCACCGAAGGCCTTGAATTCGACAAGGGATTCGCCTCCCCCTACATGGCTTCCGACCGCGAGAAAATGGTCGCCGAGCTCGATAACGTCCTGGTCTTCGTGACCGATCAGAAGATCTCGGACATCAACGCGATGCTCCCGATCCTCAACCACGTCGTCGAGGCTCATGCCCCGATGCTGCTCATCGCCGAGGATTTCGATGCCGACGTCCTCGCGACCTTGACCCTCAACAAGATGCGCGGCGCCCTCAACGTCGTCGCGGTCAAGGCCCCGGAATTCGGCGATGCCCAGAAAGCCGCCCTCGGGGACATTGCGATCCTGACCGGCGCGAACCTCATCACCAAGGACCTCGGCCGCGAGATCAAGGATGCGACGCCCGATGACCTCGGCCGCGTGAAGAAGGCCGTCGTCCGCAAGGACCGCACCGCTCTTATCGGCGGGGAAGGGGACAAGGAAGCTCTCGAAGCCCACGTGAATGAGCTTCGTGCGCAAATGGACCAGACGACGAGCGATTACGACAAGAAGAACCTCGCCAAGCGCATCGCCAAATTGAGCAGCGGCGTGGCCGTCCTCAAGGTCGGCGCGATGACCGAATCGCAGCTCAAGGAGAAGAAACTCCGCATCGAGGATGCCCTCAACGCGACGAAAGCCGCGGTGGCCGAAGGCATCGTCGTCGGCGGCGGTGCCGCCCTCGCGGAAGCCTACAAAGCCCTCAAGGGTACCCTCAAGGACCCGAACCGCGATATCCAGATGGGCATCAACGCGGTCCTCGAATCCTTGCTCGAGCCGGTTCGCCAGATCGCGACCAACGCCGGTTATGAGGCAAGCGACATCGTCGAGGAGCAACGGAAGGCCAAGAAAGGCTTTGGCTTCAACGCCGAGTCTGGCACCTGGGTTGATCTCTTCGAAGCCGGCATCGTCGACCCGACCAAGGTCACCCGCAGCGCCGTGCTGAACGCTTCCTCCATCGCCGCCCTCTTCGTCACCACGGAAGGCGCGGTCACCGAGATCAAGGAAGAAAAACCCGCCGCGCCGGGCAACCCTGACATGTATTGATGGGGCCAATCGTCCCATCGGGGAGGGATATCCCTCCCCTTTTTCGTTTCCTGGGGATACAATGGAATCATGAAGAAGAAATGGGAAGAATTCCGCAACGTCGAAAGCGAGTTTTTCGACATCGACGAAGAAAGGAAAATCGCGACCTTGCGGTTTCACTTTGCCTCGCCCGAGGACCTCATGGACGTCAATTCGGTGACCAAAATCCCCGTTTTGAACGACGAATTCAGCGATTGGATCCAATATGCCCTCGCCTACACCCCGCGTCGGGTCAAAATCGACATCGACGTCTCCTTCTCCTCCATGGATGGGTATACCGAGGAAGGACTATTCGAGATATTCCGGAAGAACGTCGGCCTCGAGGCAAAGAAGATTTACCGCGAGAACCGGGCGAAGAAGCTCTTGGCTTATGGCCTCATCGGCATCGGCCTTTTGTTTTTCCTCCTCATGCTCCTGCTCACTCACGTCTTCGAAACCGGGCTAACCGGGGAAATCATCGGTTACGTGTCCGACATCGCGACCACCGTGGCGTTCTGGGAAGCCCTCACCATCCTCTTAGTCGAGAACCGGGAGCGCAGAAACGCGGCACTTGAGGTTATGAAACGTTTCCATTCGATTCTGTTCCACGCCGAAGAAACCCCTTCTAAGTGAGTTTCCCGTGGCGTTTTTCCGTTTGCGCGCGTACAATGACGGGGCTATGGAAAACCTATTCGATGATTTGATGTACCGCGGGCTCATCGAGCAAAGCTCCGACGCGGAAGGCGTGAAAAAACTGCTCGAAACGAAGCAAGCCGTCTATTGCGGGTTCGACCCCTCGGCATCCTCGATGCACCTTGGGAACTACGTCATGATCTCGCTGCTCAAGCGCTTTCAGCGCGCCGGGCACAAGGTCATCGCCGTCGTCGGCGGGGCGACCGGCATGATCGGCGACCCCTCGGGCAAAAGCAGCGAGCGCAACCTCCAAACCAAGGATACCCTCGCGGCCAACACCGCCTCGATCAAGGCCCAGCTTGAGCGTTATATCGACCTGACGGACCCCGAGAAAGGGGAAATCGTCTCCAATTACGACTGGCTCGGCTCCATGACCGTCATCGATTTTTTGCGCGATTACGGCAAATTCTTCCCCATCAATTACATGCTTTCCAAGGAAATCGTGAAAAGCCGCCTCGAAGCGGGCATTTCCTTCACCGAATTCTCCTACCAAATCCTCCAATCCATCGATTTCTACCACCTCCACAAAGCCAAAGGCGTCTCCATCCAGCTCGGCGGGAACGACCAATGGGGGAATTTGACAAGCGGCCTCGAACTCATCCGCAAAATCGAGGGCGATGAAGCCAACGTCGAAGTCCTCACGAGCCGCCTCATCCTTCGCAGCGACGGCAAGAAATTCGGCAAATCCGAGAAAGGGGCCCTCTTCCTCGACCCGAAACTCACCTCGCCCTACGCGATGTACCAGTATTTCATGAACGTCACCGACGAAGACGCGATCCGCTTCCTCAAGGTGTTCTCCTTCCTCTCCAAAGAGGAAATCGAAGACGTCGCCCGCGAGCACTTCGCCTCGCCCGGCGCCCGCATCGGCCAGAAAAAAGTCGCTTACGAAATCACGAAGGATATCTTCGGCGAGGCCGGGGCCAAGGAAGCCATTTCCATGAGCGAAGCCCTCTTCTCCGGGAACGTCGCTTCCTTGAGCGAGCCCGAGATCGAAACCCTCTTCGGCGACATGAAGAAACCCCTTCAGGGCGAGATGATGCTCGAAGATCTCCTCATCGCCCTCGGGGCCGCTTCCTCCAAGCGCGAAGCCCGCACCTTCGCGGAAGGGAACGGGGTCCTCGTCAACGGCGTCAAGGCCACCGACCCGAAGGAAATCTTCTCCTCCGCCAAAGCGCTTTTCGGGAAATACCTGATCGTGCGGCGCGGGAAGAAGAACTACTATCTCGGTCAATTCTAAAGCCCTTCGGGGCTTTTTTTCTTCGACCCTTCCTACCTTTTTCTCGCTTGCTGATACACTCCGCCAAGAAGGCGAAAACGTCAACGGCAAAAAGAGGGAACGGAACGCGGCAAAACTTTTCCTTACAAATGAGCGGCCGAAAGCGAACTCAGAACGCGTTTTTCGTGAAGAATCGCAGGAAATTGGCGAAAAATCTTGATGACAAGACCTTACTATTTCCTTATGATAGTGGCATATGGCATCCTACATTATCGACGTCGTGGAAAGTTCGCCTAACGTTTTGGGCTTAATCCAGGACGCGTTACGGGGAACCCGGTTCACGGTCCGCTCGTTCGTGAAGGCATCCCCCTTCCTTTCGATGTTCGCGGTGAATCCGCCGGACCTCGCGATCCTCGACCTCCGCATTTTCGACGACTACGGGCTCAACGTCCTCAAGAAAATCCGCTCAAGCGATGGGGACAAGCGCGATACCCGCGTCATCCTGATGGGTCTTAATTCCAGCGTCGAAGAACGCTGCGCCGTCTTCTTAAATGGAGGCGATGGATTCCTCGCCTATCCTTTCGATCCCCGCGAGCTTTACGCGATGGTCTCCGCCAACATGCGCCGCGTCCAGAAGCGCAAAGAAATCGTCCGCTGGGGACCTTTCATCCTCGACAAGATCGAACGCGAAGCCAGAAAGAACAACGTCCTCCTCAACCTCACGAACTGCGAATTCCTCATCTACCAAACGCTCATGGAAGCGCAAGGATCCACGGTCACCCGCGAGCAGCTTTACCGCTCCTTCGGGGATCCGCGCAAGCCCTTCGACCCGCGTTCCAAGGCCTTGGACATGCATATCAAGTCCCTCCGCGAGAAACTCGGGGAGGATGGCAAATACGTCGAATCGATTTATGGAGGGGGTTATCGACTCGCTGAATAATGGACATCCACTACATGACGAACAAGGACATCGTTCCTTTTCTTCCTCTTTTGAATTCGTTTCTCCGGACGAAACGGATGAATCCCGCGAACCCGCAGACGTTTTCCGGTTTTGCCCTTGACGAACGGAGATTCTGTCTCGCCGCGGTCGAATCGGCGATGCCATCGGGTTTCCTGCTTGCCGAAAAGCACCCGGACCATCTCGAGGTCCTCGCCCTGTATGTCGACGAAAACAAGCGCAAGAAGGGGATCGCGACCGCCCTTTTCCATAGCGCTGTCGATGCCTCGGAACGCATGGGGCTCAAGACGATCCGCCTTGCCGCGAAGAATTCCGACCGCGACGCCCGG
>JAQYPI010000031.1 GCA_028726925.1 Caryophanales bacterium | reverse complement strand
CTTCCTTTCCGGGGTTGAGGCGGGTTTCATGCCGATTGCCTCCAAGCTCGGGCAAGCGCTAGGAAGTTCCTCTTCCTTCCTTTGGATCGCCTTGGTTCTTGGAGGTCTCTTTGGCATTTTCGGGGTATTGGCCGAGCCCGCGGTCCACGTATTGGTCCATCAGATCGAAGACGTCTCGGATGGGACGATCAAAGCCGGCACCGTCCTCGCGGTTTTGTCCGGGTCTATTGGCGTGGCCGTCATTCTTCACATCGTCCGTTCCTATTTCCAGTTCTCAATCGCCTATTATTTGATTCCCGGGTACATCACGGCTTTCGTTCTTAGCTTTCTCGTTCCTCCCATCTATACCGCCATGGCCTTCGATTCCGGCGGCGTTGCTTCTGGTCCGATGACCTCGACTTTTGTCCTTCCTTTTTGCATCGGCTTTGCCTTTGCCGGGGGACAAGATGTCTATCTTTATGGATTCGGGCTCGTCTCGTTGGTCGCGATGATGCCCCTCATCGTTTTGCAAGCCTTGGGTTTGACGAGCGTCATCAAAGCGAAGAGAGCCCTCGACAAGGCCAAGAAGCGCTTGGTTGAGGAAGACGATGACCAGATCATCCATTTCCAGACGGAAGGAGCTTGAGCATGGAAAAAACGAAACTCCCTTACGATCAATCCCATCGCATCGCCTCCCTTGTTTTCGTTTTGGTCGTCGTGAGCAAAGGGCAAGGGCCTTCCATCGAAACCCTGTTGAAGAAAGCAGGGGCGTATGCGGTCTATTCCTTGCACGCGAAAGGAACTGCCCCGAACGATTTCTACGCGGTCCTTGGTTCCGGATCCCTCGACAAGGACGTCGAAATCAGCGTCATCCGTGAGGATGCTTGGCCCGGGATCAAAGGCGTGTTGCAAGACCGTTTCTCCGTCAGCCCTTTGTCCGCCGGCATTGCCTTCACTGTCAAACTGGATTCTCTGGCGGGCGTGTCCATCTACAAAATGCTATCCAACACCCGCCGGTTCGAACATCCGGTCGATTCCAAGAAGAAAAGGAGGAAAACCCGTGAATAAGCCATTTGTTGCCATCATCTCCATCGTGAATCGCGGATATACCGATCTCGTGATGGAAGCCGCGAAACAAGCCGGTGCCCGCGGCGGGACCGTTCTCACCGGTCGCGGTTCCGGGAACAAGGAAGCGGAAGCCTTCTTCGGCATCACCGTTACCCCCGAGAAAGAAATCGTGCTGATTCTCGTTCCCAAGGCGATTTCCGATGCCGTTTTGTCCGCGATCAACGACGGAGCCGGCATGAATACCAAAGGCATGGGCATCGCTTTCTCCCTTCCCGTCTCCGATTTGGTCGGTATCGCCCAAGAAGAAGACGAACCCAAAGAAGAGAAAGCTAATGAGAGGGAAACGGCGTGAGCGATACGTCTTTGGCTAGCCTTCGAAAAAGCAAAAGGAGCAGCCCTTTCCGGGAACGCTTTTCCTTCTTGTTCCGATGGGATTCCCTTTTCTACTATGCCTTGTTCTCGCTGCTCGTCGGATTCGGGTGGATCGGGTATTCCCTTTTCGCGAATTCGTTCACCCAGCTTTTGAACTGGGATACCACATGGCAATACATCCCCTTCGCCTATACCTATCATGATGCCTGGAGGACGTTTTTCTCGACCGGCAGCTTCCCCCTTTATGATTTTTCGACCTATCTAGGAACCGATGCAATCGGGTCCAACAGCTATTACGGGCTATTCGATCCCTTCGTGGTCATAATGGCCTTTTTCCCGCGTGCCTGGATCCCCCAGATGATGGCCATTCTCACGGCCTTCAAGATCATGGTCGCCGTTCTCCTGACCCGGTGCTATCTGAAATACATGGGAATCAAGGAATGGACCGCGCGTTTTGCCGCCCTTTGCGCCGGATTGTCCGGTTATGTGTCTTTCTTTGTCGGATTCCCAAGCTTCGTAAGCGCCGTCGTCTATGTGCCCATGATTCTTTGGGGAATCGAGAAGGTCATCAAAGAACGCAAGCCCGGGATTCTCGTGTGGTCGCTCTTCCTCGAAGGCATCACCTCGTTCTTCCTGCTTGTCGTGCTTTGCATTTTTGGCGTCCTCTACGCGCTTTGGCGTTATTTCTGGACGATCAAAACGAGGACCGCGAAAGAGAACGGGATCGTGATCGGCATGGGCATCGCCTCTTTTGCCGTCGGCCTATGTTTATCGTGTTTCACCTTGCTTCCATCCGTGCGGGAATCCGCCCTTTCGGGTCGCAGCATGTCCATCGGAACGGCCTATTTGGCCGCGGTCAAAGCATCGCTTTCCTCCCATGATCTCCGCTCGTTTTTCTCGCTGACCTTCGAGATGGTCGGCGATCATCCCGGCCGCGAACTCATGGGTTTGCTTTCCTTCTTTTTCCCAACCGCGGGACACCTCGCCTTGCCCCTTGCCCGCAGCAGCTATGATGCTTGGACCGCGTCGCTTTTCTGCTATACGCCCTGCGTCATTTTGTTCTTCACGGCATTGATTGAATCGATTCGGCAAAGGAAGGGAAACCACCTTCTTGCCGTTTTCCTTCTTTGCTTCTTGGTCTTCACGAATTTCGCCTACTATTTCTTCTTCGCGTTCTCGGGCAACGGATACGGGCGCTGGTATCTCGTGTTGATCCCATTGATCACGTATTATTGCGCCTGGGCCTTCGATCAAAGGGAATCGTCCCCCAAGTTCGTGCCTGTCCTCTCGGGCATTCTCGCCCTCTTTGGCACAATCGCGACCTTTTATCTATCCGACGCCCTCCTCAAGGGCATCACGTTTGATTCTTCCTGGAACCCCAACCACCAAACTTATTGGCCGAAGGAATACGTGACCGCTTCGGAAATCTATAACGGAAAAATCACGAATGCGTGGTATCTCTATTACCAGGCCGCCCTCGTTCTCATCGAGGCGAGCTTGATGGTCATCGGCCAAAAGAAGAAGTGGTTGCCCAAAGCCCTTTGCATCGCGGTGGCGGTCGAGGCGATCGTCATGGGGAACCTCGCCTATCTCTATGACGGCTTATGGAATTACGATAAGTGGTTTGCCGGCGGGGAAAGCGCGCGAGACACCGTTTCCTTGGTCGCGGAGACTTTAAAAGAGAAAGATTCTTCCTTCTATCGAACCTATGCCGATGCGTATTCGGGAACCAAATACGCCTCGAAAGTCGGCGGGTTGAACGGGTCGGCTGATTTCCATTCCCTCATGAATTTCGACGTGGAGGAATTCGCTCTCAACAATCACATGAAATTCCAAGGATCGGTGATCTCAAGTTATGGATCCGACGACATCTACAATCCCTCTTGGAGCGGTTATTACGGGAATAAGCGAGAAAGCACCGATTCGATGATCGGCTATCGTTATTATCAAATCTCGAATTCTTACTCCGCGTGGAAAGATCCCGACCATCTTTCTGAACCGTGGTTCCTGAAACCGAACGTGCCCTTCGGCGCGGAAGAGATCGAAGTCGAGGGGATGAACCGCGACGTGAGCCGCCTTTATGGTGTCCCGGAATCCTCCAGGCCGAGTCTTGGCTGGGCGGTGGATTCCCGCCGGCTTTATCCTTTGATCCCCCAAGAAGGCTCTTTCTACCGCACGAATTTCTTTAGCCCCGCAAGCGGGCTCGAGGGATTCCGTTACCTTTTGCGCGTGGAGGATGTGCAAGCCCATGGCGCGATGGTTCCAAGCGACGTGACCTTGCCGAAAGGCTTCACGGTTCGCGCCGCCGCCCCGGATCTCATCCCTTCATCCAAAATCTTGTCGCTTAACAAAGGCCTCAAAGCGCAGTATTACCGCGTGGGGGATGGCGACCTCATGATTCCCTCGACCAAAGCCCTGTATTACCAAGAAGGGTTAGGCTATTTCTTGAATCATTACGTGGAATCTTACGGAGTTTCTTCTCTCTTCAACATGGAAAGGGATTGCGGCATGGTCGCCTTCACAAGCTCCGCCGGGGAGTATTTCAACGACGACATCAACGGGACTTATTTCGAGTTGAAGTATTACAACAACTGCTATGCTTCCGGGAATCTCGCGAATGCCGTTCCCCGAGTCTATTGTATCGGCGATTCCTATGACGAAGACGGGAATCTCGTGAAAGAAAACGACCTCCTGTGCTTCGAATACAACGCGTTTGAAAACGCGCGGAAGGTCGAAAGCAATCGTTCCTATTACGGTTCGCGTTCCTCGACGTTCGGGCTGTATGCGAAGGGAAAGGTCAAGGCTGTGGTCTTTTGCTTCACGGGCAGCAAAACGGATCCCATCATCCGTTTCGACCCGACGAACGTTTATCTCTATCCGACCACTTACGCGGATTGGAAGGCACAACAAGACATTCTCCAAAAGGACAAGTTCCAAAATGTCGCTTACGAAACCAACGTCTTCACTTTTGATACGTCTTATGAAGAAGACAGGGTCGTGGTGACGCAACTTGGTTACGACGCCGGGTGGCAAGCTACTGCGTTCATGCCAGAAGGAGAAAAGATCCGTTGTCAGATGATCAAACTCGATGGCGGTCTTGTCGGATTCGTCGCTCCATCCGCCTTGGACGAAGAAGGGAACCCGTTGACGGTTCATTACGAGCTTCGCTATTCGACGCCCGGGTCATCTTTGTCGGCGGTCGCTTGGGGCATTGGCGCGAGCGCGTTCTCCGCATATCTGATCTATGCTTTCGTCGTTGGGGTGAAAGAAGAAAAGAAAAAACTCGCGCTTGCGGCGCGAGAAGAAGAGAAATGATTGGCGCCTTCAATCCTCGGATTTGAATGCCGAAAGATAGAGGGCGTATACGCGATTTTTGGGAACAGAGAGGTTGGAAGCCACGTTTTTGACGGCCTCCTTTCCTTTTCTTCCCCAATCGAGTTCATCCTTGAGGGCGAGGAGAATCGCGTTGTCGTCGGCCTCGTCTTCCTTTTCGAGATTGCCCTCGACGACGATGACCATTTCCCCCCTCAGGGATTCCTCGGGTTCGAGCGCCAGTTCCGTCAGAGTCCCGCGGATGAATTCCTCGTGAAGTTTCGTGAGTTCGCGAGCGATGACGGCCTTTCGGTTCCCAAGGGAAGCGGCCATCGCAACCAACGTTTTCGTGATGCGGTGAGGCGATTCATAGAAAATCAAGGTTTCCTTGCGCTTCGCGAGCTCGCGCAGTTCCTCGTTGCGCTCGGTTTCTTTCGCGGGGAGAAAGCCTTCGAAATAGAAATGGGATGAATCGAGACCAGAGCAAGCGAGCGCGTTGATCGCGGCGCTTGGCCCGGAGACGACCGTGACCTTGATGCCTTGCTCCAAGCATCGGGCGACGAGGCGTTCCCCCGGATCGCTTAGCGTCGGGTATCCCGCATCGGACATGTAGCAAACTTTTTTTCCGCCCTTGAGGAGTTCGACAATCTTGGTCGCGGCCTCCTCTTCGTTGTGTTCTCGGCAGGAAATCGTGGGCTTGCTAATGGAAAAGCGCGAAAGAAGAGCGTTTGCGTTCCTCGTATCCTCCGCGGCGACAAAATCCATGCCTTTGATGGTTTCAATGCTCCGCGAGGAGAACTCGGAGAGGTTCCCGATTGGGGTCGCGATGAGATAAAGGAGAGGGGATTGACCTTCGAAATTGAGTTCTCGTTTCATTCTGCCTTCTCCGGCTTTTTGTCGTTGCGGTTCCCGCGATTCCGGCGGAAATTGCGGTTATTATTGTTGCCTTTTGCGCGGTTATTCTCGTTGTTTGCTTGGTTTTGGCGTTGCCCATTTGCAGGGTTTTGGCCCTTGCCGTTCCGGTTCCGATTGTCTTGGCGCCTTTGCTGTTGATGGCGGTTTTGGTTGTTTTGGGATGCTTCCCCATCGCGCCGATCCGGATTGCGATCCGTTCGGTTTTGGCGGTCGTTGCGATTTCCCCGATGATTGTCCTTTTCGCGGTTGTTGCGATTCCCCTTGCCGTTGTCTTTTCCGTTCTGGCCCGCCCCTTGGGCATAATGGGTGTTGTCGAGCTTGTCTGGGTGCATTCCGCCATAGGAAGCATCGCGCAGGCCGATGCCGAAGTCCGGCAGGATGCTGGTTTTTTCGGTTTCCTCTGTCTTTTTGCGATAAGTCCCGTTTTGCATGGCTAAGACATCGTCCAAAGGATAGGTCTTGTAGTCGTCGCGGGTGGCATTCACAAGGCGGACGGTCCTAGAAAGGACGTTGAAACTATCGACGGAATAATCCCCATCCGGGGTATGGATGCGGGTTCCGTGAGGCGGGTATTTCTTTTTCTCCTGTGTGTAGGCGTCATCTTCGAAGAGAAGGCAGCAAATGAGCTTTCCGCACGGACCGGAGAGTTTCGGGATGTTTAGCGTGAGCATCTGGTTCTTCGCGCGTTGGATGGAAATGCCTTCAAAACTCGTGAGGAAGGTGGAACAGCAGAGAGGCAATCCACAGATGCCGATGCCACCGATCATGCGGGCTTTGTCCCGGCTCGCGATTTGGCGGAGTTCCACGCGGCAGGAAAGGGCGGGGACAATCATGTGGAGCAGTTCACGGAAATCGACCCTCTTTTCCGTCGATGTGTAGGTGATTGTCACCTTGTCCGCGTCAAAGTTCGAGACGGCTTCGATGAGATCCATGGGCAGATGGAGGTAAGCAATGTTTTTCCTTGTCACCTCAAGAGCATGTTGTTCAAAGGAACGATTGAATTCCAATTTGGCGAGATCGGATTTCGTGGCTTTTCTAAGGATCGGCTTCAATTCGAAGGAGGAGCGATATTGGGAGAGGGGCATCGCCGATGCGGAGACATTCGCCGCTTCGTATCCGTCTGCCGTTTCCACGATGACAACGTCGCCTTGGACGATGGTGCCGTCGTTCGTCCCGAAATAATAGGATTTCTCGCCGCTGCGGAAGCGAATGCCGATGAAATGGGTTACGCTTTGCCCGAGGTTCTGTTCGTTTTCGTTCGATTGCATATCGTTACTCCTTGAAGATGGAAATGGCCAAATGGCTGAGCAAAAGGCCAATTTGAATGTTGGTTTCAATCTCGCCTCGCAAGGTCATGAGGGCAAGAAGATTTTTGTCGATGTTCGGAAGGCTTTTCACGAGATCTTGAATCGTGCTTTCGTGGGCTTTGAGGGAAATCGTGCCCCCTTTGGATAAGGATGACGCGTCCTTGAGGAATAAGGTCATCATATCGAAGAAGAGACGGGCGCTCGCTTTGGAATTCACGACGGGGATGACGTCTTTTTCCATGATGAGGCGTGCCATGTCCTTTCCTTGGCTCGTGGCATCCAAGAACGAAATAAGCGACGCTTTCGTGGCTTGGTAGGCCTCGTCTCCCGCGTTCTCGCTGACCAAGGTGGCGTCGTTGAAGAAGAACGAGAGAAGCTCCGCATCTTCGTCCGCGACCCCGATGGCCTTGGCGCGGGCTTCGACGTCTTCTCGCGGCGCGAGATGCATCCGGATGGTTTGGCAACGAGACAAGATGGTCGGTAAGACTTTCGCCTCATTGCGCGTCGTGAGGATCGCGTAGGTATTCGGTGTCGGCTCCTCGAGGAATTTGAGGACGCTGTTAATGGCCTCCACGGTCATGTTTTCCACTTCATGGACGACGTAGACCATGATGCCCTTTTTCTCGAAAGGTGTTTGCTGGAAATTCTCGACAACGGTTCCCATGTCGTCTTTCTTGATGGAATTGGCACTGCCATCCACCAATCGGAAATCCGCATAGTTCCCCTCGTCGATTCGATGGCAGGTCCGGCAGGAGAGATCGGCGAATGGGGAAGGATGGTCGCAAAGAATCGACTTGGCAAAATAGAGGGCCGTTTCCTTAAGAGGGACCCCCGATTCGCCGCAAAGAAGGTAGGCGTGTGCTAGTTTTTGGCCCTCGAAAGCATGAAGAAAGGTGCGATAAACCAAAGGTTGATTCTCTTTGATGTAGGCACCGATATCCATGTCATTCCCTTTCTTTTATTGCTTTGTAAGCATCCTCGATGACATCAGCAAGCGGTTGGGATGCGTCGATAATGACATAACGGTCTGGATAGCGTTTCGCAAGGGCGAGGAAATTGTTGCGAACTTGGTGATGGAAGTCGAGTTTTTCGAGGTCGAGGCGGTTGACTTCGCGGTTTTGGTTGGCCGCGATCCGCGCCAGGCCTTGCTCCGGCTCCAAATCGAAAAGAAGCGTGAGGTCAGGATAGGTCCCTTCCGTTGCGAAGAGATTAATTGAGAGCACCTCATCGATTCCGAGGCCCCTCGCGCCCCCTTGATAGGCAAGAGACGAGTCGAGATAACGATCGCAGAGGACCGTTTTTCCTTCTTGGAGGGCAGGCCAGATCTTTTCGACGAGATGCTGACGCCGGCTGGCGGCGTAAAGCAAGGCTTCGGTGCGACCGTCCATCGCCGTGTTCCCCTTGTCGAGGATGACGTTCCGGATTTGCTCGGCAATTGGGGTGCCGCCCGGTTCGCGGGTTAAAACGACCGAAACTCCTTCGCTTTCTAGACGTTCCTTGATGGCTTTGAGAACGGTGCTTTTTCCGCATCCTTCCCCGCCTTCGAATGTGATGAAACGGTTCATAGGGTCTTTCTCCCTTCCAAGGCTTTTTCCAGGGTCAGCGAATCCGCGTATTCAAGGCTTGCACCCATGGGTAATCCATAGCCAAGCCGCGTGACCTTGATTTGCTTTTCCCCTAGGATCTTCGCGAGAAACAAGGCCGTTGTCTCCCCTTCTAGGTTGGGATTCATGGCCAAAATGACTTCCTCGATGCCTTCTTCCTCAATGCGGCGGAGGAGTGGCTCAATCGCGAGGTCCTTCGCCCCGATCCCTTTCGTCGGAGAAAGAAGCCCCCCGAGGCAATGGTAGACGCCTTTAAAGTTCAAGGACTCGAACGCATAGGCGTCCTTGGCCATGGAAACGACGATGCAAGTCCGATGATCACGGGCGGGATCGTCGCAAACGGGACAAGAAGCGGAGTCGCAATAAAGGCCGCATTTCGGGCATTTGTGAACGGAGGTCGCCGCGTTTTTGAGGGCCCCGGCGAATTCCAGAACGTCCTCTTGGCGCATCTCGAGAATGGCAAAAGCCATGCGCTGGGCACTTTTTGCACCGACCCCAGGCAATTTCGAAAAACTATCGATGAGAGCTTGTTGCGTCGCGAGTTCTTTCATTAGAACGGAAGGCCGGATTGGCCGGTGACTTTCTCCTGAATCTCGTCCGATTCCTTTTGGATTTGCTCGAGCGCTTCGTTCAAGGCCATGGCAATCGTGTCTTGAAGCATTTCCTGATTCTCGGGGTCCAAGGCATCCTTATCGATGGCGATGCTTTCGATCTTGCGCGAGCCGAGGACCTTGACCTCGACCATGCCGCCTTTGGCGACGACGAATTCCTTGGCCTCCAAGAGATCTTGGGCTTTCTTTAGTTCGCGTTGCATGCGCTGGGCTTGCTGGAGCATTTGTTGCATTGGGTTCATGGATTTGGTTCCTTTCTTATTCTGGCAAATGGAGAGTGATGTCTTCTTCGTAGGGAAGCGTGTTGACTTGTTGCTGGTTGAAGAAGAGGTTTTGGCAGCGGACGCTTGTTTCGCGGTTCAGTCCGTAAACGTAGACGTGTCGGCCGACCAGGACAGAAGCAAGGGCGGAAATCGCCTCGTGGTTCTCCCTGAGGTTGGCTTTTTCTGCAGGAATCGGGGTGTTGTAATTCACGAGAAGCACGTTCTGGCAGAGACAGAAGGGAGCGCCGTCATGCAGTAACTCCGCTACGCTTCCGACCCGCGGGTCCAAAGCGGCATCCTGAAGCAGGGCCCACTTCTCATCGCGGAGAACCCTGCGTTCGTCGCGGTATTTCTTGCCGAGCACCATGATCTTGATGATCTCTTCGTCCGGCAAGGTGATGGGGCTTCCCTCGTTTTCGATCCTGCAATCGGGAACTTGGGATAGGTCGAGAGCATAGGGGGAGGGGGCGGGATCTTTTTCTTTTGGCTTGGGAGGTTCGTCGGGCACCGGCGCGGGCTTAGTAATAGGAGCCTCGACTTTTGGACTGTCGTTCATGGGTCCGTCCGGCTCATCGAGGAAGGAGGGGACGGAAGTCCCGGTATATACACCTTGGATTGGTTCCTCCTTTTGTGCAGGAGATGCAACGGGGGTGGGTTTTGGGGCCACCGGGGCTGGAATCTCTTGCGGAGCGGGAGGGGGCACGGGGGCTTGCGTGGTCGGGGCGGGGACAGAAACGACGGGTTTTGGCGC
>JAQYPI010000030.1 GCA_028726925.1 Caryophanales bacterium | reverse complement strand
CTTCAGGGCGCATTCCTTCCGTTTCGCCTCGACGCACGCCTCCCAATAGGGCAGCCAGGAAGCGAAGTCCCCGGTTGGCTTATAAAGGCGCCACATCTCGTTGCTTTTCGTATAGGCCTTCCGCATCGCGAGGTATTCTTCGGAGGAGAGCTTCTCGAGGTATTCGATGGTTTCGAGCTCTTTCTCGACGAAGCGACGTTCCGCGTCATTGAGGTCCGGGTCGAGGGAAGCCTCTTTCACGAGGCGGATGAATTCGGGGTCTTTCGAGACGTTCGCCGCCTCGACGTCCACTTCGCTTAGAAGGCCCCCGATTTCCTCGAGGCTTTTGCTCGGGCAGCAAGTCGCCATGTCGTAGTTGAGAAGGGAGGAAAGATAATGGAGCTTTCTCCGTTTCTTGATATAAGGGATGAGTTTTTCGTAGCGCGGGGTCATAACGGTCCTTTCGTTTTTTTCGCCCCGCTATTCTAGCACGGGAAAGAAAAAAAGAAGGAAGGCGTTACCTTCCTTTGACGGCCCCGAAGATCTTGAGGGCGGTATAGACGAAGATCTTGATGTCGAACCAAAGCGACATCCTCACGACGTATTCGTGATCCCATTTGGCTTTCATCGCCGGGTCGTGTTCCCTGCTCATGCGCGTCTGGGCGTACCCGCTCAGGCCCGGCTTCACCGCGAAGGCGCTCGGGGTATAGGATTCGCGCAAACGCACGAGCTCTTCCTCGTTTTTCGCCGCTCCAGGGCGCGGCCCGATGAAGGCCATCTGCCCGACGAAGATGTTTAGTAGCTGCGGGGTCTCGTCGAGAGAAGAAGCGCGGAGGAAGTGCCCAAATTTCGTTTCCATCGAAGCCCGGTAACCGTCCTTCATGTCGGAAGGGGCGAGATTGGGGTCCGCGTCCATGCGCATGGAACGGAACTTGATCATTTTGAACACTTTCTTGTTCTTGCCGAGCCGTTCCTGCACGAAAAACGGGTGGCCTTTCGTCGCGATCGCGTTCACCGGGATGATCCACCACCAAAGGAGGACGAGACAAAGGGCGATGCTCACGATCGATCCGAAAAAGCCGATTAGTCGCTTGAGGGGAAGGTAGATTTTCTGGCTGGTTCGCATGGGGGTCCGAATCCAAATCGAATTATCCGACAACGAAATCGAAGAATAAAGGGGAAGATGCGCGAAGAGGGATTACAAATGGGAGCGATGCTCTTATAATCCCCATCGTTATGAGCGTCATCGGAACCATCGTCTTATCCATTGGGATCGTCTTCCTCGGTACGACCCTCGGGAGCGCCGCCGTGTTCTTCCTCAAGAAGAAGCCGGGCGACCGTTTCCAGGCCGTCGCCATGGGGCTCGCGAGCGGGGTGATGCTCGCCGCGGCTTTCTTCGGCCTTCTTAACCCCTCCATCGAAGAAGCGCAAGCGACCTTGGACCCGTCCCTTTCTTGGCTCCCCCCGATCGGGGGTCTCGCCCTCGGGGCGTTGCTCCTTTATCTCATCGACAAAGTCGTCCCCCATCTTCACGTCGGCGCCTCGAAGGCCGAAGGACCGGCCGCCCCACACCTGAAAGAAGAGTTCAAATTCTTCCTCGCGGTCGCGATCCACAACCTCCCCGAAGGCCTCGTCACCGGTTTCTCCTGCGGCCTTGCCCTCTCCGCTTACCAAGCTGGAAACGGGGAAGGGGCCCTCGCTTTCGCGACCTCCGCCCTCGTCCTTTCCGTCGGCATCGCGATCCAAGACCTTCCCGAGGGGATGGCGGTCTCCGTCCCCCTTTATATCGATGGGATGTCCCGGGGCAAGGCATTTGGCTATGGCGTTTTAAGCGGGGCGGTAGAGCCGGTCGCCGCGATCCTCGGCATGTTTCTCTCCACGTTTCTTTCTTCCGCGATGCCTTGGTTCCTTTCCTTCGGCGCGGGCGCCATGCTTTACGTCATCGTCGAGGATCTCGTCCCCCACGTTTCAAAGAAAGGCGTCGAGCATTTCGGCCTTGCCGCGTTCATGATTGGCTTCGGCTTCATGATGCTCATGGAATTGCTCCTTTGAAAAAGGAAACTCGTTTTTCGTGACGTCGGGGCGAAGGGATGCTTCGCCCCTTTTCTTTCGGCGAAAAAATCAAGGAAATCAAGGTCCGAGGTCGTTTTGATGTAAGCCCTTACCATTTCGAAAAACGGCATAAAAACCGATATTTCAGTAACAAAATATGCTTGTGTTCTTGCAAAAAACAATTTTACAAAACCTCGGAAATTGACGGAAACCAAGGGCGCGGGCACATAATGAGAGCGTCGATTTTAACAATAAAAGGAGATCGTCTATGCGAAAGAAGAAATTTCTTTATTTCGCGGCCGGCTTCGGCGCAGTAGCCACCTTGGGACTTGGCGTCCTTGGCGTGAAAGCAGCCTTGCCGACAACCGCGACCGAGTGCGAACACGTCGGCAACCATTACGAAGCCGTCGCTGCTACTCAACTTCACGCGGGCAACCAGGAATTCTGGGCCTGCTGCAACTGCCACGAACAGTTCATCGCCCAACCCGCGACCGGAACCTGGACCGACATGGGAGCCTATGCTGGCGAGACGTTGGATGCCGCCCACCCCGCCTATGTCGCCCCCGCTGCTGCGGACGCTGTCATTGGGAAGAAAATCTACACCTATGACACCGAATCCGATGGCAGGACCCCAAATTTCCACAACACCTACTCCGCCGGGGGAACTACTTGGCTTGAAGAGTTCAACGGGGAATATGGCGTTCGCAAGACGGCTGCCGGGATCACGGACCGGCTTCGTTTCGACATCGGAAGCAATGTCATCGACTTCAACTCCGTCAGCGTCCGCATCTATTTCGAGTCCGATGTTTCCTCCGTCAAGATCTGGAACTACTGGGTCGGCATCGCCGGCACGGATTCTGGCAAGGACGCTATCCCGACCAACCAGTGGGTGACCCTCACGATCGGCCGCGACAAGATCTTCTCCAACAACACGAACTATTCGAATTCCGGCGGACGCGTCGACACCGAGAAGAACTTCCTCGCGGACGTTTTCGGCGGGATCGGCTATACGAACCAGCAGGCCTTCTACTTCGATCTTTACGCAGGACCTGGCACCGGCAACCTCATTAAGCCGGCCGTCTACATCTCCTGGATTTCCGTCTCCGAGAAGGATCACGTCCTTGGCGATAAGGTCTACACCTATGACACCGAAACTGACGGCAGGACCCCGAACTTCCACAACGGGGGAACCGCTTGGCTCCCTGAATTTGAGGGCGAATATGGTGTTCGCAAGGCCTCCGCTGGCGTCACGAACGAACTCCGTTTCGATATCGGCAACACGGCGGTGGACTTCGCCTCCGTCAAGGTTCGCATCTACTTTGAATCCGAAGCTTCAAGCGTCAAGCTCGCGAGCTACTGGGTCAATGTCGCGGAAGGCATCCCGACCAACCAGTGGGTTACCCTCACGATTACTCGCGACAAGATTTTCTCGGCAAACACGAACTTCTCCAACAGTGGTGGTCACGTCGATACCGCCGAGAACTTCCTCGCGGACGTCTTCGGCGGAATTGGCTATACGAACCAGCAGGCTTTCTATTTCCACATCTACGCCAATGGCAACCTCATCAAACCGGCCGTCTACATCTCCTGGATTTCGACCGTCCTTCCGGAAGGCGAAGGCGACACGCTACTCATGGGATATGACGTCTCTGGAAACGGTGATGGCACGCAGCTTGCCCCGAACTTCCACAGCGGTGGATCCACTTGGATCGAAGAATTCAATGGCGAACTTGGTGTCTTCCGCACGAACAACGCTTCCAACACCTTGAAGATCGGCCTTGGTTCGAAAAAAACTAACTTCGACTACATCAAAATCCGCATCTATTTCGAGGTTGACGGAATCTCCGATGGCCTCGTCCGCCTCTACTCGCACTATGCTCCGATTGCCGATGGATACGGAAGCGCCGATTACTCCGGCTGCATCTATGCGAATTCCTGGGCGACCCTCAAGATCAACAAAGCGAGCCTCATGACGCCTGGCAGCGCTTGGGGCGTGAGCGGCGGAGCCGTTGATACCGACGCCAACTTCTACGAGGCTGCTTTTGGGCAAAAAGGCTGGTACAACCAGGATATCGTCAACCTGACCATCTATGGCGGTCTCCATGGCGGCGATGGCCTCAAGGATGCCAACGTCTACGTCTCTTGGGTTTCCGCCGGCGTCAATCCCGTCGTCGAATAATCCCATTCATCTACAACGAAACATGCCACCGGTCACCCGGTGGCATTTTCTTTTTGTTTTCAAAAAAAGAGAGGGGACGTCTATTCGTCTTTCGTCCATTCCCTGCGATAACGGATCAAGGGAGTCCCATTCTCATCGAAGGAAATCGGCAACCAGGCAGTTGTATTACTACATGTTTTGATTCAATCAAAAATCCTAACAATCCCTATCGTTATGTTGTGGTCTTTATTGCCTTTTGACGAAAAGGGAATTTTGGGTTTTCCCAAAGACCTGACAGACATAAAACCATGGATATGCACCCATTCATCGCCTTCGTCGAGCAAGTCATTCTCAAAGAATCCATGGAATAAAAAGTCGAAGACGCGAGGTGATTCGGTGCCGATTGCTTTGTTTTGAGCAGAGATTATCGGAACATCTTTCCCAAGATGAAGGAATACGCGGAATTGCTCGCCTTGGGCTGCGAGATCGCTCTTCTCGAATGGACGTCCGATATATCTTCGAGCCAAATCAAAAGGAAACTAGTGGAAGAAGAACGATCGAAAACCAAATAAATGGGGCACCATGCGGCCTTTGATTTACAGACATTATTGGGTAAACCATCGCTTCATTCCGGCTAAGAATCCGTGTATTTTGAAAAGATAAAAGCGATTTCCCTCAATGCTTTTCGAGACAAACGTGGGATATTCTCTTTAATCCGCCTTTCTGTATTTTCCCTTTGGTTGACAAAGGGCGAAGGAAAGCGCAATCGTCCATTTCGCTAGCGGCCTTGCTGGAATATAATAGGCTGTCCATGTGATGGGGTAGGTCACGAAGAAAGATTGACGATGGAATTAGTCAGTATCATTACGCCGGCCTTCAATTGCAAGGCCACAATCGTGGAAACATATGAAAGCGTTGCCTCGCAGACCTACGCTTCGTGGGAATGGATTGTCGTTGACGATTGCTCTACCGACGGGTCTTTTGAATATCTCGAAGAGCTGGCGGCAAAGGATAGTAGGATTTGCGTTTTGCGAACCCCAAAGAATAGCGGCACCGCGGTAGCGAGGAATCTCGCGCTTAAGAAAGCCCGCGGCCGCTATATTTCCTTTTTGGATTCCGATGATTTGCTCGACAACAATTATCTTGAGGAGCAAGTTGCTTTTATTCAAGACAATGGGCCGTTGATTTCGGCCGGTTATAGAAGAAAAGCCAAGAATTCCTGCACGGATTTTTACGTTCCAGACGTCGTCGATTACAAAAAGGCTTTAAAAGGCAATGACCTCTCGTGCCTTACGACAATGTACGATAAGGAAGCCATCGGGGAGGTTTTTTTCCCAGAGAATATCGATCGCCCAGAAGATTACGTGTTTTGGCTAGCCATCCTCCGCCGCGGCATCGTCGCTCGCGGAAACCACAAGATTCTCGCCACGTATCTCATCCGTCCGGGCAGCCGCTCTTCAAACAAGCTGAAACTCGTCAAGCACATGTTTCGCGTTTACCACAAAACGCAGGGAATCAACTGGTTCAAAAGCTGGTTTCACGTTTTCCGGTGGGCGATTTATGGCATTCGTAAATATCGAGGCGTGCGATGATACATCCGATTGGCGCAAGGGCGGGAAGGTGTTCTATTCCAAATGATGTGAGACAAAATCCGTAAAGAAAAAGGCATCTGACCTTGCAATGTTTTCTGTCCAGGAAAGCAAAGGAGGAAGATGCCGTGGATAGTCTGCCACAACAACCGGGGAGGAATTACACCCCCCCACCTAATCGAGACGGGGCTGCACAGCTGCAAGAGGATCCGGGTGGATGAAGCGGTACAATTCGGCGCCCAGGCTCGTGTTTGGGCTAAAGACGCCGGACCAAATGGAGTTTGCAAAGTTGAGGGAACTGTTGTTAACTACAGGAGAGATCAGGTGCCCGAAACTCGGAAGGCGTCTCACATCATCTGACAGTTAACATTTTCGCTATACGGTAGGTGAATGTATTAAAAAATGCGAGATAAATAAGAATTTTTCGAGGAGGTTTTTATAAATGGCTTTGAAAATTGCATATATTTGCCTTTGTCATACTGACCCTGTTTTTGTCGCAAGAACAGCAAAAACATTGCAATATGAAAAAGACGGTTTTTTTATTCATGTTGATAACAAACAAGATATAACTCCGTTTAGAGAAGCATGTAACGGAATTGAAAATGTATATTTTGTTGAAGAAAGAATCGATAACTATTGGGGTGGCTATAACTCGATAATTGCTACAATGCGAACGATTAAACTTGCATTGTCAACAAATGATTATGACCGCTTTGTTCTTCTGCAAGGACAAGATTATCCGTTGTATTCTCCAGCAGAAATCCATAATTTTTTTGAATCCAACATTGATATAGAGTTTTGCAAGGCAAAAAATATCTCTATTTCAAAAAACAAAAAAGATTATATGAAATGTTGTGGCTTGTGGCTTATGGATATGCAACACCCTTCTTTTTTAATGAAATGTATTCGTTTTTTAATCCATAAATTTAACACATTCGGTATTAAATATCGCATGCCTACATTCAAAAACGGAAAAGAAAAATGGAGAATATATCACGGATGGGCTCAATTTGCTTTAACAAGAGATTGCGTGAAATATGTATTGGATATATATGAAAATAATGCAAAGTACAACAAATATATGAAACATCGTTTCCCACCCGATGAAATCTATATTCAGACGATAATACACAATTCTCCTTTTAGCGACAAAGTATCCAAGGATGTGATTGTCCGACGTTCCGGGGAAGAAACACTACTTAACTTGACGTATTTTGAATACCCCGTTTATGTTACCGTATTTACAGATAAAGAAGATTATAAATGGCTGAAAAATACAGGTTGTTTGTTTGTTAGAAAGGTTAATTCAAGCTCCTCGAATTTGCTTGATGAGATTGACAAGCACATTCTATAAATACAATTGTTTTATCTATGAGGTCGCCAAATTCCAATTTGTCGGTCAGTTTAACTATACGAGCACTGCTAACCTCTAAGTAGACAGCCGTATTCCAAAAAGTGCACGAAGGAGTATGGTTGTCGAAAGGGCGGGAAGGCGCCTTTTTTTCGTGTGAAAGCGTGTGGTAAAATAGACGCATTCATAAGCCTCCTTTCCAGGGTAAATGGGGTTGGCCTGAGACCGATTGAAAATACCATGATGAACGTTTGTAGTCCCTTCCTTCCAAACCGCTCGGAATCCCTCGTCTCCCCGTGGCCGCTGGCCGAGGCAATCTTCCCAAATGGTTCGTTGGAACAGCGCGCCCAAATCTCCTTCGGGGGCGTTTTCGGCCAAACCAAGAAAGGGGATCCGATGAGGACGCGCTTTTCTTTTTCCCGAGGATGTTTATGAAGGTCTTGATCGTTGGCGCCCAACCCTATCGTCCCTCCGGAAATTCGCGAGCCCTTCTAACTTATTTGTCCGGATTCTCTAGCACCGAACTCGCACAGGTTTTTTCCGACCGCAGAACTCCGATTCAGGGGATGTGCGACCGCCTGTTCCAAATCACGGATCGGAGGCTCGCGGAGCGCCGATTCAAAAAGGTTCGAGACGTTCTTTTTCACAAAGAAAACCTACCGAAGGAAGACCGGCAAGATCAGATTGCCTATCGCCCGCCAATCCGCAAAAAGACCCCTCTCTATCGATTGCTCAGAAAAGCGGTTTGGAAAAAGAAATACTGGGACACCGCAGAGTTGGAAACGTTTGTCGACGGGTTTTCGCCTGACGTGATTTTCGTTGTCTGGGGGCCCGATTTTTGGCAGATGGATATCGCCATCCATCTTTCGAAAAGCCGGAAGGCCCCCGTTGTTCTTTGCATTCTTGATGATTGCCGTTTCAATTTGCCGACCAAAGGTCCCTTTGCGAAAACGTATTCGAGGAAGTTCGTCGAAACCTTCGATGTTTTGCTCAAGCAGACGGAAGGCGGTGTCTATATTTCCAACAAACTGAAGGATGCGTATCTCGAAAGGCTTGGTTTGCCGGGGATTCACGTTCCGGTGAGCTCGTCTCGTCCGACCGCGAAACCGTTTCCGCCGGATCTTTCCCATGGTGATTTCCTTTATTGCGGGAATCTTGGCGATGGGCGAAAGGAAACGCTTGTCGCTTTCGCCGAGGCTTTGTCTAGAGCAAAAAAGACACAAAAAGTCATTGTTTATTCGGCTGAATCCCCGAAAGAAAAAACTATTTGTCCCAATATCGAGTTCCACCCTCCTGTTCTGTACGATCAATTGCCGGAACTCGAAGCCAAGGCATGCGCCCTCATTTCTTGTGAGGGTTTCTCGCGAGAGAACATCGACAAGGTTCGTTATTCTCTGTCTACGAAAGTCGGAGATTGCCTGCGTTCCGGCAAAGTCTTGCTTTCCCTTGGCCCGACCGGGGCAGGAAGCGTCGACTACCTCAAGGAAAAAGACGCCGCTCTTTTTTGCACGTCTTTGGACGCGATGGACCAATTCATCGAGGACATGTATGCGAAAACGGAAGAAGAACTCCTTGCTTTGGTTCAAAGGGAACTGCAAGCCGGAAATGAATTCGATTTGAAAACGAACGCGGAAAAAGTCCGGGATTATTTGCTTGGGTTGGTTCGGAAATCCGGCGAATGAAACGAAGAGTTCGATGGGTTCGAACTCTCTTGAAAACTTGAGGCGTCGCTTATCGAGAAGTGAGAATGCTTTCGAGTTCGGCGGAATAACGATCTTTGGTTAGGAGTGCCACGGTGCTCGAAACGACTGCCGGGTCCCAAACAAGGGAAAGGGTTTTTAAGACGGCCGTTTCAAGAGCCTTGAGGTCGCCTTGGGGGACGACGAATCCGTTCTTTCCTTCCTCGATCATCTCGAAGGCCCCGCCCGTT
>JAQYPI010000029.1 GCA_028726925.1 Caryophanales bacterium | reverse complement strand
CTTCCCATTGGGATATAAATCATCGTTTCGATAGACCGCAATACTTGATGCGTTAAGGGTAACATTAGCGCCAATCTCGACTCGAGATCCCGGCAAAAGTTTGAAACCTTGGGCGGTCGTGTTAACCTTTGCGGCGGCGCCATCTTCAAACGGGCTAAACTTAAAATTGAAATGATAAGAGATGGGCAACAGAACATTCGCAGAAGAAAGCTTAATTTTGGCAGTTGCAACGCTCTTCTTCACCTCAAGATTCAAAAAAAGCGGATTCAAGGAAAACGACCCTTTGGTTTCAATGCTGTGTTTATCTTCCAAAGTTGCAAAACGACCATCAAACGAAGCATTCGCGGCTAAATTGAAAAGGAAAGTAGACGTGTTTCCGATAAGAGACATCGTCGTTGTATTCGTCGTAGAATCCGCATAAAGGGCTGCGAGGCCATGGAGAAATGCCCCGGATTTAAAAGAATAATCGACATCGAGGAAGCAATCGACAAACATTCGATTGAACGGGAAGCAGGTAAGATCTGCCGTAGTTCCGCTTGGTTTGATGGCAGAAGTAATCAAGGAAGACACATCCGATGATGACATCCCAACAAATATTGAACCGCCACGATGTTCCATGACGGTGAAGGGAGCATAGGTGTTGCTCCCGGAATTCATAACGACGGAGGCGGTGGTGTTCGCGGGATCCGAGGCGATATAGCCATAGACATTCATCGTTCCAGCGTTCACGACTTTCGCGGCGCCCTCAAGGAAAATTTCCGTGTAACTCTTCGTCGCGTTTCCCGAATAAAGGTTACCGCCAGACCCGGTATTCTGAATCGCGCCAATGGTCAAGGTTCCATTGTTCGTAAGAGTAAAACCATCCGCAATGGTGACTTTGGTTACCAAGGTCCCGCTTTTATAGGCGAGGGTCGGGCTTTGTTCAAGGTATTGATGATAGGTGTGCGTCGTTCCATCGTCCGCATAAGGCAAAATCAAGCTATCGCCCGCTGCGATCGTGCAATCGCTTTGGATCGTGGGGTTGGCCCCGGGGATGACGTAGACGGTTTGGCTGCCGCTGGTGTTCTCCGCGACTTTCAAAGCTTTCTCGATTGACGGGTAATAGACGTTCGAGCTGCCCGAGATGTAGCACACGGCCTTCCGGAGGGTCACCCGCCCATCATAGGAATCCGTGGCACCGTTCTCGCCGGTTTGGAAAGCCGCGTGTCCGACGCTGATCGAAAGGAAGCCGAGGACGGCGGTCAGGAAAAGGGATAAACGGGTGCCTTTCTTGATCATGCCTTGACTCCTTCCACCGCGTAATGGACCGTAAAGGGAATATCGTAATAAGCGTCGAGCTTATGGGCCGTATCCTCGGTCAGGGTATAGGTTAGCGTAAACGAGGTCAATTCCGCTCCCGAGGTGAGGGGGATCATGTAAGTTTGCTTGGCTTTCGTGCCACTCGCGGTGAAGCTGCCGATGGTCGCGCCAGCAACATTGCAAGAGGCCTTCAGGTTATAGAGAAAGAAATTCTTGTCGATCTCGTCGCTATAGAGGGTGGCGTTCATCTTGAAGGTGTTCTCGCTTGAGACGTAACCGGATTCGTCAGCCGCCGCGTGATAGACCTTGAAAGACACGGTCATCGCGGGACTCGCCGCGTCGAAGGCTCCGCTGTCATTAATGAAGCCGTTCGGGCCGAATTCCTTGCCGAATCCGGTCGTGCCGGTGATCTCGAGGACGGTCTTGCCCCCTTCGATGATCGAGCCGACCTCGACGTCGATCGAATTCTCGATGGGGGACATCGTATTGCTCGTCTGGAAGGCGCTGAAGCCGACGCCGAAAAGGGCCATGGCCGCGAGGCCGACGACCAAGATGCCGCTAGGCAACAAGTTTTCGACGCGTTTGCTTGCTTTCATGCCTTCCTTCTTCTATTGCTGCTTAGATTGCCCGGTACTTGGCTTTCAAGGTCAGGTCCTTCGTCACGGGCGTGAGGTCCGTGAACTGGCCGGAGTTGACATCGTCCGGATCCGTGAACCATCCCTCGAAGACGTGACCGTCCAAGGTTGGTTTCTTGATAAGGGAAAGGTCCGCGGTCTTGCCATCCGCGACGGAAAGGGACCAGAGGCTGATATCTGTGCCAGTTGGGGAATGATAGGCTCCGCCGTTGGCATCAAAGACGACCTCGTGGTAGGTGACCTCGGTCGATCCGACAGTCGATTTCATGCAGAACAGGTAATTCCAGGTCCCGTTGGCACCGAGCTGGTAGACGTTGCCGTTAACGGTGTTCAGGTAGAAATCCCCGGGCTCCGCGCTTTCTAGGGTCGAGGCGACCTCGGGGCTTGACGGGGCGACCGAGCCGTAGAACCAGCCGGTCGGGTGAGGCTTCGGGAGGCTTAGGCGCGTGGTATCGCCGCTCGAGAATTCCACGACGATGACGTAATAATCGCCCGTCGAGGCTTCTTGGTCGACGCCGATGGAGACGATGGAGACGCCATCCTTCCCGTTTTGGACCTCGAAATCGAGGGTCGTGCCGACCGCGTCGTCGAGGACGATCGAGACGGTGATGACGCCGTTTTCGTCGGGCTCGCTCGCGGTGATGACCCGGATGCCGACGCCGTCTTTGCCATCTTTGCCGCTAGGGATCACGATGGGATCGGTGGACGTGCCATCCGTGTAGACAAAGGCGATGGTGAGCTCGCCTTCCTCATTCTCCCCGAGCGTCACGTCTTGGATGCCGCGTCCTTCGAGGATCGGGACCTCGATGGAGACGGGCGAAAGGGCATTGTCGTCAAAGAAAATCGTGATGAGCACGGATTTGCCATCCTCGGAGAGGGTCGGCTCGATCTTGGAAATGCCGACGCCGTCCTTGCCGGATACGCCTTGAGGGATCGTGAGGACGAGGGGTTCCTTCTCTTCGTCTGAGAACGTGATCGTGACGATCGTGTCGCCGGTCGCGGCGTCCACGCGGGTCGCGATGTCCGTGATCATGAATTCCTCGTTCCCGCCGAAAAAGGGATTCGAGCAGCTCGAGAGGGTGAGCGTGGCGAGGACCGCGAGGGTCTTGGCGATAGTTCCTTTTTTCATGATGCATTTCCTCCTTGGATATGGTCTTTCAGGGTTTGGATCTCGGGGGCGCCGTCGAGCCCGACGAGGGGATTCTTCCCTTCGCTCGCCCCGTTGATGACGAAGCGGAAGGGGTGGGTACCGATGGCCATCAAGACGGCGTTCTCGAGCAAGCTCGATAGCCCGCCTGGGCAATGCTCGATGGCATCGTATGCGAGGTCGATTTCGCATTCCGGGCCATAGGTATTATACGCGGTGTCGGTGTAGCCGCTTGCCGTCGATAAGTTGAGGCCGCCGCCATAATAGGCGATCGCGGTGTTGAGGTAGCGCTTGCCGTCTTTCTCAAAGATTTGCCCTTGTTTCGAGGCGAGGGACCCGAGAGCCCGCTTGATGGGGAAGATGTCATCGATCGTGACGACCTTGTCCCCATACCCGACCGAATTGAGGATGGCCGAGATATTCTCGTCGATGAGGGCGGACATGTCGATCGCGTCGAGGTCCTTCCAGTCGTAGAAGCGGGTGTCTCCCTCAAGAGTTAGGTTCACCGGGGTCGAGGTCCTGCCCATCTTGGGGGCGAGGTCACCGAGCATCGTGAGCATCCCCGTCATGAGAGAAGGCAAATCGCCACGGAGCAAGGGGCCGTTGAAGGCGGATTCGAAGGCGATCGAGAAGATGCCGCTT
>JAQYPI010000028.1 GCA_028726925.1 Caryophanales bacterium | reverse complement strand
CTCCTGCCTCGCGGGCCGAAAGGTCAAGGCGAGCGTTGCGATGACGGGCGAGGTCACCCTCCGCGGAAAAGCGCTTCCCATCGGGGGTCTTCGCGAAAAATCCCTGGCCGCCTTGCGTTCTGGGATCAAGGAAATCATCGTCCCTGTCGATAACAAAAAGGATGTTTCCGAGCTTCCTGCCGAAGTGAAGGAAAATCTCAAGATCCACTTCATGAATTGTGTCGATGACGCGCTGAAAATCGCGCTCGTCGAACCCTATGAATGAGTCTTTCAAGAAGGTGCGCTTCATCGCGAGCGCACCTTCGATTTCTTCTTTCACGGGAGATTACAAACCCGCGGTTTTGATGGTCGGCCGTTCCAATGTCGGGAAAAGCACCCTCATCAACGGATTGCTTGGCCAGAAAGTCGCGTTCTCATCTAAGAAGGCGGGCAAAACCAAATCCTTGAATTTCTTTCTCGTTGACGATTCCTTTTATCTCATCGACAGCCCGGGCTATGGGTCGACGAACTTCGCCACGATGTCCACCGTCCAATTTTCGGGATTGATGGAAGAAGCTCTCCCGTCACGTCTCGTCCGCGCCATTTGCCTCCTTCTTGATTTGCGGAGGGAGCCGGGCAAGGATGACATCGCCTTCATCCGTTACCTCGAAACGTTCGGCAAGCCCATCGTCGTCGTCTTGACGAAGACGGATCAGATGAACCAAAGTGCTTTAGCGAAGGCGAAAGCCACCGCCAAGAACCTCGGGTTTGAAAAAGTCCTCTTAAGCGATGCCAAAGGGTCCACGAGAGACAAGATTCGCCAAGCCATATCAAGCGCTCTGCATTGAGCGCTTTTTCTTTCCTTTTCCGCCCATCCGCATATAATATGGACGTTCCGAAGAACTCGAGGGACCTGGAAACCATCCGTTTAGAGAGCGAAGGTAGGTGAAAGCTTCGCCGGAAAGGCCCGGGAAGTCGCGAGGGAGGAGGCCGTATCCCGCGATAAGGGAAAAGAGATGGCCATTTTGGCCAAGTTGGGTGGTACCGCGCGCCGCGCCCCAATGGGGCGGGCTTTTTTATTTAGGAGGGTTTCCCATGTTGGACAAACATTACGATCCGAAAATCGTCGAAGAAGGAAAATACGACCGCTGGAAAGAAAAGGGTTATTTCACGGCTGGAGACAAATCCAAACAGCCGTTTTCTTTGGTGATTCCTCCCCCCAACGTCACGGGAAAACTCCATCTTGGGCACGTCATGGATACCGTCCCCGATGATATCATTTGCCGTTACAAACGCATGAAAGGCTTCGATGTCCTTTGGGTTCCCGGCATGGACCATGCGGGCATCGCCACTCAAGCGAAGGTGGAGGAGAAACTCCGAAAAGAAGGCGTTTCGCGCTACGATTTGGGACGAGAAGCCTTCTTGTCCAAAGCTTGGGAATGGAAGGGCGAATACGCAAAAACGATTCACCAACAATGGGCCAAAATCGGCCTTTCGGTCGATTACACTCGCGAGCGTTTCACTCTCGACGAAGGACTTTCGAATGCCGTTCGCCACGTCTTTGTCACCCTCTATAACGAAGGTTTGATTTACCAAGGCGAGAAAATCATCAACTGGGACCCCGAACTCCGCACCGCGCTCAGTAACATCGAGGTCATCCACCAAGACGACGAAGGTGAATTCTATTATTTCCGCTATCCGATCGAAGGTAGCAAGGATTACATCGTCGTCGCCACGACCCGACCGGAAACGATGTGGGGGGACACTGCCGTTTTCGTGAATCCCAAAGACACGCGTTTCTCCCATTTAATCGGGAAGAGGGTCATGAATCCTTGCAATGGCGAATATTTGCCCGTCATGGGTGATCCCTACGTCGACATGAGTTTCGGGACGGGAGCGATGAAATGCACCCCCGCCCACGATCCGAACGATTTTGCCCTCGCCAAGAAGTATGGCTTCCCTTTCATCAAGGTCCTCGACGAAACCGCTCATTTGCTTCCCATTGCCGGGGAATTTGCCGGCATGGATCGCTATGAAGCGCGAAAAGCGCTGGTCGCGAAGATCCAAAGGGAAGGCCACCTCGAAAAAATCGAGAAGTTCGTTCACTCCGTCGGGCATAGCGAACGGAGCGGATGCGTCGTTGAGCCGATGCTCTCGAAACAGTGGTTCGTCCGCATGAAGCCTTTGGCCGAGAGGGTTCTCGCCGAACAACAAGGGCCCGGAAAGGTCGAGTTCTTACCCAAGCGTTTTGAGAACGTCTTGATTCGGTGGATGAAAAATGTCGATGATTGGTGCATTTCCCGCCAACTCTGGTGGGGCCATCGAATCCCGGCTTATTATTCCAAGAAGACGGGCGAGGTACTCGTGACTGAAAACGAGCCAAACATGGAGGAATACGTTCAAGACGAGGACGTCCTCGACACGTGGTTCTCGAGCGGCCTATGGCCTTTCGCGACCTTGGGTTGGCCCGAAAAGACCGAAGATTTCGATCGTTATTTCCCAACCTCGGTCCTCAACACCGGTTACGACATCATTTTCTTCTGGGTCTCGCGCATGATTTTCCAAAGCGAGCATTTCACCGGGAAAGCCCCCTTCAAGCAAGTCGTTATCCATGGTTTGATTCGAGACGAAAAGGGAAGGAAGATGTCGAAATCCCTCGGAAACGGGATCGATCCGATCGATGTCATCGCCAAATACGGCGTTGACGCCCTTCGCTATTTCATCACGACGAATAGCACCCCTGGGCTCGATATGCGTTACAGCGATGAAAAATTGCAAGCCGCTCAGAATTACCTGAACAAGATCTGGAATGCGACTCGTTATGTCGAGGCCACGCTTGGCGAAGGCTTCGTCCCAAGCGAAATTGACACCAAAAAGCTAGGCACTTTAGATAAATTCATCTTGAGCCGTCTCCAAAAAACCATCAAGAAAGTCACTGCCAAGATGGACTCCTACGAATTCGGGGCGGCCTCGAGCGCCCTTTACGATTTCGTCTATGACGATTTCTGCGGTTTTTACCTTGAAATGTCCAAGGTTTCTCTTTCGAATCCCGAGATGGCGGAAAGCGTGAAACAGACTCTTTATCTCGTCATGAAGTCCATCATCCTCATGATCGATCCCTATTGCCCTTTCATTGGGGAAGAACTCTATCTTTCTTTGCCCGCTCACCTTGATTCGGCGATGGTCGAAACCTATCCGGAATACGAGAAGAAGTTCGTCTTCCCGGCCGCGGAGAAACAAGGGAAGCGCCTCATGGAAATCCTCCGCGACGTTCGTGCCTATAAGAGCGAGCGGAAAATGGCCCCCAACGAGCCCGTGAAGATCACGATTTCCCCGAAAGCGCCCTTCAAAGGAATCGAGGAATACCTCTCCCGCTTCCTTTTCGCGAAAGTCGCTTTCTCCGCGGAAGCTCCAAAAGGAGATGTCTTGCCTTATCCCGGCTTCTCGGTCATCGTTGGACTCGATAAGTCCCCGGAAGAGATCCGGCAAGGCCTCCTGAAAGAAAAGGAACGTGTCTTGTTCGAGATCCAACGTGGGTCCAAAATGCTTTCCAATCCAGGGTTCGTTGCCAAGGCGCCCAAAGAAAAACTGGCTCTTGAGCAGGCCAAATTGAAAGAAAACGAAAGCAAACTATCGGACATCGAACGCCGTCTATCCGATTTGGGGAATTGACCCCTTCCCATCCTTTTTGGCCGTGGTAAAACATAATCGGGTAGCGGAGGACCGGCCGGACCGATTTTCACATTCTTTTCAGCTTTGGGAAAGCTTATCTGCGGATGAAAAGGAGGTATCTATGACGCATCCGAAGCCACTGACCGACGCGGAGCTTGCATCCATCGCCCCGGGCGAGGCGCTCACGCTAGCCACGGTCATCATCGTCTTCACCGTCGTCATCTTGACGGTAGCCGCTTGGAAACTCTTCCAAAGCGACAACGCGAATGTCACCACCCCAGACGGCTTCAAGTTCGAGTGGGACATGTGAACTGAACCGAAAGCCCCTCGCCACCCCGTCCCATTTTGCGAGGGGTTTTCCTTCTCCGAAAAACCTTTCCGGAAAACGAAGGGGACGAACCATAACGAAAGAAGAAAAAAGTGCTTCCCTATAGGGAATCATGTGGCTATAATACTCACGTTGTCTGCCTTGCTTTGGGCGAGCAACCGCTTAGAAAAGGCTTCAAGAGCGTGAAAACGCCGCCTCCATAGCGAGTCATCAATAAAGCAGCAAGGAGGAAAAACCATGTACGCAATTATCGAAACTGGCGGAAAGCAGATCAAAGTCCAGGTCGGTGACAAGATCTACGTCGAAAAGATCAATGCCGAACCCGAGCAGGATGTTTGCATCAGCAAGGTTCTTTTCGTTGGAGGCGAATCCACCAAGGTCGGATCGCCCTACATCGAAGGCGCCACCGTCGACTGCAAAGTCGTGAAACAGGGCCGCAACAAGAAGATCCGCGTCTTCAAGTACAAGGCCAAGGCCAACGAGCGTAAGACCATCGGTCATCGCCAGCCTTACACCTGTCTCGTCGTCAAAGCCATCAACGCCTAAGGAGTTGGGGCGTGGTCAAAGTTGAAATCGTCTATCGGGGGAAAGGTCTCGCCTCGATTCACATCAAAGGGCATGCGAATGCGGGCCCCGCTGGTCACGACCTCGTGTGCGCTGCCATCAGCGCCATCGCGATTGGCTCCCTTAACGCTTTGGAAAACGCTGACGATTACGCGATTTCCGTCGAAGAAGGGGATGTGAAAATCGAGATCCCGGGATCCCTTGGGGAACACGATGAAACCGTTCTCGAGACGATGATCATCCAACTGAAAACCATCCAGGTCTCTTACAAAGAGGCCATCACGATCAAAGAAAGGAAGTAACATCATGAAATTTGTTCTCAATCTTCAACTCTTCGCTTCCAAGAAGGGTGTTGGTTCGACGAAGAACGGCCGCGATTCCGCCGGGCGTCGCCTCGGCGCCAAAGTTGGCGATGGCCAAATCGTCACCGCTGGCTCGATCCTCTATCGTCAGCGCGGCACGAAGATCATGGCGGGCGCCAACGTTAAGAAGGGCGGGGATGACACGCTCTTCGCCTGCGTCGCTGGCACCGTCAAGTTCGAACGAGTCGGGAAAGATGGGAAGCGCGTTAGCGTCTACCCCGTCGCCTCGAAATAAGCGAACCAAAGAAGTAAACCGCCTTAGGGCGGTTTTTCTTTTGTTGTAAAACGGGGCTAATCTCCCTAGAATAATCTCAAATGAGGTTACTAAAATGAAAAAAAGCCTGTTACTTTTGTCGACTCTTGCCTTGAGCGCATTCCTCGTCTCCTGTGGGGGCGAACCCGAAACGCCAAGCAGCTCGACTCCCTCCGTTCCGTCTTCCTCTTCCAAAGCCGAACCGCAACCGGGTGATTACGAATATCAAGAACCCTTGGGCGCGGTGGATCTTTCTTCTTTAGAGAACGAGCTCATCATCCATTACAAGGTGGAAAAGGAAGACACCGCCCGTGACTGTTACAAAGGCTGGCGCGCCTGGATCTGGGCGGACGGGAAAAACGGGGAGGAATACCGACCCAATGGCATCGATGAATACGGCTCCATTTACCATTATTCCTTGTCCGATCTCACCGGTTTGACCGAGAATTTCGCTTCCACCAAAATCGGCTTCATCATCAAAACGCTTGGTTCCGGAAGCGCTTGGAACGGCTCCGTCACGAAAGATATCGACGGGGACCGTTTCGTGGACCTGACCACGCTTTCCCCGGACGCAAACGGGAATTACCAGATTTGGCTCCAAAGCGGCATCGAAACGATTTACGCCACTGCCCCGACGAGCCGCGACGCGCTTGGAACCGTCTATTTCTACGACGAGAAGGGCGTCACCAAAATGTTCCTCTCAACGAAGGCGGGATCCGTCGCGAAGGTCTCGCTGATGAAAGACGGAGAGCCCATCCAGGATTGGGAACTTTCCTCCCCGACGTCCGGCAAATCCTTTGACCTAGACGTCGCGCCCGCGCTTTCTTCTTTATATAGCGTCCACGCCACCTTCGAAACGGGCGTCGAAATCGATGCTGAGGTAAGCTTTTACCCCCTCTTTCGCACGGACGCGTTCAAAGAGGCCTACGATTATGACGGGCCCCTTGGGGTTGAAGTGACGGAATCCCAAACGACTTTCCGCGTTTGGAGCCCGATGTCCAGCGAGATTTCCGTGCGCGTTTATGGCAGCGGGACCCCGAAGTCGGTCGATCCGGAAAACGGCGATGATAATATCTTGCATGAGATCCCGATGGAAAAAGGCGAAAAGGGTGTCTTTTCCGCCACGATCAACGAATGTCTCTACGATCGCTATTACACCTTCGTGGTGACCAACGGGCATTACAAAGCGAAAGAGATCGTGGATCCTTACGCGAAATCCGCCGGCGTTAATGGCTTGCGCGGCCTCATCGTCGATTTTTCCAAGACGAACCCGGAAGGCTGGGCCGATATTGGGATTTCGGCTTACGATCGGAAAAACCTCACGGTCTACGAAACCCACGTCTCTGACGTTACGCATTCCCCCACGTGGAAGGGCTCCGAGGCGAACAAGGCAAAATACCTCGGATTGAAAGAAGAGGGGACCAAGTACGAAGAAGGAGGAAAATCGACGCCGACGGGCTTCGACTATATCAAAGACCTCGGGGTGAACGCCGTTCAGCTCCAGCCAATCTTCGACCAAGCCAACGACGAGATTTCTGGGGAATTCAACTGGGGCTACAATCCCTTGAATTACAACTGCCTCGAAGGCATTTATTCTTCCAATCCCCATGACGGCTACGCCCGCATCAAGGAATTCAAAGAAGTCATCGCGTCCTACGCCAAGGCCGGTATCAACATCATCATGGACGTCGTTTACAACCACGTGAATTCAGCGAATGGCTCGAACTTCGATGTCCTGATGCCCGGTTATTACTTCCGTTCTGCCAACGCCGGCGCTTCTTTGTCCAACGGTTCGGGTTGCGGCAATGAACTGGCTTCCGAAAACACGATGGTTCGCCGTTTCATCGTCGAAAGCACGGAATTCTGGGCGAAGGAATACAAGCTCGGAGGATTCCGCTTCGACTTGATGGCTCTGGAGGATCTGACGACGATGAATCAAGTCGCCGCCAACTTGAAGACCATCGACGAGAATATCGTCGTTTATGGCGAGCCGTGGGCCGGGGGAACCACGACCTTGCTCTCAACCGAGCAGGCATCGCAAGCTAACGGCAATCTATACGAAGGCTATGGCCAGTTCAACGACGGGATGCGCGACGCCCTCATCAAAGGAGGCATGAAGGGAACCCAAGAAATCGGGTTCGCGGATGCTAAGGATGGCTTCGAGTCGAATATTTCAGTTGCCGATTTGAACGCGATCGTCGCCGGTCTTGCGGGACATACGCGCTCCACGGGAACGATTCTCGATTCTTCCAAGACGGTTAATTACGTCACCTGCCACGACAATTACACGCTGAACGATCGCTTCGAGGCGGCCGCGAAAGCACAAACGGACCTTGGCAATGCCCTACAGTACACCGCCGAGGAGAAGAAGGGCATGAACGTCTTGGCCAATAGCTTCGTGTTCGCCTCGCAAGGGACGTCCTTCTTCCTCGCCGGGGAAGAATGCCTCCGAACGAAGGGCGGGCATGGAAATACCTATGGCGGGGACACTTTGACCGCCGACCTCGAAAGCCAAGGTTACTCTTCCTGGGCGCAGGTCAACGAAATGGATTATTCGCTGGCGATCAAAAACGCGGATATGGTTGCCGCTTACAAGACCATGATTGCTTTCAAGAAATCGAATCCGGATTTCGCCCAAGCGACTTCGGGAACGAATAATCCGGTTTCCGTTGTTAGCAAGGAAAAAGGCCTGATCGTCGTCGACGTGCAAGGCCGGAGCAAGGCTTATCGCATGGCTTTCCGGAACGGATTGGCCGGCGCGCCCATGGTGGATTTCTCTGGTTTTGATCTTGAATGGTCGACGGGAGTTTCCCCCGAAATCGGGGCCAAGACGGCCATCGCGCCATACCAAACCATCGTCGCTAGCAAAGCCAAGTAGGAAATCAAGGAAAACTCCCCGAAAATGGGGAGTTTTTCATTGAGAAAGCCCTTTCATTTTCTGTTGACAAATACAGGGGATTTGTTTAAGGTTATGGCATGTTGATCAAAAGTTACTAACGGGCGTGCGCTCGTTCATTAGTGTGATTTGTTCATAACGTCCTAATGAAAGCGCTTTCACCCATAGCAATTTTTGCAAGAAAGGAGAAAGTAATTAATGATCAATAAAAAAATCGGCGTGATGACGCTTGGTCTCACGCTCATGATGCTCGCTTCCTGCGGGCCGAACAGCAACAAAGGGAATTACGTTCCCCCGAAGGCAGAAGGTTCGGATAACATCACCTATTTCTGCCCTTCCACCGACGTCAAGTACATGGAAGAAGTCGTCGCGGCCTTCAAGGCGGCCAACCCCGACTACACCGGTGAAATCACCCTCCAAGCCGAAATTGGCGAAGGCGATGTCAAAGCCGAAGTCCAAAAGGATATCAACGCTGCTGCTGACGTCGTCCTCCTCGCTGACGATAACGTCCGTTCCCTCGTCGGCTCCCGCGGCCTCGTCCAGTGGACCCCGGAAGAAACCGAATACATGGTCGAACACAACGGCGAAACCATGGTCTCCGCGATGCAAATCAACGGCAAGACCTACGGCATCCCGTATCGTGGCGACAACGGCTATCAGGTCATCTACGACAAGACCCTTGTCACCGCTGACGATGTGAAGAGCCTCGAAGGCCTCCTCGCCAAAGCGAAACAGAACGGCTACTATGTTGGCTACAACCTCTCCGAAGGTTGGTATGTCCCTGCTCCGTTCTTCGCCAACGGCGTCAAGCTCGAGTTCAACGAAGAAGGCAAGTTCGAAACCGACATCAATGGCGAGAAAGGCCTCCAGGCCATCAAAGCCATGAGCGACCTCTGGGTTCAGTACGGCGGCACCACCTGGCTCGACACCTCCGCTCCGGATAACTTTGGCCCGGCTGCCACCACCCGCAAGTGCGCTCAGATCATCTGGAATGCCACCACTCAGATCGCTGGTCTCATCGGCGAAGAGAACGTCGGCGTTGCTCAACTCCCGACCCTCAAGATCAACGGCGTCGACAAGCAGCTCCACACCTATGCCGGTGTCAAAGGCGTTGCCGTTGTCAACAAGGAAAACATGCCCGACAGCAAGAAAGCCACCGCGAAAGCGTTCGCCCTC
>JAQYPI010000027.1 GCA_028726925.1 Caryophanales bacterium | reverse complement strand
CTTGACCCTGAAGCCCATCATTTACGTGGCAAACGTCGCCCCCGAGGATTACGCGGACATCGAATCTTGCGCCTATTATCAGAAAGTGAAAGAGATCGCCGCGAGCCAAAACGCCCAGTGCATCCCCGTCTCTTGTCAAATCGAGTACGAGATTTCTCAGCTCGGCCCAGAAGACCGCGCCGTTTTCCTTGAGGATCTCGGCACGAAGGAATCCGGCTTGGACAAGCTCGTCAAAGCCGCCTACCGGCTCTTGAACCTCAGCACCTTCTTCACCTGCGGGACCGACGAATGCCGCGCCTGGACGTTCCATAACGGCATGACCGCCCCGGAATGCGCGGGCGTCATCCACAGCGATTTCCAGAAAGGGTTCATCAAGGCCGAGGTCTACGATTTCGACGCCTTGCACGCCTACGGCTCGGAAGCCGCGGTGAAAGAAGCGGGCAAGCTCCGCCAAGAGGGAAAGGATTACGTGATGAAAGACGGCGACATCGTCTTCTTCCGTTTCAACGTATGAGCCTCTATCGAATCGGGCACGGCGAAGACATCCATCGCCTCGTGGAAGGCCGGCCCCTCATCCTCGCCGGGGTCCGCGTCCCCTCGCCCCTTGGCCTCGATGGCCATAGCGATGCCGACGTGGTGTTCCACGCGGTGTCCGACGCCTTGCTCGGCGCCCTCGCCCTCGGCGACATCGGGCAGCACTTCCCGCCGAATGACCCGGCCTGTGAAGGCATCGATTCATCCCTCATCCTGACTCATTGCTATGACCTCGTCAAAAAACGGGGCTACCGCCTTGGGAACCTAGACGTCGGCCTCTCTGCCGAAGCCCCTCGCCTCCTCCCCTATGCCGAGGCGATGCGCTCGAACCTCGCGCGGCTCCTCGAGACCGACCAAGACAACATCGGTCTTCAGCTCATGACGAACGAAGGGCTCGACGCGGTCGGCGAAAAGAAAGCGATCCGCGCCACCGCGACCCTGCTCTTAGAAAGGACATCCTTATGACCAACGAAGAAAAACTCCGTGCCGTCGTCCTCGATGCGACGAAAGCGATCGGCCTTGAAGTCGATCCCTCTTTGATCGTCATCGAACATTCCCGCGACGCCGCCCACGGCGACTATTCCACGAATGCCGCGATGCGCTTCAGCAAGCTTGCCGGCGCTAAGCCCCTCGATCTTGCCAAGCGCCTTTTGCCAGAACTCTCCTCCCCCTTCCTCGAAAAAGTCGAGATCGCGGGCCCGGGATTCCTCAATTTCTTCCTTAAGCAAGATGCCCTCCAAGGGGTCGTCGAGACGATCCTCCGCGAGAAGGAAGCCTATGGGCGTTCTCCGCGGAAAGGAATCAAGGTCAACATCGAATACGTTTCCGCCAACCCGACCGGCGACCTGCACCTTGGCCATACGCGCTGCGCCGCGGTCGGCGATAGCATCGCGAACCTCCTCGATGCCGGGGGATATGACGTCACCCGCGAATATTACGTGAATGACTGCGGGAACCAAGTCGAGCATCTCGGCCATTCCCTCTATATCCGCTATTGCGAGCTCTTCGGCAAGGAAGACGCCGTCCTCGGGGACAACGATTACCATGGCGTCGACCTCATCGACATCGCGAAGGACATCAAGGAGAAGTTCGGGGACAAATACCTCGAGGAAAACGAGGAATCCCACGCGTTCTTCATCCGTTACGGCATCGATGCCGAACTCGCGAAAATCCGTCAGGACCTCGATGCCTTCCGCGTCCATTTCGACAAGGTTTCCTACGAGTCGGACATCCGCAAAGGCGGGACCATCGAGAAGACCCTCGAATTCTTGAAGCCTTACCTCTACGAAGACGCGGGAGCCACGTATCTTGCCACGTCCCGCTTCGTGGACGACAAGGACCGCCCCGTCATCAAGGCGGATGGTTGCTACACCTACTTCATGCCGGACATTTGCTATCACTACGACAAAATGGCCCGCGGCTATGACCTCCTCATCGACGTTCTTGGCGCCGACCACCATGGCTACATCGGCCGCATGAAGAGCGCCCTCATGATGAAGGGTTATTCCCCGGACGTCCTCGAAGCCACCTTCGTCCAGGTCGTCCGCGTCTACCGCGACGGCCAGGAAGTGAAGATGAGCAAGCGCACGGGCAAAGCCATCGCCCATCGCGATCTCGTGGAAGACGTCGGTGTCGACGCCGTGCGCTATTTCTTCGTCGAGCGCAGCCAGTCGAGCCACCTCGATTTCGATTATAACCTCGCGATGGAACGCTCCTCGAACAACCCGGTCTATTACGCCCAATACGCGCATGCCCGTTGCTGCAGCGTCCTCTCCCTTGGAAGCGACATCCCCCTCGACGAGAAGGCCCCGCTCCTCAAGGAAGAAGCCGAAATGGCGCTCCTCCGCCTGCTCGCGGACTTCCCGGGCGTCGTAAGCGGCGCGGCGGAAGAGAGGGCCCCCTACAAAATCGCCGCCTACATCCAAAAGCTCGCCGCGGCCATCCACTCGTTCTACACGAACTGCCGCATCATCGACCGGGACGACATTCCGACCACCTCGAGCCGCCTCGCCCTCGCGAAGGCCTCCAAGATCGCGATGTCCAACGCTCTTGCCATTCTCGGGGTTTCTTCTCCCGAGAAGATGTGATATATATTTGCCCGAATTCTTGCCAAAAGAAAGGAAACAAAACCCATGAATATCGAAAAAGGAAGCATGATCCAAGTCGCGATCGACGCCCTCAAGGAAAAAGGAAGCGAGATGTCCTTCCCCGAGCTTTGGGCCGTCGTCAAGGAAACCCTCGAAATCACCCCCGAGGAAGAGATGAACCGCATCGGCCATTTCTACGCCGACCTCTCTTTGAGCGGTGCCGTCATTGTTCTCGCGGACAATTATTGGGACCTCGCCGATCGCCATGACCTCCAAGCCAAGGTCGACGTCACCGAGATTTATAGCGATATCGAAAGCGCCTCCGACGACGAAGCCGATGCCAAGGAAGAAAAGCTTTACGACGAAGCGATGATGGGCGTCCTCCGCGAAGATAGCGAAGACGAGGATTTCTCCGAGGACGATGGCGAGGATCGCGAACGCCGCGATCGCGAAGATGCCGCCGATTTCGTCGGGGATCGCTGATTCGTCCATTTGACACAATGAGGCCTCCGGGCCTCTTTTTTCGTCAATGTAATCGGATTGTTACTTGATACGAGGATTTCCCTCCCGTCCCCTTTCTTTGTCCTTTTGATTCCATTACCCTTAATTCAGGAGAAACGATCCATGCCCCACATCATCTTAAAATCTTCCCTTGATCATCTTTCCTTCCTGGATTCCCGAGACGAAAAGCCCATCTTCAATCCCGAAACCCTTTCTGTCACTTACACTCCCCTTGGGGAAGACATCCGCAAGACGAGGATCTACGAGACCTCGCCCTATGAAAGCAAGAAAGAAGAACTCCCGATTCTTAAAAAGAACGGGGACGTGTATTCCCTTTCGTCCCGCGATCAAGCGACCGTCTTGGAAGTTACCCCCCTTCCCCGCGGGATTCGGCTCGACCTTTCGACCGATAGAACCGATTTCGGGGAATTCGGACTCAACCTCCCGTTCAATTTCATGGGGAAAAAGAACGGGGGAGGTTATGAACGCCAATTCCAGTTCTCGAGCCCCTACCGGAGCAAAGACGAGACTTACAAATACATTGAGCTCGACAACGTGGACGGGAACCACCTCTTCCTCCTTTTCCTTTCCCCCGCGGATGGGTGGAAAATCGATTATTCCCCTTATGTCGGCGGGGCCTATTTCGTGAACCTCAAGGCCCTCGCTTCCTTTGATCCCCTCTATCGGAAAGGGAAGCCGTTCCAAAATAAGCTTTCCCTCGCCTTGCTCGCGGTCAAGGATCTCGACGAAGGCCTCGCGATCGCGACGGAGATGCTCGGCGTCCCCGCGATCCGTTACGAGAAAAGCTATGCCCTCGATGGGGAGGGCGAGGTCGAAGTCATCGGGGACGCGGATCATGTCCTCTTAGAAGGGAAAGGCATTCTCAAGACCTTACCCATCGTGGACGGGAAAGCCCATTATGAAGGGGTCCTCGGAAAAGCGTATCTTACCCCGATCAAAAACGGCAGGAAGGGAATCGACGCCTCGGTGTTCGGCTTTGGCGATTTCCGAGAACTCGCGGAACGCTGCAACGAAAGAATCCTCGCTTGCAAGGGCCTGCCAACCTACGACAACCTGACCGAATGGCAGGGGTATGTCCCCGCTATGTTGCGTTATATGCTTCGCTATGGAAGGCGGGCGGACTATGATGCCAAGATCGCCGAATTCATGAAGGTGTGCCTTGCCAAAGAAGAGAAGGACGCCATCCCTGACCTCACGATTTTCGATAAGCCCCAGAATGGCTATCCGGCCTACCACATCTACCGTTCCAGCCGCATCCAGGAGCAATGTTCCGGCATCACGCTCCTTTTGGATGCCTATCGCCTCTATGGGGACGAGATTTACTACGAATACGCGACTCGCGCCCTCGATACGTTCCTCGAGGTCTATCAAAAGGAAGATGGGCGGATCGAGACGTGCCATGGCGGGGTTCCCGAGGATTACACGACCGTCACCTGCCTCATCATCCCCGTCGTCGACATGGCGGTTTTCTGCCGAGAGTTAGACCCGGAACGGGCGAAGCGTTACCAAGAAGCCGCGGAACGGATGACGCGTCACGTCTATGACCGCGGATTCCATTTCCCGACGGAAGGCGGGGATACCGACGAGGCGGAAGAAAGAATGGAAGACGGTTCCATCTCCTGCAGCGCCCTCACCCTCCTTTATTACTGCGCGAAGATCAAGCGTGACGACGCCTATTTGAAGAAAGCCAAGGAATTCCTCGATTTCCACGAGGCCTGGGTCATGAAATCCTACGACGCGAATGTCTATCGCTCGTCCCTCCGTTGGTGGGAGACGCGCTGGGAAGGGGATAAGGATGGCCCCGCGATTTGCTGTGGCCATGGCTGGACCGCCTGGCGAGGCGAGGCAGATTATTGGTATGGGGTGCTCGCTCACGACGATTCCCACATCGAGAAAGCCCTTTGCTCCTTCACGACGAATTTCGCGAAGATCGACGAAACCGGGAAGAACCGCGCGAATTACCATATGGATTACATCACGGGAGGTGGGTTCTTCTATAACGATGCTTGCCGTTACGAAGTTGCCCCGAGGCTCCCGAAGACCGAGGATTTCGCTTGTTCCTGGTACCCGTGGGTCCGAGCTTACGAAACATTCCTTCGTTGAAGAAACCCTTTCCTTTTGCTTTTCCCTCGGCTCGCTTGTATCCTATAAGGCTTTCTATGGCTAGCTTTGAGGAAATTCGTCAACGAATCGAGGCCTACCCCGTCCTTTTGATCGGGGGGCATGGCTATCCCGACGGGGATTGCTATGGCTGCCAAGTCGGGCTGCGCGAACTCTTAAAAGCCGCCTATCCAAAGAAAAAAGTCTATGCCGTCGGAAGTGGCGTCCCCGTTTTGAACGCCCTTTTGTCCCCAATGGATCAGCCAAGCGAAGAAGAAGCGCGCGATGCCCTCGGCATCCTCGTCGATGTTTCTTGCCTCCCTCGCGTCGAATCGCCTTTGCTTTCCCTATGCAAGGAACACGTCAAATTCGATCATCACGAGCCCAATAAGCAGGGGGAATACTTCGAAGGAGTTTCCTGCGTGGATCCCGAGCGCGTCTCCTGCGCGGAAATCGTCACCGAATTTGGTATCGCGATGGGTTATTCCTTCTCTTCCCTTTCCGCGAGCGCTCTTTACGCGGGCATCCTCACGGATTCGGGCCGCTTCATGTACCATGGCGTCTGCCGGAAGACTTTCGATGACGTCGGTTTCTTGTTCCGTCATGGCATCGACGCGAAAACCTTGATCGAGACTTTGTATCACGAAGAACCGAACGAGAAAGCCTTCAAGAAGTGGATGCGGGACAACGCGCAGAAGCACGGGCAGGTTTGCCATGTCTATACTCATCCCTCCGATTATGCTTCCTTCGGCCTTTCTTTCGAAAAAGCCTCCTCTTTCGTCAATGCCCTCGCGGGGAAGTTCAAAGCCAAGATCTACGTATATTTCGCAGAGCGCGAAGACGGGTGGGTCCGCGTCGAATACCGTTCCAACCTCGGCTATCCCGTGGTCGACGTCGCCAAGCGGTTCGGCGGGGGCGGGCATCGCTATGCCGCGGGATCGGAAATCGTGAACGGGCAGCCCGCCATCCATGATATCCTTATGGCGCTTGACGAAGTCGAAGGAGATTACCCATGTACGAAAAAGAACTAAACGCGATGCTCTCGGCGGTCCGCCTTGCCGCGAAGCACATCATGAGCGTCTACGCGACCGACTTTGAGGTCGAGATCAAAAGCGACGATTCCCCCGTCACCCTCGCGGACAAAGGCGCGGACGAGATTTTGCGCAAAACCTTGGCGGAATCCTTCCCGGACTATGGTTTTTTGACGGAAGAAAGTAAGGATACGGGCGAACGGAAAACGAAGGAATTCGTCTTCATCATCGACCCCGTCGACGGGACGAGCGATTTCGTCGCGAAAGACGGCCAGTTCTGCACGAACGTGGCCTTGGCGCGCAATGGCGAAGTCGTGGTCGGCGTCATCCACCTTCCCGCGAGCGGCATCAGCTATTATGCCGTCAAGGGCGAGGGAAGCTATCGCCTGGAACCCGGGAAAGAAGCGGTTCGCATCCACGTTTCCGATCGAGAGAAGAACCTCCGCGCGATGCGTTCCATATCCCATTGCAACGAGAAGGAAAAGGCCTTTTACGCGGCCCACGCCTCCTCTTTCGAACCGGAAATCACTCCCGTCGGGGCGGCATACAAATTCTGTCTCATCGCGGAAGGAAACAAGGATTTCTTCTATCGTTCCGGGGCCGGGACGAAGGAATGGGACGTCGCTAGCGGGGACCTCATCCTCTCCGAGGCGGGCGGAATCATGGTCGAGCCGAATGGCAAGCCTTTCACCTACAATCGCGACGACGTCTATAACCGAAACGGCTACGTGATGGCGAACAAGAAAGAGAACCTTTTCCTCGCTAGCCTCAAGGCCGATGGAAATCAAGCGCAAAGGTAAAGAAAAAATTTTCTTTAAAATATTTCCACGCGTGCCACTCGGGTGCATAATGTACCCAACTTTCAGGAGGTAATGAACATGAAAGAACTCTGCAAGGCCCTCGACAATCTCCCCAAGATTGTTAAGATCCTTCTTTGCTTGCCGGTCCTCGACATCGTCTGGGCCATCTACCGCATCGGCGAAGCCGTCGCCAACAAGAACGTCATCCACTTGATCCTCGGCATCCTCTGGATCTTCTTCGGCGCCACGATCGGCTGGATCCTCGACCTTATCAGCATCATCGTCGCGAACCGCATCTTCTGGTTCAAGGCCTAAGGGAAACCGAAAAGAGACCCCGAGTGATTCGGGGTTTTCTTTTACGAAAAAAATCCCGATTTTCTCGGGATTTATCGCTTTATTTTTGCTCGCTTGCCGCGAGAAGGGCTTCGTTCTTTCTCTGGATGTAATCCGCCATGAGGTCCTCGGGAATGTCGTCGCAGGTGACCTTGATGACGCCGGGAACTTCCTCCATGACAATGATCTCGACGCCCGCGGAGATGTCATCCGCCGCCATGATACAGCCTTGGCAAGCCCCAATCATCGTGACGTAGACGATGCCGTCGCGATATCCGACGAAATCGATGTCTCCGCCGTCCCGACGGAGGAAGGGGCGCACCTTGTCGATCGTGGCCTCAATGAGTTTGATGGTTTCGAGTTCATCCATAACAAGCGTTATTTTACCCTCCTCGAAGACTTGGTCAACGAACATGCGCACCGGATTGACTATCTTGGGGCATTTTCCTATCTTGCGCGCTTCACCCTAGCATTTTTTCCTACGCGCCTTACAATACACGCGCGATGGAATTCCAAGACGGCAAACCGATATTCCGACCCGCGGAGGAGAAAATCCTCGCCGCGCTTTACGAACTCGCCCTCGCGGGCGTCGTCCCTTCCTTCCAAGGCCTGTTCCATTTCCTCCGGGGAGAGGGGATGGGGCTTGCTTACGACGGCCTATGGATGTGCGGGGGATACCCCTCTATGGGGCGCAAACGCCTCGGATCGCTCCTCTCATCCCTCAAGAAGTACCATTTCGTGGACGGGGACGTCTCGTCCGGCGCGGAATATTACTACTTGAGCGAGGATGGGACAGCCGCCGCGAAAGCGTATCTTGGGAAGAACCACAAAAGGTCGCGGTCCCCGCGCCGCGGCCCGGAAGAATTCCGCCGCATCGAACGATAAAACAAAGGAGTGAGAATAGAACCCATGCCAAACAAAGAAATCCCAACCTTCGAGCAATGGCCCTTCCGCGTGCCTAACATCGAAAAGGCCGTCGCTAACGCCAAGGCCGCCACCGCGGCGCTTGAGGCTGCTGAAACCCCGGAAGCGGCCCTCAAGGTCTTCAAGAAGCACGAGAAGGAATCCGACGCCCTCGGCAACGCCTGCACCCATGCCTTCGTCTTGTTCACCCTCGATTCCACGAACAAGAAATACGCCAAGGCCGTGGCCAAGATCGACGAGGGAATGCCTCTCGTCCAGGTCGAGGAGAACCATTTCGCCGAAGCGATGCTCCATAGCCCCCACCGCCCCTTCCTCGAGAAGAAGCTCGGCACCCATCTCTTCACGATGTACGAGTATTCCCTCAAGGGCTTCGATGACCGCGTGGTCGCCGAGGCGGTCGAGGAGAACAAACTCTCCACGGAATACGGGGCGAAGCTCGCCGCGATCCGCGTGAATTACAAAGGGCAGGAATATAACCTCCCCCAGATGGGCAAGTTCCTCCAAGACCTCGACCGCGACGTCCGCAAGGAAGCTAGCGAGGCTTATTACGCCGCCCTTTCGACCCACGTCGAGGAACTCGAGGACATCTACGATCGTCTCGTCCATGTCCGCGACGCGATCGCCAAGAAACTCGGTTACAAGAACTTCGTGGAGCTCGGTTACATCCGCATGCAGCGTTACGACTATAACGTCGAGGACGTGCGCGCTTATCGCGAAGCCATCCATGACGTCGTGACCCCGATTGCCGGCAAGATCATGAAGGCCCAGTTCAAGAGGACGGGCATCCGCAAGCCGGAAATCTACGATATGTCCCTCGTCTTCAAGACCGGCAACCCCTTGCCGAAAGGATCGACCGCGGACAAGATCGAGCAAGCCAAGAAGATGTATGACGCCCTCTCCCCCGAGACGAGCTATTTCTTCCGCTTTATGGCGGACCATCACGTCCTCGACCTCGAGGCGCGCCCCGGCAAGCAAAGCGGCGGCTACATGACTTACTTCCCGAAGTACGGCATCCCCTTTATCTTTTCGAATTTCAACGGGACCAAGGGGGACATCGACGTCTTGACCCATGAGTTCGGCCATTCCTTCCAGGCCTACATGTCCCGCAAGATTAAGATCCCCGAATACCGCCAACCCACCTCGGAATCCTGCGAAATCCATTCCATATCCATGGAATTCTTCGCCCATCCTTGGATGGATCTCTTCTTCGACGAGCCCGAGAAGTACCGTTATGCCCACCTCGCCGACGCGATTTCCTTCTTGCCTTACGGGGTGACCGTCGACCACTTCCAGGAATGGGTTTACGAGAACCCGGACGCCACGAAAGCGGAACGCGACGCGAAATGGCATGAGCTCGAGGAATACTACACGCCTTACAAGGTCGCGACCTACCGCGGTTGCACTTACATGCAAGAAGGCCACCGCTGGCTCACCCAGGCGCACATCTTCGAGAACCCGTTCTATTACATCGATTACACTCTCGCCCAGGTCATGGCGTTCCAGTTCTTCAACCTCGACCGCAAGAACCACGAGCTCGCTTGGAAACGCTACCTGAAGCTCTGCGAGATGGGCGGCAAATACCCGTTCCGCACTTTGGTCCTTCGCGACCACATGAAAGACCCCTTCGCCCCCGGGGTCGTCAAGAAGACCGTGCGTCCCTTGCTACAGGTCCTCGAAAGCTATTCGATCGGCGAATGATGACCGATTAAGAAAAGGCGTCGTCCTCGCGGATGGCGCCTTTTTGCCGTCTTAATATTTCTCGTCCAGATACGCGATGAAGTCGGAGGAATCCATCGCCCTGCCCGTGACTTTCTTGATCCAATCGACGGGTTTCAGATAGTCGTAAGCGTAATCGTTTTCCGCGAGCCAAGAAAGGATGGGCGAGAGGTTCCCTTCCCGTAAAAGAAGGGGGACGTCCAGCGTTTCTTTCATCTTGTTGAGGATCATCGCCCCGTAGATGTTGCCAAGGGCATAGGAGGGGAAATAGCCGAATTCCCCATCCGTCCAATGGATGTCCTGCATGCATCCTTCCCGGTCGTTTTTGATCTCGACGCCGAGATATTCCTTGGTCAGCCTGTTCCACATGGCGGGTACTTCGCCGCAGGAGATGCGCCCGTTGATGAGTTCCTTCTCGATCTCGTAACGAAGGATGATGTGCAAGGAATAGGTGAGCTCGTCGGAATCGCAGCGATTCGCGATGGGCTTCACCGCGTTTCCTAGGGCGTAGATCTCCTCGTCGCTCCAAGAGGAGAAGGACGGGTCAAGAGTCTCCGCGAGGGCCTTCCGGAGGGTTGGGACGAAGTCCTTGCTTCGACCCAAGAGATTCTCGTAGAAACGCGAATGGGTCTCGCAGATGGCCGCGGTCGCGAACCCTTCGACCCCTTCCTCGTATTGGGCTTCCGGCCAGTGCTGGAACTCGAGGGCGTGGCCCCCTTCGTGGAGGACGGAGAAGAGGGAGGAACGGAAATCGCTTTCGTCGTAATTTGTCGTGATGCGGGCGTCGAAACGGGAAAGGTTGTCCGAGAAAGGGTGTTCCGATTCCCGAAGCGCCCCCATGTCGAGGTCGTACCCGATGATCTTGAGGAGGGCATAGGAGAGCTTTTCCTGCTTTTCCTTGGGAAAAGCGAGATTCCGTGGCTTGGGGGCGTTTTGCTGCTTCTTGATCGCTTCCTTCACCTTGGGGATCAAATAAGCCTTGAGAGGTTCGAAAACCCGGTCGATTTCCTTTTCCGAGCTGCCTGGCTCGTAGGTACGAAGGCAAACTTCATAAAGCGTTTCGCCTTCTT
>JAQYPI010000026.1 GCA_028726925.1 Caryophanales bacterium | reverse complement strand
TCGACGACGTCATGGACGGAAGCGACCCGGGCAAGAAGATAGGCAGGGGCTACCACGTCATCGGAATGGCCTCGGTGTCGCAGAGGAACCAGCCGATTCCGTTCCTACTCCACGCGTATTCGGCGAAGGCGGACGGGTTCGAGTCGCAGCTGAAGGAACACAAGAAGGCGTTCGCCAAAAGCGCCCCGGGCCTTTGCCTTTCCATGGACCGCGGATACGACGGGGCGGAGTGGCCGAGGTTCGCCAGAAACCGTTCGCTCCATTGGGTGATAAGGGCGCGATCGACGAGGAAATACTCGGTGCCATCGCTGAAATCCGCCGGCAAGGACATCCGCGAGATCGCCTCGGCGGTCAAGGGCAGATACGCCTTCTACTTCCCCGAACCGGGAAAAAGTGATAAAGGCAAGATAATTTTTACCGTTTGGGAGTGCGGATATTTTATTGGACCGTTTTCCCGTATTCTAGCAAATATTCCTTTGAGCTTTTGTTCCCAAGCCTTGCCTTAATTCGCTTGTCGCGGAACCAAACAAGGTATTTTTCCAATTGCGGAATGAACTCATCGGTGCTCACCGACGCCCAGTCATTTGGGTAGTAGAATTCGTTCTTCATCGTCCCGAAGAAGCCCTCGCACGCTGAATTATCCGGGGAGCACCCTTTTTTGCCCATCGACCTCACGTAGCCGTATTTCTCCATCCTGTCCGTCCAGGCCGGTATGCGGTACTGAAAGCCCCGATCGCTGTGGATGGCCATCCCGGAATCGCCGGCAAGCTCGTGCGTCTTGTCGAGCATGTCCGTCGTCAGCAGCGAATTCGGAGACTTTCCGATCGTCCAGTTGATCGGGCATCCCGCGAAGCAATCTATCATCGGGGAAAGGTAGACCTTCCCGTCCCCAAGCGAGAATTCGGTGATGTCGGCCAGCGCTTTCCGAAACGGCTTCTCCGCCTTGAAACCGCGTTTGATTGCGTTTTCCGCCGACGGGGAAATCTCCCCCATGTACGATGAGTATTTCTTGGGCTTGGGCCTATAAACGGCGAGACCCTCCTCGCGCATGATCCTCATGACGACCTTCTCGGAAAGGGGCTTTCCGATGCGGGCCTCGACGAGCGGCTTCATCCTCCTGTAGCCATAGCAGCGGTAATTGTCCGCGAAAATCTCCTTCATCAACGGCCTCAGGGGCGCGTATTTGTCGGTTTTGGCGGCCTTTCTTTCGCAGAAATAAGTCGATTTCTTCAGCCCGATCGCCCTCAGCGTCCTCGCTATGGGGAATTCCCCCTCCAGGGCGCCGACCACCAGGGCCTTCTCCCGATTGCTCAGGAGCGAGTAGTCAGCGCCCATTTCTTTTTTTAGCAGCTCGTTCGCCTTCCGGAGCATCGAGTTCTCCATCCGAAGCCTATTCCGCTCTGCCTCGAGGTCCTTGATTTGCCTTCTGAGATCCTCGCGCGGCTCGCCTTGGCGCTCGGGGACCCTCCGGATCTCCATCCCTTCCGCGTCCGCGAATTCGCTTCTCCAGGCGTATAGGGTTTCCCTGCTCACGCCGTAGCGGAGGGCCACTTCGTGGGCGGACCCCCCTCCTTGCCGCCAAGTCGGCGACCGCCTTTTTCTTCGTTTCCTCGTCTATGGCTTTTCCGGGGCTTCGTTTCGTGGCTTTCCTCTTCTTGAACCGCGGGTCTTCGCGGACCCAAATCCCCATCGTCGAACGCGATGGGTATCCGAGCTTTTCGCAGGCCCTCCCGGCGTTTTCGCCGTGCTCGAAGTAATAGTCCAGGGCGGCTTTCCTCTGCCCTTCCGACCATTTGCCGCGCTTTTTCCTTCGCTTCGCAAGCAGGGGCACGCCGTTGCGCCTTTTGTTAAACCAGCTGCGAATGGTCCTGGCCTTTATCCCGGTTTCCCTCGCGGTTTTCGCGAACTGCCCGTCGTACCTGTCGAGCAGGTCGAGCGTTTTCTCAATCGTCTTGATGTCGTACATAGTTGCCTTGCCTCCATGATAGCCTGCGCTTTCAATTCAGTCCAACTTTTTGTCCGCATCCCCAAACGGTAAAAATTATCTTGCCTTTATCATCCAAAGCGGCGATAGCGTCGAAGCTTGTCGCCTACGCGAAGGGCGCCATGAGCGGCTGCCCGGCCGATGGCGGGGAGGTCGATTCGCTGATCTCCGCCCTCGATGACGTGATCGGGGACATGAGGGCCTTGGACGAAATAAGCGGCCGATTGCTCGGCCTCGCCAAAGAGTTGCCCCATTTCGCCCTGATCGCCTCGGTCGACGGGATAGGCGGCGCGTTGGCTTCGCTGCTCCGCGCCGAGATCGGAAATCCGTCCAGATTCGCCAGTCGCAACGGAATCGTCGCGTACGCGGGGCTCGATCCGACGATCCTCCAGTCGGGCAGGAACGACGGCCTGCATTATTCCATAACCAGGAAGGGGAACGCTTTCTTGAGGAAATACCTGTACCTGGCCGTGGAGAACATGATCATGAGCAAAGCGTCCAACGCGATAACCGAATTCTGCTCGAAAAAGAAAAGCAGCGGCCTTTGCCACAAGGCGGCTGCGACGGCGGCCTGCAGGAAGCTCCTGGTTTCCATCTGGGGAATGCTTCGCAGCGGGACCTTATTCGAGAGATAGTTTACCAAACGGCCGGATTTTTTAAAGGGTTTTCGAACGCCCTGTTTTCGTTGCGCCTCAAAAAGAGAAAGCGCAAATAGAGAAAAAACCGTTGACAAGACTTATCCCCTTTTCTTTTCCTTTGAGGCTTTGAAAAAGAATGAAACGTTCTTCCCCCCTTGGGTTTCCGCGATTTCCCCCAATCCGTATATCTTTCTTGCATGAATGGAAAAACGTACTACGATTAAATGGGAGGCCCATATGACCAAAGACCAAAAAATCCTCTATGCGATGAACGCGTGCTATTTCCTTTATTTTCTGATATTGCTCACCGAACGCGTCTTGTCGCTGTCCCTGGGGATCGCCTCGAACATCCCTTTGTTTCGGAGCCCTTTCCAAGGGGCCGTGAACGTCACGATTTTCCTAAGCGTTCTCTCTTTCCTGGTTTACATGGTCATCCGGGGCAGGCCCTTCGTGCATTTCTTGTTTTGCCCCAAGGGGTATGACGCCTCTTCTTTGCCATTGCCCCGGCTAGTCTTCGCCGCATGCTTGTTGCTCGTTTCGGGGATGGTCCATAACGAATGCGCGATTCCGGGATTGCAGTTCGCGAGTTATGGTTTCTTCATCCTCGGCATCCTCCTCCAAATGGTCCGCCTCCACCCCAAGAGCCAAAACAAAACCCTTCTTTGGCTGTCTTTTGCCTATTTGGTCGCCTTTTCGATGGCGATTCCCGTCGCCTATCCCAGCGCATTAAGCTATGCGGCGTTCTTCCATGTCGTCGAATTCGTCGCGGTGTTCCTTTTGGTCATCGCCTTCTTGATGCTCACCCTCAACCTCTACGAAGGGAGGGAAGACCTTTTCTCGCTTCCCTACATCGTCATCGCCGTCGCCCTCGACGCGGCCTTGATCGCCCTTCGTTTCCCCGAAGAAATCAATTTCTTCGTCTTGATTTTCATTTCCTTGAGCCTGGTCCTATTCTTGATTGGCAAATTCGTCTCCGCGTTTGCAAAGAAAGGCGCGAAAAAGTAAAATTTCGTAACGTTGGAAGAAAGGAGGTATTCACGAAGCCATGATCCGCATCTACACGTCTCCTTCTTGTTCTAGCTGCCGAAAGGTCAAATCCTGGTTCGCCTCCCAAAACATCCCTTTCATCGCGGTCAATATTTTCGGCGACTCCTTTTCCAAGGCGGACATCTGGGAGATGCTCGTCAAAAGCGAGAACGGGACGGAAG
>JAQYPI010000025.1 GCA_028726925.1 Caryophanales bacterium | reverse complement strand
GTCCATTCTTTGCCTGGACTCGAACACGCGGAAATCCTCAAGTGGGCGTACCAAATCGAATACGATGCGATTCGCAGCCACGAAGTCGACGAGACCCTCCAAATCAAAAAATGGCCAGGGCTCTATATCGCCGGGCAGATTTGCGGGACGTCTGGCTATGAGGAAGCCGCCGGGCTCGGCCTTATGGCCGGCATCAACGCTTCCCGCAAGATTCTTGGATTGCCTTCTTTCGTCTTGAAAAGGAACGAAGCCTATATCGGGGTCATGATCGATGACCTCGTAACCAAGGGGACCGACGAACCCTATCGCCTCCTTTCTTCCCGCGCCGAATACCGATTGCTCCTTCGCCATGATAACGCGGATCTCCGCCTCTCCTCCTATGGCCATGACATTGGCTTGCTCCCGGAATGGCGGTATAAGGAATTCAAAGAGAAATACGAAAAGATCGATAAAGCCATCGAGATTCTTTCGACGAACAACGTCTCCGACCGCGATGGTTTAAACGCTTATCTTTCGGAAATGGGCTTCCCCCCGACAAGCGATGGGAAGAAAGGCATCGACCTCTTGCGCCGCCCCCGTTTCACCTATCCTCGGATCGCTGCTCTCATGCAAGATGTCTTGGGGGATCTTGCTTTGTCCGCCGAAGATGTCCTTGCCCTCGAAACGAAGGTAAAATACGAAGGGTATCTCATCAAGGAAGAGAAGGCCGCCAAGAAGTTCGCGGAAGCCGAGGCCATGCGCTTGCCATCGGACCTTGATTACCTCCATATGGATGGTTTGCGACTCGAGGCAAGGCAAAAACTCGACGAGATCCGTCCTTCCTCTATCGGCCAGGCGAGCCGTATCGCCGGGGTCAATCCCGCGGATATCGCCATCTTGCTTCTCAACATGAAAAAGGAGAAACGCCTATGACTTACGAAGAATTGATTCCCGCCGCCCAAGAGTATGGCGTTTCTATTTCCCCAGAACTTCAGGAAAAGCTGAAAACGTATGCCAAACTCCTGAAGGAATGGAACGAGAAAATGAACCTAACCGCCATCGTCGAAGAGCCCGAGGTGATCGAAAAGCATTTCCTCGATTCTTTGACCTGCGCCGCGGTTTACGATTTCTCGGGCAAGAGCGTCGCGGATATTGGTTCGGGCGCCGGATTCCCGGGCATCATCATCGCCTTGGCGTTCCCCACGTCGAACGTCACGTTGATCGATGCCACCAAAAAGAAGTTCCTGTTCCTAGAAGAAGTCAAGAAAACCCTGCAAATCGAGAACTTGACGTTCCATATCGGCCGCGTCGAGGACATGAAAAACGAGCGCGAGTCCTTTGACTGCGTCACTTCGAGAGGGTTCGCTCAGATGAACGTTTTCCTCGAAGTCGCGACGCCCCTCGTCAAGATGAATGGCACTGTTCTCGCGATGAAAGGGCCTCGAGGGGAAGAAGAGCTCTTCGCGTCGCTAAACGCCGAGAAGAAACTGAGTCTGCACTTGCGGAAGAAAAAGACCATCGTTTTGCCCGGGGGAGAGACGAGGATGAATTTCACCTTCGAGAAAACGGGAAGAACCCCTCCCCGCTTCCCGCGTCCTTGGGCCGAAATCGTGAAAAAGCCTCTTTAGGCGCCTTGCGGAATCCGGAGTCATCGGTACAATTTTCTTATGGCCAAGACCATTTCGATCGCGAATCAAAAAGGAGGCGTCGGCAAAACGACGACCGCCATCAATCTCTCGAGCGCCCTCGCCCATTTTTCGCGCAAGGTGCTACTTGTCGACATGGATCCCCAAGGGAACGCCGGGAGGGGATTAGGCGTTGACATCACCGCGGTTCCTTTCTCGATTTACGATGCCCTTCTTGGCCAAGTCGGCATCGAGAAAACGATCGTCCACACCGCTTTCGACGGCTTGGATATCATTCCCGCCAATCTTCGTTTGGCATCCCTCGAAGCCTCGATGTATGCCCGCCCGATGGAAAGACCCTTCGGCTTGCTCAAATCCGCGCTTGCCCCCCTCGAGGAACGTTACGATTACATCATCATCGATTGTCCCCCATCCCTTGGCCTTCTCAATCTCAATGCTCTTTCTGCGAGCTCGAGCGTTCTCATTCCCGTCCAGTGCGAGTATTTCGCGATGGAAGCGGTCGCCTCGATCCTCTCTTCCATCCACAACGTTCAAAACGAGCTCAACGCCTCCCTCAAAATCGAGGGATTCCTTCTCACGATGTACGACTCGAGGACGCAACTCGGCATGGAAATCCAGCAGGAAGTGCGCCGCCTTTTCAAGGAAACGACTTTCGTGACCTCGATCCCGAGGAATCAAAGCGTCTCGGAATCCCAGGCCCGTGGCCTTCCCGTCACGTCCTTCCGCCCGACCTCTCAAGGAAGCTATGCCTATTTGTCCCTCGCCAAGGAGGTCATCGATCATGAAACCTTCTGACAAAGGACCGATCCTCCAAGGGTCGCTCTCCTCTTTGATCGAAAAATTCTCCCATCAAGACGTCATCGCCGAGATGGAGAAGGAATACCAAAGCGCTCCGACGAAACTGCTGTCGGTTTCTTTGATTGACGACAACGCCTTTGTCGATGAAGTCGTTTTGCCCGATGAGGTCGTGGCCTCGTTTGGATCGAGCCTCCAGAAGAAAGGTTTTTATAATCCCGTCGCCGTGCGGAAAAAGGAAAACGGACGATACGAGATCATCCTTGGTCGCAAACGCTTTTTCGCCGCGAGGGCGATGGGCATGCTCGCCCTGCCGGCCGCGATTCTTGAGGTCGGCGACGAGGAAACGCTTCTTATGCTCCTTGCCGACACCCGCGACCAACGGGAAAGCAACGTCGTCGAGATGGCTCTCGTTTGCGATGCGCTCGCCCGTCAGTTTTCCTACACCCAGCAAATGCTCGCGGACCTTTCCCACCAGTCCCGAAGCCAAATCACGAACATTCTGCGTATCCTGAAATTGCCGAAATGGGTCCGAAAGGACATTTGCCTCGGCAAGCTAAGCTATGGCCAGGCGCGGGCCATCGCCTCTTTGCCCTCGAAGGAAATCGACGCCATGGCAAGGGAAGTTGAGAAACATCGCTATTCCGTCCGCGAGACGGAAATCCTTTGCAGCAAAAAGGAAAAAGAAGCGACCCATTATGCCGTAATTGACCGTTGGGAGAAGGGTGGCGTCGCTCGCGTCGAACTCAAAAAAGAGTCGGTTGTCCTGCATTTTTCCTCGCGCGAAGAACGGGATGCCTTCCTGAAAAAAGCCGGCGAATGACTTTTTCACTTTAGGTGAAGGGGGTGATTTTTAGCAAAACCCTTCCCAAGTTAGAAATGGGCGCTCTATAATAATCCCACAACTTCAGGGCGACGAGAATTACGTCGACTGGCGGTATAGCCCGCGAGCCCAAAAGGCATGATTCGGTGAGATTCCGAAGCCAACGGTAAAGTCCGGATAGAAGAAGAAGTTTCTCTTTTGCCCAGAGGTTTTCCGAAAAAGGAGAATGCTATGGATGCAAAGATTTACGTACCCATCATTGTCGCGGCGGTTCTCGTCGTGGCTTTTATTGTTTTGGGCTTTTACCTCAAGAAACACCCGAATTCGATTTCGGTTCGTTTCATTTCTCGCGTCGCGATTTTCACCGCGATGGCGACGATTCTTTACGTCGTCCCAATCTTCCAATTCAAGCTGCCGTTCTTCCCGGCCTTCCTAGAAATCCACCTCGATGAAATTCCCTCGATGATCGCCGGATTCGCTTTCGGCCCTTGGGTTGGCATCGCGACCGTCTTCCTCAAATCGATCATCAAACTCCCCTTCTCTTCCACGATGTATGTTGGTGAGCTCTCGGACTTCATCCTCAGCACCACCTACGTCTTGATCACGTCCCTCATCTTCCAGAAAAAGCGCAACATCGCGGGCGCCTCGATCGGCATTGCCGCCGGCACCGTGGTCCAAGTACTCCTCGCCATGGTCCTCAACGTTTACGTCCTCATCCCCTTCTACATCAATCTCATGGGCTTCACGGAAGAGGCGTTGCTTGGCATGATGCAAGCGGCCGTTCCCTCAATCAGCAACGTCGGTTGGAGCTACGCGTTCTTCGCGGTCTTGCCTTTCAACCTCCTCAAGGACGCCATCGTCATCGCGGTGACCCTTGTCTGCTACAAACTCCTGGCTCGTTTCCTCGAGCGTTTCCATCAGGAAGCCAAACGCGAAAAAGGCGAATAACAACCCACGTTCTCAACTCTTTTCCTTTCAAATTCCCTTTTCGGAGGGACAAAAAAATCGCCTTGGTCAGGCGACTTTTTTGTTTTTGCTGATTAGTCCTCGACGATGGCCGCGACCGGGCAGCTCGCGATGGCATCCGCGACGTCCGCTTCATCACCTTCGGCAATGGCTTCCGCCTTGCCTTCGTCGTTGAACGCGAAGATGTCGCCATGGGCTCCGACGCAAGCGCCGCAACCGATGCACTCGTCAACGTTAACTTTGGCTTTGATCATTGTTGGAATCCTCCGTGCCCTCATTATAAGGCGTGGGGACGTTTTGACAATCTTGGATTCGCGATTTTTTATTCCGGAGACGAAGGATCCCAGGCCATTTGGGCCCGTGGCGCCTTCCCTTTAAGGGGAAGGTACGCTAGAATAGCGGCATGGAAACGAGGATGGAACGCTTTGCTCGATATCGCGACGAGATTCGCCGCATGCCGGAAGAAGATTTCGCCTACGTTCGCCTCTCCCCAGAGGAAAAGGAAAGGGCCAAACGGGCGGTCACCCCGCAGTCCGCTGCCGAATTCGTGCACAAGGAACTCGGGAATGAACCGGTCAAATACCAAATGAACGCGGATTATCTCCGCGCGAGAAAGAACATGGTCATCCTAAAGGCCGTCGTCGGCGCGGTTCTCGTCCTCGGCCTGACCATCTGGGGTTACTTCATGTTAAGGAGATGATCTTCATGAAACATGTCGCGATAGCGATTGACGGGCCTGCCGCGGCAGGCAAAAGCACGGTGGCGAAGATCGTCGCCAAGCGCTTGGGATTTGTCTATATCGACACCGGCGCGATGTATCGCGCGTTCACTTGGTACGTGCTGCATCGCGGGCTCGATCCCAAAAACGAGGAGGCCAGTTGCTCCTTGATCCCCGAAGTGCGGATTTCCCTCAAGGAGGATGGCAGCGTTTTTGTGTGCGGACACGACGTGACGCGCGCGATTCGCGAACCTCTTGTTTCCTCGAACGTTTCCTATATCGCCTCTTATAAAGGGATCCGTCTCGCCCTCATTGACCTCCAGCGTGAGCTTGGGGAGAAGGACAATTGCGTGATGGACGGCCGGGACATCGGTTCCTACGTCCTTCCCCATGCCGAGGTGAAGATCTTCCAGATCGCTTCTGTCGAGACCCGGGCCAAACGCCGTTTCCTCGAAAACCAGGAAAAGGGCATCCCGACCACCTATGAAGAAGTCGTCGCGGACGTCAAGAACCGCGATTACATCGATTCCCATCGCGATTTCGACCCCCTTATGCAGGCGGAAGACGCGATTCCCCTCGACACCTCGGACATGACGATCGAGGAAGTCGTCGACGCGATCCTTCGCATCGTCGAAGAAAAGACGGGGGTGAAAGCATGCCGTTAGGACTCGTCGCGCTTGTCGGCGCCCCAAACGTCGGGAAAAGCACCCTTTTCAATCGCATGATCGGTGAACGTCTTTCGATTGTTGAGGATACCCCCGGCATCACCCGCGACCGCCTTTATGGCACCGGGGAATGGCTCACCAAGACCTTCCGCGTCGTCGATACCGGCGGCATCGAAATCCGGAAAGCCCCTTTCAAGGACGAAATCCGCGCCCAAGTGGAAATCGCCCTCGACGAAGCGGATGTCATCGTCTTCGTCGTCGATGGTCAAAAAGGAATCTCGGGAGAAGACCGGGCCGTCGCAAAAATGCTTTATTCGACGCAAAAACCGATTATTCTCGCCGTGAACAAGGTCGATAATCGCCAGCTGATCGCGAATGCGCAAGAATTCTATGGCCTTGGACTAGGGGATCCTATCGCCGTTTCTGGGAGCCATGGCATCGGCATGGGCGATTTGCTCGACCGCGTTATTTCCTTGCTTCCCGAGAAGGCGGAAGAGAATTACGAAGACTCGATTCCATTCTGCTTCATCGGTCGCCCGAACGTCGGCAAAAGCTCTTTAACGAACGCCATCCTCGGCGACAACCGCGTCATCGTCAAGGATTTGGCGGGCACGACGCGGGACGCGATCGACACCCCATTCACCCGCGATGGCCAGAATTACGTCGCCATCGACACGGCCGGTCTCAACAAAAGGGGCAAGATCTACGAAGCGGTCGATAAATACGCCGCCTTGCGCGCCCTTTCCGCGATTGACCGGTCCAAGGTTGCCATCCTCGTTATCGATGCCTCCGTCGGCATCATCGAGCAAGACACCCATGTTTGCGGTTACGCCTTCGAGGCAAGAAAAGGCATCGTCGTCGTGGTCAACAAATGGGACCTCGCCCCGAAAGGGCTTGGCCAAGAGCAATTCGCCCTCGAGGTGAAGAAGCGCTTCAAGTTCCTCGATTTCGCCGAGATTATCTTCGTGTCCGCGATCACGGGTCGCGGTCTCGATAGCATCCTGCCCGCGGTGAACCGGGCTTACGCTTCTGCCTGCCGCAGGGTCCCGACCTCGATTCTCAACCAGATCATCCAAGATGCCCAGAACATGAATCCCACCCCGGAATTCAATCACGGGCGCCTCAAGATTTTTTACGCGAACCAGGTTTCGACGAATCCCCCGACGTTCGTCTTCTTCTCCAACGACCCGAAGTTCGCACATTTCTCCTATACGCGCTATCTCGAGAACCGCCTGCGCGAGACTTTCGATTTCACGGGAACCCCGATTCACATCATCTATCGCGCGAAGAAATAAGCGCCCCCTTCTGGTCCTGGGGCTTGCTCAAGTCCGCCCTTCTGGCTTGCCCGTTCCACCCTTGATACTTAAAGAAAGGGTTCAAATCGAGAATTGAGCATGTTTTTTGAAAATGTAAGCGTTTTCATTTCAAAAGCCCCGTTCGGACGATTTGTTTTGCAAAAGTGTCGGAGTGGCCTTATATTACAAGTGTTCATACTATCCAGGAGGAGTATCCCATGAACAAAAATGAACTCGTCAGCGCCATCGCTGAAAAAGGCGTCCTCTCCCGCCGCGATGCTGAAGCTGCCATCGACGAAGCCATCGAAATCATCAAAGCCGAACTTTTGAAAGGCGAGACTGTCAAGATTTCCGGATTCGGTATCTTTGCCCGCAAGGAACGCGCCGCCCGGAAAGGCACCAACCCCTCGACCGGCGACAAGATCGACATCGCTGCTTCCTACTCGGTCAACTTCAAGCCGTCCAAAAACCTCAAAGAAGAACTCAACAAGTAATTTCTTCCCATTGGGTTATCCGCCTTTCTTCGGAGAGGCGGTTTTTTGTCTCTTGGGGTTCGGGGCTATGGTAGAATGGTAGCCATGGATTTGCCTCCTATCTTCCTTCGATACGCCCGCCTTTACGCGGCCCATGGCCATTCCCTCTATCTCATCGGGGGGACGAGCCGGGACCTTCTCCTTGGGAAGGCGCCTTTGGATTTCGATTTCACGACGGACGCGACTGTCGAGGAAGAAAGGGCGTTCCTCCCGCCTTTCAACGATCGGTTCGCCCGGTTTGGCAGCATCAAGCTGAAGGAGGGGGGCCTCGAGATCGACATCACGACTTTCCGGAAGGAAAAAGGATACGCCGACCACCGCCATCCGGGGGAAGTTCTCTTCGTCCGGGACCCCGAAACCGATTCCTGGCGAAGGGATTTCACCGTGAATGCCCTTTACATCGACGGAAATGGGGATATCCTAGATTTCCACGGGGGCCTCGAGGATCTGCGCCTCGGTCTCATCCGCTTCATCGGTGATCCGGATGAGCGCGTGAAAGAAGACCCCCTTCGCATCCTGCGCGCGGAACGTTTCGCTAGGCGCCTTGGCTTCCAAATCGAGGAAAAGACCTTGGAAGCCATCGAAAGGAACCGTTCTTTGCTTGCCTGCCTCAATCCCGATAAAGTGAACATGGAAAGGAAAAAACTCTAATATGGCTGCCACCTTGCCAACCGAGGGAATCGATTTCCCCTACTTGCTTCTTGAATATTACAAAAAACTCGGCCTCAGCGAGAAAGAAGTCGCCGTCCTTTTCATGATCAACCACCTGAACAACCAAAAGAACGACGTCGTGACTCCCGATATGCTTTCCATGAAGATGAACCTCTCCACCGGCGAGGCAGATGGGGTCCTCTCGAACCTCGTTTCCCGGAAATTCGTGGAATTCGTCGCCGACAAATCCAAACCTTCAAGCCCTTGGAGGACGTCCCTCGAACCCCTGATGAAGGTTCTTTGGAAGCATTTCAGCGCGGACGTCGCCCGCGCGAACCAAAACCGTTATGACGCGGAAAGGGCCAAGGATCTCGAAGAGGTTTACGCCGTGTTCGAGAAGAAGCTGCGAAAAACCCTTTCGCCTTTCGACAAGGATGCGATTAACGGCTGGCTCGACGATGGCTACCGCCCCATCCAGATCAAGGACGCGATGGAAGATTGCCTCCTCGAAGGGAAAAAATCCATGAAGGCGATTGCCAAGCGCTTGCGCGTTCTCCGCGCGGGCGAGGATATCCGCAAAGAGGGCGTCACCGCGGTGTCGGATAAATGGGACAAGGACATTGAGGAAACCTTGCGCATCGCGAATTTCAATTGGGTACCTACCGATGAAGGCGGACGCTAAGGCCTTTGCCTCTTTCCTAGAGGGCGCATTTCCCGACGCGCACTGCTCCTTGCACTTTTCAAATCCTTTCGAGGCCCTCGTCGCGGTCATGCTTTCCGCTCAGACGACGGACGAGGCCGTGAACCGGGTAACTCCGTCTTTGTTCGAGGCCTATCCAAATGCTTTTGCTTTATCTCATGCCACCCAAGAAGAAGTGGAAGCCCATATCAAAAGCCTCGGGCTTTATCACAACAAAGCGAAGAACCTCGTTGCCTTATCAAGGGTTCTCGTTGACCAATTTAACGGGGACGTCCCCCCTTCTTTCGAGGATTTGGTGAATCTTCCCGGAGTCGGAATCAAGACGGCGAACGTCGTGACCGCGGAATGCTTTTCCCGTCCCTCGATCCCTGTCGACACCCATGTGGCGAGGGTTTCAAAGCGCATGGGATTCGCCTCGAAATCTGACGAGCCGCCGGTCATCCAAAAGAAACTCGAGAGGATCTTCCCCCGGGAATCCTGGATCCCCCTCCATCATCGCATCATCGCCTTCGGACGGGCGACTTGCCACGCGAAAAACCCGGAATGCGAGACGTGCGGATTCGCGGCTTCTTGCCCTTATAAAGCGAAGGCTTCAATCAAGACGGGAAGGTAATCGACGCGAGGATGGTATCCTTCTTTGACGGGATAGCCTTTCTCAAGGAACGTGGAATAAGGGATGCTCGCCCGCGGTTTTTCGCGGTAGAAGGAGCAAAGGAACGAGGCGGGGAGCAGGAAGACCTCGCTTTTTTTCGCGAAGCGGATCAAGAAGAAGGCAATGCCCCCTTGGGCGAGGACGGCTTCGAGATGCTCGATCTGCTGAAGGGGGATGTTCGCGAGGGGGAAGGAGGTCGCGCTTTGGGTCTCCTTCGCCTCGAAATCGATGTAATGCCCCCGATAAACGCCGTTATAGTCCGTCGTCGATTGGGTCTCGTAGAACGCGTCGGTGATCTTGGGTCCCTTCGCGTAATCGACGTGTACGACCTTGATGGGAGTCGGGCGTTTCGTGATGAGACAAAGGCCTTTTTCTCGATAATGCGCGTTGGATTCGTTGATCGCGGCTTCGAAAGCCATGCCGCGGTTCCCCGGGGCGATTTTTCTTTGAGAAGAAACGGATTTCGGTTTCTTGGTTTGCTTTTTAAGCAGGCCTTCCCCGGTGCTTTTCGGGGGTTTTACGCCGGCGGGGTAATGGATTTCGCTCATTCAAGGCTCGCCTCCAAAGCCGCGTCGAAATCGGAGGCATCGATCGATTTCTTTTCCTCGAGGAGGCGCAAAAGAAGCCGAAGGGGCGCCGGGGTTTTTGGGGAAACGGACAAGGTTCTCTTGTAATACTGCGCGAGCAGCTTCTGGTTCGCGAGAACGGCGGAATAAAGGAGCATGAGATTCTTCGCGTCGTCGACCGCGTCGTGGGCCTTCCCTTCGAAGGGGATGTGGAAAGCTTCGCAGGCGTGCTCGAGGGACATCACGTTGTTCGACTCGCTTCGGAGGAACGTCCCCAGGAATTCGCAATAATCGAACGTGCGTTTCGAGATGAAAAGGGATTGTTCCATCGAGGCATCCATGTTGTTGTCCGCGGAGGCGACGAACATGCTCGCGTCCTGGGACCCATAGGCCACGAACAAGGTTTTCTGGAAATCCTTGCCCAGGTATTTGACGAGGCCGTTGAGCATTTCGCGATAAGGGACCCCCTCCTCGCGCAACTGCTTTTCCGTGATCCCCGTGAGCTTCGTGACGAAATGGCCCACCGCGTGCTTGGGACGGACATAAGCTTTGTAAGGACGATAGGTTCGCTTGATCGTGCCGTCTTCTCGGATTTGGCATTTGTAGGCGCCGATCTCGATGATCTCGTGGCTCATCTGCGCGCCTTCGAGATCGATGAAGCAGAGGGTCTTCCTGCCCTTTAGAATGTCGTTCAAGGGTTTCATGTCGGGCCAATTATACCTTTCCCTCGGCCGAGGTAGGAGACGAAAGGAAAGAAAAAAACGGAAAACCCTTTTTTCCTTGGGCGACCCAACGTTTGAGCCTTTTTGTTTTCTTCTTCCGGAGAACCCCTTTTCAAACCCCGTGATTGCATTGAATTCCGCTCCTTTTTGGATATAATCCAATACAAGAGGTTTTATGGACGACAAATCGCTGAACTTCAACGCGGAAAAGATTCTCCACACGCTCTTTACGCCAAACGTCAAAGGGTATGACCCGGATGAAGTGGATTCCTTTCTCGACAAAGTGATCGAGGATTACCGCTCCTACGAGAAATACATCCAGGACGCCCAAGCGTATATCCAGTCGTTGGAAACGAAACTGCATCAAGTCCAAGCGGATTGCCGCGACAAATCCAGGGACCTCGCAAAAGCAAGCGCGAGGGTGAAGGGTATCAAGGACGATCGCAAGGTCTCCGCCTCGAACATCGACTTGCTTCAGTATATCGACCGCTTGGAACGCGCCTTGTACCAAAAAGGCGTCGATCCCTCGCAGTACCATTACTGAGAAACGAATCCGGCCCGGACAGCTGCTCCCAAAAGGAGAGGAAAGTCCATGCTCGCACCGCCTGGGATGGCGGTAGTGATTGCGGTGGGGGAAAAAATAACCCCACGTGCGGTAGCGCGCAACGGCAGGCGAAGGACCCCCGTGGCCCAGAGCCCCTAAACGTACCACAGAGACGAGCTTGGTGGCGACATCAAGATGAAACGAGGCAAACCCCGCAAGCGAGAAACCCAAATTTGGTAGGGGAAGCGGCCAAGGCGAACCGAAGCTAAGGCAGCCAGGGCAACCTGAGACAAATTGCTGTCCTCGACAGAACATGGCTTACAGGGCCGGATGCTTTTCATGGGAGAAATTGGAGAAGAATGAAAATCAACATCCCGACGAAAATCACTTTGGCGAGGATCGCCCTCGTCGTCGGACTTCTCGTTTATCTTTTCGTGTGCCAAGTCCTTGGTAGTCTCGGAGAGATGCCGGACCTCGTCCTTGGGGACACCGGCATCCACCTCACCTACCTCATCGCCTGCGTCGTTTTCGTGGTCGCCGCCGCGACGGACGCGGTCGATGGCTATCTCGCGAGAAAATGGCACCAAGTCACGGATCTCGGCAAATTCCTCGACCCGATCGCGGACAAGATGCTCGTCAATTCCTTGCTGATCTTCCTTTGCGTCCCATCCACGTTTGCTTCTGGCCAGATGACCATCCCCGTTTTTTGCGTCATCCTGATGGTCCTGCGCGACCTCGTCGTGGACACGCTGCGCTTCGTCGCCGCTTCCAAAGGGGAAGTGGTCGCCGCGAACATCTTCGGCAAACTCAAGACTGTGTTCCAGATGGTCGCCATCCCGGTTTGCCTGCTCAATGGCTTCCCGCTTTCGTATCTCGGCGGCCCCGCCCTTTACGATGGGGCCCACATCCTCATCTACCTCGCGACCCTCATGTCGCTCGTCAGCGGCGTCATCTACGTCGTGGAGAACCGTCACGTTCTCAAAGAGAAGGAGGCACCCCATGCCGAAAATTGACGAATTGCTCGTTGCCCTTGGGAAACGGGGCTTGACCCTCGGTTCCGTCGAGAGCCTCACCGCCGGCCTTTTCGGGGCAACCGTATGCGAAATCCCCGGGGCAAGCGCCGTCTACCGGGGTGGGCTCATCACGTATAGCCCGACCCTCAAAACGGCCCTCGCGCACGTGAATCCCGAAACGATCGAGCGCCACGGTGTTGTTTCCGCCGAAGTCGCCAAGGAAATGGCCATCGGCGGCCAAAAGGCCCTCGGCGTCGATATTTGCGTCTCTTGCACCGGCAATGCCGGTCCGACCGCCGAAGAAGGGGAGGCTCCGGTCGGCCGCGTCTACCTCGGGCTTTGCTTCAAGGGTTCCGTCTGGACCATCCCCTTGGATTTCAAGGGCGACCGGAACGAGGTGCGCAAGAAAGCCGTTTCCTCGATGGTGTCCTTCGTTTCCTCGTTGCTAACGATCCCGGAATGAAACGCGCGGGGAAAATCGAACGATATTTGGGTATAAATAAGTAGGAGGAACCTATCCCATGGCAATAAAAGAAGAAAACTTGAACAAGGACAAAGCGCTGGAGGAAGCGCTCAAAAATATCCAGAAAACCTACGGCAAAGGATCCGTCATGCGCCTCGGCGAGCGGACCCGCGTCGATGTCGACGTGATCCCTTCGGGATCGATTTTGCTCGATAATGCCCTCGGCGTCGGGGGATATCCCCGTGGAAGAATCATCGAGATCTTCGGCCCGGAATCCTCCGGTAAGACCACGCTCGCCCTCGAAGCGATCGCCGAAGCCCAGAAGAAAGGCGGCCGCGCCGCGTTCGTGGACGCCGAGCACGCCATTGACCCGGATTACGCCGCAAAGCTCGGGGTCAACATCGATGAGCTCATCCTCTCCCAGCCGGATTCCGGGGAACAGGCCCTCGAAATCGTGGAGATGCTCGCTGAATCGGGCGCCCTCGATATCATCGTCGTCGACTCGGTCGCGGCTCTCGTCCCCCAAGCCGAACTCGATGGGGTCATGTCCGATAACCAGGTCGGCCTCCAAGCGCGCCTCATGTCGAAAGGCATGCGTAAGATCGCGGGCATCCTGAACCGCACCGGGACGGTCGTGATCTTCATCAACCAGCTCCGCGAGAAAGTCGGTGTCGTTTACGGCAACCCCGAGACCACGACCGGCGGCCGCGCCCTCAAATTCTACGCGACCATCCGCCTCGACATCCGCAAAGCGGAAGCTATCAAAAGCGGCACCGACATCATCGGCAACACCGTCAAGGTCAAAGTCGTCAAGAACAAGGTCGCCCCGCCTTTCAAGGCTTGCGTCATCGATCTCATTTTCGGCGAGGGCATTTCCCGCTATGGCGAGATCCTCGATCTCGGCCTCCAACTCGACCTCATCGAGAAATCCGGCAACTGGTTCTCCATTGGCGGCGACAAGATCGGCAATGGCAGGGAAGCCGCGAAGATGTACCTCAAGGAACATCCGGAACTCACGGATTCCCTCGAAGCGAAAATCCGCGCCTCCTTTAACGACGAAGGCGTGGTCGAGCCCGAACCCGCCGAATGACGACCAAGGCGCAATGAGCGCCTTTTTCGATGAAAGGAGAAGAACATGGGATCCTTGCTTTATCTGCAAAGCGGCGGCCCGACCGCTGTCATCAATTCCTCCCTCAACGGCGTCATCCGCCGCTGCCGCGATCGTGGCATCGAGGTTTATGGTGCCTTCCACGGCATCGAGGGTCTCATTTCCAACGACCTCGTTCGCCTGACGGATTTGCCCTATAACCGCCTGTGTCTCCTTCGCCAAACCCCTGGGATGGCCCTTGGCACGAGCAGGAAACGGATCGAAGGGGATTTCCCTTTTTGGAAAGAAGTCGAGCAAACCCTCATCGACATCGATTGCGATTATCTCCTGATCAACGGGGGAAACGATTCCATGGATACCGCAGAAAAGCTCCACGAGCATTTCGCTTCTTGGGGCTTGAAGGTCGTGGGGATCCCCAAAACGATCGACAACGATTTGCTCGGGACGGATTTCTGCCCGGGATACCCTTCCGCTTGCCGTTATGTCATGAACGCCTTCGCTTCCATCAAACTCGATGGGGCATCTTACACGAAAGGCAAAGTGAACCTCGTCGAGATCCAAGGAAGGGAAGCCGGATGGGTTGCCGCCTCGGCGGGCTTGCTCAAAGGAAATCTCGCTCCCGATATCCTGCTTTTGCCCGAGTTTCCTTTCGATTTGGAAGGTTTCTTAGCGCAGGTCCAAAGGATTTACCAAGAAAAAGGAACGGTTTTCGTCGCGCTTAGCGAGGGGATCGAAGTCCCCCATGACACGCTTAGCGGCGTGGATTCCTTCGGCCATCCCGATAACGAAGGCGTCGCTAACGCCCTCGGCTCCATTGTGCGTAAGACCCTTCATCTCCCCGTCCGCGCCTCGGTGCTCGGCACGGCTTGTCGCTCGAACCCCTACACGATTTCGAAGGTCGATAGCGATCAAGCCCAGTGGCTTGGGGAAGCCGCCGTCGACGAAGCCCTCGCGGGGCATGCCGGGATCATGGTCGGCCTGCGCCGCTCGAAGGAGAAAAGCCTCCATTTCTCCTTAGAAACGTACCCCCTTCATGAATGCGCGAACCGCGAACGCCTCTTCCCGAAAGAATGGGTGAAAGACGGATTCCCCACGAAGGAGTTCGCTGCTTATCTCTTGCCCCTCTTGCGCGGGGACCTTCCCGTCAAGACGGACATCAATGGCGTTTTCCTCGCTTGCGACATCGAAAAAGCGAGACGGTGAATCGCAGACAAATTTTCCTCGAATTCGAATACACGTACCCCTTCTTTTCGGCTATTTCTCGCGTGAGCGTGAAATTCGTCTATCTCTTTGGGCCAAATCTTGGTAAAATTTGACGTACTCGAAGAGTGCCTTCCCCAATCAAAACGGTCGTATAAATATACCTAGGAGCGCCTTTTTTTCGGATAGTTCCTGATACCTAACTGCGGTTTTCTTTGGGCAGAGATTGCTCTCTTTGAGCCTATTCAAGGAGTAAATTATGCCATCAGTAGAATTCGGAGTTGCCATTGGCATCGCCGCGGCCGCGCTCGTCGTTGGCGCCGGCATCACGTTCCTCATCCTTTTCCTCGTCGGGAAAAACAAGAAAACTTCCGCGAACCGCAAGGCGGAAGGCATTTTGCGCGACGCCAAAGACAAAGCAGACCGCATCGTGAAGAACGCCCAGCTCGACGCGAAGCAATCAATGTTCGAGGCCAAGCAGCAAAACGAGAACGACGCCCGCCAACGCAAGGCGGAAATCGCCGCCGAGCAGCAGAAGCTCGATTTGCGCGTCGCTGCCTTCGACGAACGCGAGAATCAATTGCTCCGCCGCACCGAGGCCCTCGAAGCCAAGAGCCAATCCCTCGATGCCCAAATTGAAAGCAACAAGAAGCGCAAGGAAGAACTCGACGCCAAGGTCGACGAGATCATCAAGGAACTCGAAAAGGTTTCCGGGATGTCCGTCCAGGAAGCCCATGACGAGATCATGTCCCGCGTCGAGAACAAGATGGCGATGGAAATCAGCGCCTACATCAAGAACGCCGAAGACGAGGCCCGCGACACCGCGCAGGCCAAAGCCGTCGATCTCCTCGTTTCCGCTTGCCAACGCTACGCCCAAGACGTCGTCACGGAGCGCACCGTTTCCGTCGTCGCCTTGCCTAGCGACGAGATGAAGGGCCGCATCATCGGCCGCGAAGGGCGCAACATCCGCGTCCTCGAACAGCAACTCGGCGTCGATCTTGTCATCGACGATACCCCCGAGGCCATCACGGTGAGCTGCTTCGATCCGATCCGCCGCGAAATCGCCCGCCGCTCCCTCGAAATCCTTGTCAAGGACGGCCGCATCCAGCCGGGCCGCATCGAGGACGTCGTCGCCAAAGTCAAGAAAGAGGTGGATGAATCCTGCGTGAAATACGGCCAAGAAGCCTGCTTCAAACTTGGCCTCCCCCGCATCAACCGCGAACTGCTTCCTTACATCGGTCGTCTCCATTACCGCACTTCCTATGGCCAGAATGCTTTGACCCATTCGATGGAAGTCGCCTATCTTGCCGGCCTCATGGCAGGGGAACTCGGCCTCGATACCAACCTCGCCCGCCGCGCCGGTTTGCTCCATGACATCGGCAAAGCCGTCGACTTCGAGCAAGAAGGGACCCACGTCCAGCTCGGCTATGAGCTCGCGAAGAGATATGGCGAGCCCGAGGTCGTCCTCAACGCGATCCAAAGCCACCACGGAGACGTTCCCGCCCGCTTCGTCATCTCCTATCTCGTCGCGGCCGCGGATACCCTTTCCGCCGCGCGTCCCGGCGCTCGCAGCGAAACCCTCGAGACCTACGTCAAGCGCATTGAGGCCTTGGAAACCATCGCCAAGAAGTATGACGGCGTCTCGCAAGCCTATGCGATGCAATCCGGCCGCGAGATCCGCGTCATGGTCATCCCCGAGAAGGTGAGCGATGCCGAAGCCGTCAAGATGGCCCAGGACATCCGCGCGGAAATCGAAAACGGCGTTACCTACCCAGGCCAAATCAAGGTCTCGGTCATCCGCGAATATCGCGCGATCGAAACCGCGAAATAAGCGATGAGAATCCTCTTTTTCGGCGATGTCGTCGGCGAGATCGGGCTTCATTCCATCGAGGAAGCCCTGCCTTCCCTCCGGAAGAAGCTTTCCGCCGACTTCGTCATCGTCAACGGGGAGAACACTTGCAAGGGCAACGGCCTTACCCATCGCGAATACAAGGCCTTTCTCGACGCGGGGGTCGATTGCATCACGCTTGGCAATCACTTCCGCGGCCGCGACCAGATCGACGATTATATCGATCGGGCGGATTCTCTTATCCGCCCCCTGAACCTCCGTTCCTACGTCTATGGCTCCGGGACGGCGGTTTATGAGGTGGCGGGGACCGAGATCCAAGTCACGAACCTTCTTGGCCAAGCCTTCATGAAGGTCGATGTCGACGACCCCTATTCCGCGTTTGTGGACCTCTTGGAGGACGCCGCGCCCATCCATATCGTGGATTTCCACGCGGATTCCACGTCCGAGAAGAAAATGTTCTTCGAGATATTCAAGGGGCGTTGCACCGCGGTGATCGGAACGCATACCCACGTCCAAACCGCGGACGAGACGATCCGCGAGGGAACGGGGTTCCTAACCGATGCCGGTTATTGCGGCATGAAAGACGGGATCATCGGGTACGAGCCCACATCGGTCATTCGCGCCTTGATCGACAAAAAGCCGGGTCGTTTCGAAATCGCGAGCGAAGGCCCGACGGAACTCGATTTCGTCGTCCTTGATGTCGACGATCGCACGGGGGCATGCCGGGCCATCGAGCCCGTTCGCCTCGTGGAAGGAAAGGAGATCTGCCATGTCACGCACCATCTATAAATCCTTGCCGGATCTCGCCCTCGCGAGAACGAAACGCGAGGATAGAAAGACCATCCGCGAGCCGCTTGTCGTCCCCGAGAACGTGAAAGAATTCGGGGAGGGGCGGAAGTTTTTCATCAAGACATTCGGCTGCCAAGGGAACGTTCGCGACGAGGAAATCCTCGCGGGCTATCTTGAAGCCGCCGGCATGACCCGAACCGATGTCGAAGAGGAAGCCGGACTCGTCCTCATTAACACGTGTGCCGTCCGCGAGAACGCGGAAGAGAAAGTCTATGGGGAAATCGGCAAATTCAAGGCCAATCGCAAGAAGGATCCCACCTTTTTCCTCGGCGTCTGCGGATGCATGATGCAAGAGGAGGGCGCGGCGAAGAAGATCAAGGCCTCCTATCCTTACGTGAACCTCATTTTCGGCACGCACAACATCCCGGACATTTTGAATTTGATCGGCGAATCCTTGGCTCGCAAGAAAGATCTCGTCGACATCGTTTCCTTCCCCGGGGATATCGTCGAGAACCTCCCGTCAACCCGCCTCGATTCGTACAAGGCCTACGTCAACATCACGTATGGCTGCGACAAATTCTGCACGTATTGCATCGTCCCTTACACGAGGGGCAGGGAAAGAAGCCGCGCGAAAGAAGACGTCCTGAAAGAATGCAAATCCCTCGTGGATCAAGGCTATCAAGAAATCACCTTGCTTGGCCAAAACGTCAACAGCTATGGCAAGGATTTCCACGACGGAACCTCTTTTGCGACGATTTTGCGCGAAGTCGCGGCCCTCGGGATTCCGCGCCTCCGCTTTATGACGAGCCATCCCTGGGACTTCACGGACGAGATGATCGACGTGATCGCGAGCACCCCGAACATCATGCCTTGCATCCATCTTCCCGTCCAAAGCGGCTCCACCTCGATGCTGCGCCTCATGGGGCGCCGTTACACGCGGGAAAGCTACCTGGAACTCGTCAAGAAAATCCGTTCCAAGATCCCGGGGTGTGCCATCACGACCGATATCATCGTCGGGTTCCCTAACGAAACCGAAGAGCAGTTCGAGGATACCCTTTCCCTATGCGAAGAGGTGAAATACGACGCGGCTTTCACCTTCCTTTATTCCCCACGCAAAGGAACCCCGGCCGCGAAAATGGAAGATAACGTATCCGACGCGACCAAGCACGAACGTTTCGACCGACTCCTCAAAGTCGTCGAGGCCGGCGTCCTGTCGCATAGCAAAGAGATGCTTGGCAAGGTTTACGACGTTCTCGTCGATGGCCCTTCCAAAAAAGACGAAAACGTCCTCTCGGGCTACACGGAAACGGGCAAGCTCGTGAATTTCCCCGGACCGAAATACCTCAAGGGTTGCATCGTCCCGGTCCGCATCGTCGAGGACCACGCCTTCTCCATGATGGGCGTCCTCGTCGAAGATCCCGTCATCTCTCTTGCGAAGCGGGCGGGAAAAGCCCTCGGGAACGAGCCCGTCGCGAAAACCTATCTCGCCGCGAAGGAAGCCTTCGAGGGATCAAAGACGGTTTCCTCTCTTCGGGAAGCGGTCGAGAAAGCCCAAAAAGAAGTCGCTCGCCTTTCCGCCGCGGGGGATGACATCGCTTTCGCGAGAGCCAAAAAAACATACCGTTCCGCGATGGATGCCTATCGAAACGACCCCGTCGTCCAGAATTTCGAAACCGCGAAAGAAGAGATGGAGGCGCTTCTGCAAGAAGCGGCGGACATCCTCCGATGATCCTCGTCTTGACGGGCGCGACCGCGACCGGGAAAAGCAAGATCGCGATTTCCCTCGCGAAACGCTTGGGAGGGGCGGTCGTGAATGCCGACGCCTTTCAGGTCTACCGAGACCTTCACATCGCGACCGCGATGCCAAGCGAAGAAGAACGCCTATCGGTCCCCCATTTCCTTTTCGATTTCGTGCCCCTCGATTCCTCTTATAGCGCCTTCGAATATCAAGGCGACCTCCGCTCCGTCATCGCCGAGCTTTCTTCGCGCGATGTCCCGATCATCATCGCGGGCGGGACCGGCCTTTATATCCGCGCGGGCCTCTATGATTACGAATTCCCCCCGGAGAAAGAAGTCGATCTTTCTGCTTACGAGAAGATGGATGACGAGACCCTCTATCGAGCCCTTCTCGCGATGGACGAAGCTTCCGCGAAAGCGACCCACCCCCATAACCGCGTCCGCGTGATGCGCGCCATTAAAGTCTTTTTGTCCACCGGCCAAAGGAAAAGCGATCTCGTCGCTTCGCAAGAGCACAAGCCCCTTTACGATGTCCGCTTTTTCGGCCTCCAAGCGGACCGGGAACCCCTTTACGAACGGGTCAATGCCCGGGTCGACGCGATGTTTGAGGCGGGGCTAGTCGAGGAAAACAAGAGGCTCGTGGATCGCTTTGGCCGTTCCTGCGCGGCCTTCCGGGCGATCGGGGTCAAGGAACTGTTCCCGTATTTTGATGGGATCAAGACCCTCGAGGAATGCAAGGAAGACATCAAGAAGAACACGCGCCATTACGTCAAGCGCCAGGAAACGTTCTTCCGTAACCAGTTCGACATCGAGTGGGTCCGCGGGGAGGAGGAAATCCTGCGCGCCCTATATAAAAGCGAGTAGACTACATGTGAGGAGGTAATCCCATGCCCTTAAAACCCATTCAAGAAATCGCGAAAGCCGCCGGCATCCCCGAGGATGCCCTCGAGCCCTATGGCAAATACAAGGCCAAAATCTCGGCTTCCTTTTTGCGCGAGCAGCGCCAGAAGCCGAAAGGCAAGCTCGTCCTTGTGACCGCCATCACCCCCACGAAGGCGGGTGAAGGGAAAACCACGACATCCATCGCCCTCGCGGAGGGTTTCGGGAAGATCGGCCAGAAAGCGATGCTTTGCCTTCGCGAGCCGAGCCTCGGTCCCGTGTTTGGCATCAAGGGCGGCGCGACGGGCGGCGGCCTTGCTTCCGTTGCTCCCCAAGAAGAGATCAATCTGCATTTCACGGGGGACATGCATGCGTTAACGAGCTCCATCAATTTGATCAGCGCCGTCATCGACAACGAGCTTTGGCAAGGGAACGAGATGAACATCGACCCCGACCGCATCGTCTGGAAACGGGCGATGGACATGAATGACCGCGCCCTTCGCGAGGTCTCGCTGCACGGCAACGACAAGCGGAATGCCTCGCGCGAAGATTCCTTCCTTATCACGGTCGCGAGCGAGATGATGGCGATTCTTTGCCTTGCCCGCGACGAGGAGGATTTCCTTTCTCGCGTCCGGAAGATCATCGTCGCCTACCGGAAAGACGGCAGCCCCGTGACGGTCGAAGATCTTCGCGTCAGCCACGCGATCATGAAACTCATGCGCGAAGCTTTCCTCCCGAATCTCGTCCAAACCCTCGAAAACAACCCCTGCCTCATCCACGGCGGGCCATTCGCCAACATCGCCCACGGCTGCAATTCCATCATCGCGACGAACCTCGCGATGAGTTTGGCTCCCATCACCGTGACCGAAGCCGGGTTCGGCGCGGATCTCGGCGCGGAGAAATTCCTCGACATCAAATGCCGCGAGGCGGGCATCGCCCCGGACGCGGTCGTGATGGTCGCGACGATCCGGGCCCTGAAGATGCACGGCGGGCAAGCCTTCGAAGATTTGGCCACCCCCTCGGTCGAGGCTCTTTCTAAAGGCGTTGCCAACCTCGATGCGCATCTTGCGAACATCAAGAAATACGGGGTGCCTTTCGTCGTCGCCATCAACCATTTCGCCCAAGATAGCGAAGAGGAAGTCGCCTTCCTGCAAGCCTATTGCAAGAAAAAAGGGTATCGCGTCGCTTTCCTCGATGGCTTCCTCAAAGGCGGCGAAGGGGCAATCGATCTCGCGAAAGAAGTCCAGGACCTCCTCGCGACCGAGCCATCCCATTACCATCCCCTTTACGATCTGCATCGGCCCCTCAAGGAAAAGATCGAGACCATCTGCCGCGAAATCTACCACGCCGGTAAAGTTGTTTACGAGCCGAAAGCGGAAGAACAGCTCGCTTTCTATGAATCCTTGGGCTTTGGGGATGCCTACATCTGCATGGCGAAAACCCCGCAATCCCTTTCGGATGACCCGAAGGTCCTTGGGGCCCCAGAAGGGTTCGCCATCACGATCCGCGAGGTGAACCTCTCCGCCGGGGCGCGTTTCGTCATCCCCCTCACCGGCGAGATCATGACGATGCCGGGCCTCCCGAAGGTTCCCGCGGCCGTCAAGATGGAGGATCAGCCGTGGTGATCCCTTATGACCTCTACGACGAGGTCGAGATGAAAAAGCCCCATCCTTGCATCGCTAGAAGCAAGCGATTCCAAATCGTCCGCCTGGGCGCCGACATCAAGGTCATTTGCCTCGGATGCGGGCACGTCCTCCTCATCGATCGGGATCGCTTCAACCAAAGAATCAAGCACGTCATCGCCCATCACGAGAAGCCGATCGTCCCGTTCTCCACGGACCCCTTGGTTTGACTTTGTAACAAAACGGATTCAGCGGTTTGCCCCGAAGGCATCCCGCTTTTTCTGTGTTCTCAAAATCGCGAAGAAAAATCCGCCTCGAAATCTGGAATAAGAAAGCGAAAGGAGATGTCCTATTCGCTACTTACTGGAAATCGAGAACCTCGGCATGGGCTTTCAAGGGGAGAAAGACCTTTTTTCCCATGCCTCGTTCCATTTCCCGACCCGGGGATTCTTCACAATCCTTGGCCCCTCGGGATGCGGGAAGAGCACCTTTCTCCATTTGCTTTCCGGCCTTCTTTCCCCAAAGGAAGGCAGGGTCTTATACCGCGGAAAGCCGTTAACCCGTTTCAAGGAAAAAGAGAAAACGGCCTTCCATGCGAAGGAGACGGCATTTCTGTTCCAGCATTACGAATTGATCGAACCTTGCTCCGCTTTGGAAAACGTCTCCCTTCCCCTGCGTCTCGCCGGGGAGAAGAAGAAAAAGGCGGAGGAAAAGGCCTTGTCCCTTCTCCAAGAATTCGGTCTCGAGGAGAAAGCAAGGCAAAAAGCGGGAACCTTGTCGGGAGGGGAAAAGCAACGCGTCGCCCTCTGCCGAGCGCTTGCCTCCTCCCCATCCATCGTCTTCGCCGATGAGCCGACCGGCGCTTTGGATAGCCTCTCGGCGACCAAGGTGATGGAAGCCTTGTCAAAAGAATCGAAAACCCGCCTTATCATCATGGTTTCGCATAACGAAGGGCTCGCGGAACATTATTCCGACGCATTGATCCGCTTCGAGAAGGGCGAAATCCTCTTTCCCGCGATTCTCGCGGATGGCATCCTTACCGAACGAAAGGAAAGGATGAAACGCCCTTCCCCTTCGTGGAGAATTCCCTTCCTTTTTCGTCATCTGGAAGAAGGGCGATGGAAAGCCTCGCTTTCTTTCCTTTCGGGATTCATCGGGATCGGCGCCTGCCTGCTTTCCGCTTCGTTCGCCCTTGGGTCCCCGGTGGCTTTGGAGGCGGCGGAAAGAGAAAGCCTCGGATTTGCGTTTGCGGAGCTTCGGAAGCGCGAAACGGTGGAAGTTCAAGACTCGCCCGTCCACTTGGTCAAGGAATCAAGGCCTTCTGAGGATGAAGCCTCCGCCTTCATCGAAGGGGAAGTTGGCATCTCTTTGGAACGGGATTTGCGGTATTTTTTCCCGGAACGGAACGTTTTTTCTTCCCGGGGAACCATGCAGGAATCCGTGCGGTTCGCCCCCGTGCTCGACCCTTCCCTCTCATGGCTTGGGCCTTCCCTATTGCTCGAGGGATCGACGTTCGAGGCCTCATCGTTTTCCTCGTGCTTTGCAAACGAGTCGTTCTTCGAGGAACGGGGCCTTTCCGTCGGGGACGTCATCCAAGTGCCGATATCCTTTTCCTTTCCCTATCAGGCCAAGGAGGATCTCGTCCAAGAAACGGTTTCCTTTCGCCTCGAGGGGAAGGTCAAGGATTTCGCTTTCTTCGGAGAGCCGACCCTCTATTACTCGTACCGGGGTCTCGAGAACTATCTGCGCAACGTGCCTTTGCCCCACATCCAGGAAACGTATGGGACCGCCCTTTCCATCCCCCTTTTGCTATCCGAGCAAGCATCGGCTTCCTTCCTCGGGGAATCAAGCTGGCTTTTCGCGGAGGGCAGGGATGCCGCGGAAAGACTTTGGGAGATGATGGAAGACCTGTCGCGAAACGGGGAAGGGTTCGTTTTGTCTTCCCCGACCTACCTTTCCGGGAAAAGCTTTTCCATGCTCGCGGAAGGATTTGACGCCGCCTTGGTCCTCTTCTCCTTGCTCATCGCCCTGACCCTGTCGTTCGTCCTTGCGATTTCTAGCGCCTCTTCCTTTGCCGAACACAAGAAGGAATGCGCCATCCTTCGGGTGCTTGGGGCTAGCGAGAAGGATGTCTCATCCCTCTTTCTCGACGAGGGGATGCTCACGACTTTCTTGTCGGCCATCGCCGCCCTTTCGTCTTTCCCTTTCTTGTCCCGGTCACTTAATTCGCTTTTCCAAACTCGATTCGGGATCCCCTCCTTGCTATCCTTGCCGTTCCCTTCCTTTTTGGGGATTCCCTATTTCCTGCCGCTTCTTTTCCTGGCCGTTCCCTTGATCCTGGCTTTCGTGTCGGTTCGAATTCCCCTCTCTTACGCGCGAAAGGCCCCATTCGTGGAGGAGTTGCGCGATGAATAGCTTTCTCTCCGTCATGCATCTATCGAAATCGTATGGAAATGACATGGTTCTGAAAGACGTGACCCTTCGCTTCCCCGCGACGGGATTCATCGCGATCGTCGGGCCATCCGGTTCGGGGAAGAGCACCCTTCTATCCTTGCTTTCCGGCCAGATTCTCCCGGACAAGGGCTCCGTGTTCGCCGGGGAAGAAGAATTGACCGCCTTACCCGAGGAGAGGCGGTCCTCCTTCCGCCTTCAGAACATCGGGATGGTTTTCCAGAAAGATGAGTTGCTCGAATGCGAGACCGCGCTCGATAACGTCCTTTTCCCGTTGTCTTGCCTGAGCAAAGAATCCCTTGCCAAGCGAAAAGAAAAGGCCATGTCCCTCCTCTTTTTGGTGAAGATGGAGAAAAAAGCCAAGCAAAAGGCGAAGAAACTATCGGGAGGGGAACGCCAAAGGGTATCGATCGCGCGGGCCTTGGCCGCCTCCCCCTCCCTCCTTTTGGCGGACGAGCCGACCAGCGCTTTGGACGAAGCCAATGCACGTCTTGTCTATTCCCTCCTGAAACGCCTTTCCTCCACCCGCCTCGTCATCATGGTCACCCATGACGGGGAGCGGGCGAAAGAATACGTGGACCGCATCGTCGCACTAGAGGACGGGAAGGTGGTTTCGGATCGCCCTATCACACAGGAAAAGGACCCGCCCTTGTTCCTTCCTGCGATCGATGCGCCGAAAAGGAAGCCCTCCCTTTCGTGGAAGGTCGCTATCCAGCACGGGAAACGGAAGAAGAAGGAGACGCCCTTCCGTTCCCTATGCAATGCCCTTGCCATGACATTCGGGCTTTTGGGATTGGGGTTAAGCGTTTATGTCTCCTCCTCGATCACGAAGCAGATGGGCGACGTCTTTGCCTCCATCGTCCCCCCGTCTACCATCGTGATGGAGCCGGCCTCGAAGCCTTCGGATCCCGAGACAATCGAGCTTGGGACGATCCTCGAGGCCAAAAAAACTCAAGACGCTTTTCCTTCTTTCGTCAAAGGGATCGGTAAGACCTTGCTTTACGATTTCGAGTCGTCTTTCCCGGATGACAACGCCTTTTATTATGAAAACGGAGCGAGCCTCGAGATGCTCGAGGGGTTCGGGATCCGTTCCATCAACGATTTCCTGTGGCTGCGGGAAGAGGATTCCACCTATCCTTCTCCGCTAGGCGCGATGGGCGTTGACGAGGTGGTTCTCGGCTTGCCTTTCGCGAACATGGCCCGGCTTTGTAGCGCCTTTGGCCTCCTTCGGGGATACGCGAATCTCGGCGCCTATTGCGAACAAGGAACCTTCTTGCTTACCCTTCGCCTCGCCAATCTTTCCTGGAACCTTTCCGAGGAACTCCTGTTCCGCGTCATCGGGGTCAAGGAAAGCCCTATGCCTTGTTTTTATCACGCCTCCATCGACTGGAATGACGCGATTTTATGCGACACCCTGCGCTTCTTGGATATCGGGGATGGGGTTCCCGGATCCCCTCAGGAAGCCCGTTCCATCCCCTTTTTGGAAATCGAAGGCAAGCCAAGCGCCTTTCTTAAGGAAGCGCGGAAAGAAGAAAGCCTCGCTTCCGTCGCGTTCGATTTCGTGAACGCGGATTACGCCCCTTCCCTTTGCCCCCTCGGGACGCGCGTTTCCTTGAACCGGCTTTACGTCTTCCGAAGGGCGGGGCGCGGGATCCCCTATTCCCTTTTCGACCGGGTCAAGCAAGTCCATCCCTCGATCAAGGGCAGGCTGCCCATCTCGAATGGAGGGTTTTTCGGATCGACTGAAAGCGCCTTGATCGGGTTCTCCGGGCGTTTTTTCTTGACGAAAAGCCAAGAACTCTCGGATCTCCTGGAAAAGACTTACCGCGACCTCCCCCTCGAGCAGGCGGGCCTTTTAGGCGATATGCCGGAAGGAACCGTGGAAGGAAGTCTCCTTTCCTCGGGCTCGAAAGGTCTTCGCATCTCCGCGAATCTCGAAGGGGTTCGCGGGAAGAAACCCGAGGAAACCGCGGAAGTGGTCTTGTCAACGGCCCTCTTTCTTAAACTTGGGGAGCCTGAAAAAGTAAACGTTCTCGCGGAGGTCGGAAGCACGATTTCCAAAGACACCTATTCCCGCCATTTCGAGGAAAAGGAACTTACGGTCGTCGGGACGAAAGAAGAAGAAAGCGACGTCTTGTACGTGAAGGATGACTGGACCATCGACTTTTTTGTTGACGATCTTTTGGTGAGTCCCTTGCAGGCCGAACCTCGCGGCGCCGTTTTCTATTTGGACGAGAACGAAGATGCGTCACGTCTTTCGATCGATCTCGAGAAGGCTTTTCCGGGTTTTCTTTTCGCGTCCCCGTCGGCCCTCGTCGAGGAATCCCTGGGCGAAACGACGGATTATATTGGCGTGGTTTTGCTCTTTTTCTCCCTCATTTCCTTACTTTCAAGTGCATTTTTGTTCCTTCTCACCTTGTCGCTATCGACTGCCGAAAGCGCCCGCGAGGGGAAAACACTGTTCGCTCTCGGCCTCTCAAGGAACGACATTCTTTTGCTGCAGGAAAGCCGCGCGATCCTCGATGCCTCTTCCTCTTGTTTTTCCGCGGTCGCCGGCATCCTGGCCGCCGAGATCTTCGTGTCCTTATTTCTGTCCTTTTCCTTTGGAACGCCCCTTCGCATCCGCTTCTCTTCCGGCCCGGTCCTCATCGTAGTTTTCACTTCCCTCGTGCTTTGCCTCTTCGCGGGTCTCTTCCTGAAGGCACGCCTTCAAAAAGGGGATTTCGCCGCGAGAAGGTAAGGGGAGAGGGATTTTTTAGAAAAATCCTTAGTAACCAAAATCGAAACGTTTTATACTAGAAGGCGGTTAAGTTTCTTAAGAAACATACCAGGAAGGTTAGGAGTCTCATGAAGGGAACAGTCAAAAACTTCAACAAAGAAAAGGGTTATGGTTTCATTCGCGCCGAAGACAACCGTGACTACTTCTTCCACTATTCCGCTCTCATCATGGACGACTACAAGACCGCCGAAAAAGGCGAGAATGTAGAGTTCGAGATCGAAGAATCGGATCGTGGGCCTCGTGCTAAGAACGTTAAGAAGATCTAATCTCAGTGCTTCTAACCCTGCCGGTTCGGCAGGGTTCTTTTTTATCTAAGGAAGGCATATGCCAGAGCAAAAGCGAATCGAAACGGAACGTCTCATCCTTCGGCCTTTTCGTGAGGACGACGCGGAAGCGATCTTTTCCGGCTGGGCAAACGATCCCGAAGTAACCCGTTATCTTACCTGGAATCCCCATCGGAGCCTCGAGGACACGAAAGCGATCCTTTCTTGCTGGCTCTCCGAAGAAAGCCCCTTCCGTTTTGGGATCGAGAGGAAAGAAGACGGCAAACTGATCGGCTCCATTGACGTCGCGAAATTTGAGGGGTCGGTCCCGGAGATCGGTTACTGCCTCTCCCGTTCCGCTTGGGGAAATGGCTATATGACCGAGGCTTGTCTGGCTTTCCGCGATTACCTTGTTTCCGTTGGCTATCCGGAAATCATCCTGACCGCCGTCAAGGAAAACCACCGCAGCATCCGTGTCTTCCAAAAATGCGGCTTCGTCTACGAGAAGATCCGGGAAAACGTTCCGATCTCCCCGTGGAAAGAAGGGACGTGCGATCTTGTCTGCTATCGTTACAAAGTGTCGGAAAACAAATAGACGCCCCCTTTCTTTTTCGTTTTTCATAGAAAAGGAACTCGCGACGAAGCAGAAGGAAATCGCCGTTTCAAGCAAATAATGCTATCTTCTTGAAGAAGATAAGTTTACAATTCCTAGGCACTTTAGGAGGTTAGGACGCTCATGCCATTAAAAGCCGGTATCGTTGGGTTGCCAAACGTAGGGAAAAGCACCTTGTTCAATGCCATCACGAATTCGCATGTCGAGGCCGCGAATTATCCTTTCGCGACCATCAAGCCGAACACGGGGGTCGTCATCGTCCCCGATGAGCGTCTTGATGAGCTGACCGAGATGTTCCATCCTGAGCGGAAGATCAACGCCACGTTCGAGTTCTACGACATCGCCGGCCTCGTCAAAGGGGCTTCCAAAGGCGAAGGTCTTGGCAACCAGTTCCTCGCTGCCATCCGCGAATGCGACGCGATTTGCGAGGTCGTCCGCTGCTTCGAATCCTCCGAGATCATCCACGTGGATGCCTCGATCGACCCCGCCCGCGACATCGAGACCATCGACCTCGAGCTTGCGATGGCAGACCTCGACACCGTCACCAAGATCATCGGGCGCCAAAGCATCAAGGCCCGCATCGCGAAAGACAAGACTGCCATTTACGAGATGGCGATTCTCGAGCCGATCCAAAAGGCCTTGAGCGATGGCCTTCCCGCCCGCTCCGTCAAAGGGCTTTCGG
>JAQYPI010000024.1 GCA_028726925.1 Caryophanales bacterium | reverse complement strand
CCGTAGTCGGAATTGTAGGAAAATCCAAAAGTTTAGATTTTCTCAAAATGCTTATCTTTTGGTCTTTGGTTCGGAATAGTGTAGTGCTGGCGGTCTATCTATTGTTTTCGGTTGCTTGCTTCTTTACCGTACATGAGCATTGTCTTAACGATCTCGATCATCTGGTCGAATTCGGGAACGGAGAGGTATTCGAACCGACCATGATGGTTGTAACTGCCGGTCCCGAGGTTCGGGGTCGGGCAACCCTTGAAGGAGAAAGTCGCCCCGTCGGTCCCGCCGCGAATGGGGGGATAGACGGGCTTTATGCCGAGGCTTTTGAACGCCGCGGTCGCTTTCTCGACGGCTTCGGGATGCACGTCGAGCACCTCTTTCATGTTGCGGTAATCATCCTTAATCGTGACGTCGATCTTGATGCCAGGATAGAGCTTCTCGAGGCTTTCCGCGGCTTCCTGGATAACCGTCTTGCGCTTTTCGAGCAACCCGCGGTCATGGTCGCGCAGGATGTAATGGAGGGAGGCGGTGTCGACGTTCCCTCTTATCCCGACCAAGTGATAGAACCCTTCGTGGCCATCCGTCGTTTCGGGACGTTCCGAAGAGGGGAGAAGGGAATCAAAACGGAATGCGACGGTTTGGGCGTTGACGAGCTTGCCCTTGGCTTCGCCCGGGTGGATGGAGATGCCGTGGATCACGATGTCCGCGTGGGCGGCGTTGAACGTCTCATAAGCGATTTCGTCGATCCGGCTTCCGTCGATCGTGTACGCGTATTTCGCCCCGAAGGTTTCCGCGTCGAAATGGTCCGGACCCCTGCCGATTTCCTCGTCCGGGGTGAAGCAGAAGCAAATGGGGTGATGTTTGACCTCGGGATGAGAAGCGAAATAGGCGAGGACGGCCATGATGATCGCGACCCCGGCCTTGTCGTCCGCCCCGAGGAGGGTATCCCCGCTCGTGACGACGAGATCGTGCCCGATGTGGTCCGCAAGCGTCGGGAATTCTTTGGGAGACATGAAATATTCGTCGTTCAGGCGAATCACGCCCCCGTCGTAGTTCTTGATGATTTGCGGCTTCACGTCCTTGCCTGAGCATTCCGAGGCGGTGTCCACGTGGGCGTTGAGGCCGATCGGGTCGAGGGTCGGGTCGCCATCGAGCTTGCCATAGAGGATGCCGAATTCGTTGATGGAAGAAGCGATCCCCATCTCCGCGAGTTCTTTCTGAAGGAGGCGGGTGAGATCGAGCTCCTTCGCCGCGCTTGGGACGGAAAGGCTCGATTCGTCGCTTTGGGTGTCGATTTTGACGTACCGCAAGAAGCGGTTCAGGTTTTCGTTCATGATGCTTTGTTTCCTTTCTTAGGAGATGGTCCCGACTGCGGCGTCGAGGAAGGCGTTCAGGATTGGGTCGTGGTAGGCCCCGATGCCCTCGCGGTCGCTCGAGGCGACTTCTTGGCCGAGAAGGACCTTGATCTCTACGTGCGAATCGCGGAGGTAGGAGAGGGATTCTAGCCCGAGCCGCTCTTCCGTGAAATAGGTATACGCGATCTCGCCGTCTTCGATGCGGTCATTATAGAAGACGCCCGACATATCGATGACGTCCCCCCGTTTTTTGCCGTTTCCCTCCGGGTTGACGTGGTAGAGAGTCGGGACATAGCCCGTCCCGTAACCCGATGGGTTGTCCATCGCCTCGTCGAGCCCGTATTCGATCTTGAAGGCGTCGTAGAGGGCCTGAGCTTCCTTTTGGTAGGCGTTCGCGTTCTCGGAGGTGGATTTATGGTAGATGACCCCATCGACTTTCACGGACCCGATCCCGACGTCGTCCATGTCGATGATGTAGGAATCCTCGATTCCCTCGGGATGGGATTCGTAATAGGCGCGATAGGATGTTTTCTGCATGTAGGCGCAGTCTCCGCACGTCTGGCGGGAGAAGTAGATCGTGAAGGGGGTGACGCCATCATAAAGGGCGCTTAATTGGTCCCGGGTCAAATAATGCACGCGCGGAAGCGCGATGCGATCAAGCATGTACCGACGGAAACTCGCGTAGTCGCGATAGAAGTCGCTGTCCTCGGGGACATCGAAATTCTGGTAAGCGACTTTCCCGTCGCGGAAGATTGCGATCGTCGCCTTCTGCGAGCCGATGTCGAGGCCGAAATCCTTCGTGATTTCGTTGCTATAGAGGTAATGAAAGAGGACGTTCGTTTCTTGCTGGAACCGGACGATGTTGTTTTGGTGGAAGGTGTTCCAACACCCGCAGGTCTCGTGGGCGTCGCCAAGAACAACGAGGAGGAAATTCTCCCCGCGCTCAACCATGGCTTCTAAGACGCTTTGGTCCTCGAGCTTCTTCATGTGCGAGGTCGGGGTGATCTCGGTTTCGGAAGTGTATTCCTTGGATCCGAAAAGGAGGGGGACTTTCGTCGCGCCCGAGTCGCCTCCACACCCGGCGAGCGTGCAGGCCAGCGGGAAGAGGCATAGGAGAAAATTGCGTCGAAAACTCATAGCAAAAACATTGTAGGATTTTTCGCGATTTTTGGAAGCAAAATCTTCGCGGAAAAATAAAGAAAATTTTTGACGGGATTCCTTCGATAATGCCGAATAAAAGCCAATTTTTTCCCCGACTCATTTTTCGGGGGTAAAAATCGCGAAAAAAAAGTATTGCATTTTGGGGGTGCAAACCCCATTATTTTCGCCGTTGAACTGAAGCGCCGTTGCTAAGGTTCTCACTCTGTACTTATCTTTCTAGACCAAAACCATGGAGGGACAATTATGGATGGTGTGTCGGATACGATCATCGGCTTGCGCCACGTGTGCAAGCAATTCGACGGGACGACGGTTGTCGATGACTTCAATCTCGATGTGAAGCGAGGCGAATTCATCACGATCCTTGGGCCGTCGGGATGTGGGAAAACCACAACGCTTCGCATGATAGCGGGTTTCGAGCTCCCGAGCTCGGGCGAAATCTTGCTCAATGGGCAGGACATTTCCTTGCTGCCGCCTTATAAGCGCCCGGTCAACACGGTGTTCCAGCATTACGCCTTGTTCCCCCACCTCGACGTCTACGACAACGTCGCTTTCGGTCTCAAGCTCAAGAAGGTGCCGGTGCCCGTCATCGGGAAAGACGGGAAACCCGTCCTCGACAAGGACGGCACCCCGAAGGTCAAGATGAAGCATCTGCCCGCGAAGACCATCGACGAGAAGGTCTCCCGCGCCCTCAAGCTCGTCGACCTCGAGGAAATGGAGGACCGCGACGTCGGCACCCTCTCGGGCGGCCAGCAGCAGCGCGTCGCGATCGCCCGCGCCATCGTCAATGAGCCGAAGGTTTTGCTCCTCGATGAGCCGCTATCCGCGCTTGACCACAAGATGCGCAAGGACATGCAGCTCGAGCTCAAGGAAATGCACCGCAAACTCGGCATCACCTTCTTCTACGTCACCCACGACCAGGAAGAGGCCCTCACGATGTCGGACCGCATCATCATCATGAAAGACGGCGTCGTCCAGCAAATCGGCACGCCGGAACAGATCTACAACGAGCCCGTGAACGCCTTTGTCGCGGACTTCATCGGCGAATCCAACATCTATAACGGCACGATGGCGGGTTCCAAGAAAGTCCGCTTCATCAACAAGGTCTGGGATTGCGTCGACGATTTCCCCGCGAACCAGAAGGTCGACGTCGTCATCCGTCCCGAGGACTTCAAGATCGGCGAGGCCGGGACCGGCACCGTCGACGGCAAGATCGAATCCAAAATCTTCCAGGGCGTCCATTACCAATACGTCGTCCTCGTCGGCAAAAGCGAGGTCGCTTGCCGCGACACGAAGGATCGCGCGGTCGGCACCGTCGTCTCCCTGAGCGTCGATCCCGAGAACATCCAGGTCATGGAAAAGACCTATGACGAGAACGAATACGTCGACGCCTACATCGACGGGGACAACGACGTCGTCATCGGCGAAGATGCCTTCCCCGTCGACGTCACCCAGCTCGTCGAAGGCGGCGTCCTCCAAGAGGGTGGTACCGTCCTTTGCCCCGCGACCAAGAAAGTCTACGATTTCCGCAAGGAAGCCAAGGTCGTCGCGGTCGTCGCCCTCGAGAAAGTCGTCCTTTCTGACGACCTTTCCCAGGGCCATAGCTCTGGCGAGATCCTAAGCGCCGTCTGGATCGGCGACCACTACCAATACCTCGTCCGCACCGACGACGAGGAGGATTTCATTTGCAACTCGCCCTATTCTTGGAACGAGGGTGATCTTGTCTCCATCGAAGTCGCGAAAGAAGACATCAAGCTCCGCCTCAAAGGCTCTTTGGACGCCTACGAAGTCGAGGAATAAGCCATGGAAAAATCCCGTGCCAAGCGCAGCGCGGAACGGTTCTTCGCGTTCAAGCGCTCCTACCTCTCCTTCCCCTACGCGCTCTTTCTCGTCCTTTTCGTCATCCTCCCCATCCTCATCATCGTCCTCTACGCGTTCACCGAGACGGTCTACGCCGCGGACGGGACCGAGAGCCTGACCTTCTCCTGGGCGGCCCTCGTCTCCTTCTTCACGTCGACGACCAAACTCAATGTCCTCGTCGTGTCCTTGTTCCTTGGGATCTTCAATACCCTCATCTGCCTCTTGATCGGCTACCCGCTTGCCTATCTCCTCGCAGACAAGAAAGTGAACAAGAACGTCGCCCTCGTCATGCTCTTTGTCATGCCGATGTGGATCAACTTCGTCCTTCGCACCGGCGCCACCCGCGACGTCCTCAACTGGCTCGGCATCCGAGGCGGCGACCATCCTTACGTTTCCACGATGATCGGCCTTGTTTACAACTACCTGCCCTTCACCATCCTGCCGCTTTACACGACGATGCTGAAGCTCGATAAATCGCAGATCGAGGCGGCGAGGGACCTCGGGGCCAACCCCGTCCAGACCTTCCTCAAGAGCGTCCTCCCCCAGTCCATCCCCGGCATCGTCTCCGCCGCGGAGATGGTCTTCATGCCGACCATGTCGAGCTACGTCATCTCGGATACCCTCTCCGAAGGCAAGCTCACGCTGTTTGGCAACATCATCTATTTGAATTTCAGCCAATCCCAATGGAACGAAGGCTCCTTCATGGCCCTCGTCATGCTCGTCCTCATCGCCATCTCGATGTTCGCGACGCGCAAATTCCGCGGGGATGGAGAAAGGAAGGTCGGAGCATGGTAAGCGCCAAACCCGTCTCGAACGAGACCAAGATCAAGCGCCAATCCCTTCTTCGCAAGGTGCTTGGCCAATGCGCCATCTGGATCGCCCTGATCCTCATGTACGTCCCCATCCTCGTCCTCATCGCCTCGTCCTTCACCGACACGGAAATCATCGGCCAATGGGGCAGCTTCAGCTTCGAGCTTTACGCCCGTCTCTTCCATGACGAGGAAATCGGCATCGCCCTCGCGAACACCATCGTCCTCGCCCTCGTCTCCGGCCTCGTCTCGACTCTCCTTGGGACCCTCGGGGCCATCGGCACCTTCTATTCCAAGAAGCATTGGCGGTCCTTCTGCGAGACCACGACCCAGATCCCGGTCGTCAACGCCGAGATCGTCATCGCCCTCTCGCTTACGGTCCTCTTCGTGTTCGCGGGCAATTATCTCTTCCAAGGCACGAACATCTTTAGCTTTTGGACGTTGCTCGTCGGCCACGTCATCCTGAGCGTCCCCTTCGTCTACCTCTCGGTCAAGCCGAAACTCCAGCAGATGGATCCCGCTCTCTATGAGGCGGCCCTCGACCTCGGGTGCACCCAGCGCCAGGCCCTCTTGAAAGCCACCCTCCCGGAAATCCTCCCGGGCATCGCTTCCGGCTTCTTGCTCGCCATCACGCTCTCCCTCGACGATTTCATCGTCACCGCTTTCACCCGCGGGGCCGGGCTCTTCTCCGGCGAGAAGACCATCGAGACCCTGTCCACCTTGGTCCAGGCCAAGATCAAGAAAGGCCCCATCCCCCCGACGATGCGGCCCCTTACCACGTTCATATTCCTCTTTGTCCTCGCGATCGTCCTCGGCGTCACGATCTACCGCAACGTCCAATCGCGTCAGGCAAAGCATCGGAGAGGGAGGTAACCGACCATGAAAAACAGATACACGTCCCGCCTGCTTTTGGTCCTAGGCACCCTCATGGCCGCGACGAGCCTCGCAAGCTGCGGCACCGAGGAAGAAGGCCTCACCCTTCGTCTCCTCAACTGCGAGGACTACATCGGGGAAGACGCCTTCGACTATGTCGACGAAGACGGTAACGAATATTCCTTCGACGACGTCCTTTCCGGGTTCGAAGAATACGAATCCGAGAAACTCGGCAAGAAGGTGTCGGTCGTCTATGACACCTACGACACGAATGAGACGATGCTCTCGTCCCTCAAGACGGGCAAATCCGTCTATGACCTCATCACCGCCTCGGATTACACGATCCAGAAGATGATGAGCCTCGGGATGCTCCAAAGCATCGATTTCGACCGCGTCCCGAATTACGTCTCCTATTGCTCCCCCTACCTCTTGGGCCAACTCGATGCCTTGACCGCGGAGATCGATGGGCAAACTTGCTCGGTCGGCGACTATGCCGTCGGGTACATGTGGGGGACGCTTGGCATCCTCTATAACCCCGCGAAGATTGCCGCCGACAAAGGCCTTGATGAAGACGAGGTCAAACTCGCGATGAACGATTGGAATTCCTTGTGGGACGAGCGCTTCCACGGCGAGATGTCCGTCAAGGATTCCATGCGCGACACCTATTCCGTCGGCATCATGGCGGAGTTCCAGGATGACATCCTCGCCGCCATGGAAGCATCCGGCTGCTTCGACGAGAACCTCGACCTCATCCCCGGAAAATGGGATGAGGCGGTCGAGAATTATTCCCCCAAGCTCGCGGAGATCTTCAACCGCTGCGGGGAAGAAGACGTCGAGAAGGTGAAGGAAACCCTGCTTCGCCTCAAGGAGAACATCTTCGGCTTCGAGGTCGACTCGGGCAAGGAAGACATCGTCAAGGGCATGATCGGCATCAACCTCGCTTGGAGCGGGGACGCCGTCTACGCGACCGACACCGCGGAAGATCCCGAGGCGAACAGCCCTCAAACCCTTTATTACTCCATCCCCAAGACCGGTGGAAACATCTGGTTTGACGGATGGATGATGACCAAGCAATGCGAAGGCGAGCAACAACAGGCCGCCTACGATTTCCTGAACTTCATCAGCGATCCCCAAGTCGCCCGCGCGAACATGGAATACATCGGGTATACCCCTTTCATCGGGGGCAACACGATCCTCGATCTCGTGCGCAACTGGTATGACCCCCGTTATTACGATCTCGATGACGTCGCGGATTTCGATCCCGCGGGCCGAGAAGAAGAAGACGGGTCGATCACCCCTTGGGAAACCGTCGCTGAGGAAGAAGAATGGGACGTCGTCGATCTCTCCTACATGTTCGAGGGAACTCTCGATGAGGTGCCTGACGTGCTCGGGGACGATCCCTTCACGAATCCCTATCTCTTCTTCACGGATGCGCTCGAGACCATCGAGGGCGAGGATTCCTCCTGCGTCGCGGGACGCCAGTTCTTCGCGCAATACCCGCCCGAGGACTTGATCCCGAAGCTCGCGATCATGAAGGATTACGGGGATAACAACCGTTACGTCCTCGCGATGTGGCAAGACGTCAAATCCAACAACTTGCCGCTCGCCGGGGTCATCGTCTTCGGCATCATCCTCGCGGCCCTTGCCGTAGTCGGCATCGGGTCGGTCGTCGTGAAGCGCCGCTACCGCAAGCTCCGCGTCGCCCGCCGCAAAGCCGCTATCGCAAGCGCGAACAAACAATAAGAAAAAGAGGCTATTGGCTTAGAACCATCCGCCGATTCCTTGGCGGAGCGGTTCCATCCCTAGCCTTTTTTGTATACACGTCCCCGTTATTTTTTCCGGTATCCGAGCTTCGCGTCGAAGTGATCGCTATGGAAGTAGTAGCTGCCTTCGCTTTCGGCAATGCTCACTTCCACCTTCGTCCCGAGGGGGATTTCCTTCTTGTAGTTGATATCGATCGTCTCGATTTCGTGTTCTTTGAGGAAGGAAACGGGAATCGCGTCTTCGATGAAGTCAAAGTATTTCGTGTTGTTCATGTGGCCATTGACGTCGCAACGGCTGAAGGATGCCTCGAGGGTTTCCTTCCGGGTTCCCTCGACCATCGGGTAGCCTTTGGGGAAATCGAGCTCGCCATCCTGCGATTCGACGGGAAGGACGATGCCTTTCTTGGCGATGTCGACGATGGAGCGGGTGTTCTGATCGATGATGCACCAGACGGCGACGCCCTTGATGAGCATTTCCCCGCTTTGAGAGAGGATGCGGTAATGACGGAGGAAGAAGGGTCCAAGATGCTTCCCGGGATAGGTCAAGGTTTGCACGCGTTCCTCGTAACGGGGCATCCGGGCGATTTCGTAATGCTGTTTCCCAACGACCCAAAGCAGGCCTTGGTCGATCGTCTTCGTGCGGTCGTAACCGATGCGTTCGACTTCCTCGATCGCGAGTTCCTGGCAAATGAGCGTGAGGGAGGAAAGACTGATTTCCTGCAAGGGGGAGCAGTATCGAGTGGTAAGGTATTCTTCTTTTTGGAGCATAGGCGTTCTCTCTTTCCACGGGTTATTTTCGCGGTTATCCCCGGAGAATCAAGAGAAAAGCGTTCTTTTGTATTCCAAAAGAAACGAACGTTGGAATCTCGCCCTTTCCTTCATTTGGTTCTTGATGAAATCCGCGCGCTTTTCTATAATCCTTCTTGCGCATCCGTAGCCAAGTGGTAAGGCCAGGGACTGCAACTCCCTTACCGTCGGTTCGAATCCGGCCGGATGCTCCAAAAAAATAGTTGCTTGCTTAAAGCAAGTGTACTATATTACGTAGGCTGTCAATTGGCAGCTTGCACTGCGCCCGTAGCTCAACTGGATAGAGTATCAGACTACGAATCTGAGGGTTGTGGGTTCGAGTCCCCCCGGGCGCACCATTGGAATGAAAAGGCTTGATGTCATCGCGTCAAGCCTTTTTTCATGATTCATCGCCAATCTAGGTTCGAACCATCCATTCTTTTTATCTGAGAGGCGATTTTAGCAATCCAAACGAAATTGTGATTAATGGCTTGTATCAAGCATCGTGATCCTACGTTTTATTGACGGCTAATTTGTATATCTTCAACCAAAAAAACTACATCTTGTTTACGCAGTCGATAAATAATTCTTTGCAATAAAGACTCAAATCTTCATCTTTCATTACAAATTTTTGTGCATCATCTCGAACTTGCTCAAAATCAATTTGATTAAATCTTTGAACGAGCATTTCTTTTAAGATATCGATCGTGAACACAGCATCTTTATCTAAGACATTTGACTCGATTAATTTATTCTTCAAGTAATTCAAATTCGGTTTTATTTTTTTATTTATATAGAAGATAAAATCATAAAAATCTCTTCCCTTTACTGCGTTTTTATAATTTCTGCGTAGTATTGCATGAAGTTTCCCGGAAAATAGGCTTTCGATATCTAGCACATTTATGGAAGCAAGCTCTGGTTCCGTAATCCATTTGCTTTCTACGTGAAATCCCAAAGGCGGATTGCAATCGACTTCAAATTTAACTTTGATCAATTCGTCTTTATGTAATCTACTAGTCAATCTTTCGTCAATGTTAAACGAAAGAAACGTTTGAAAAGTATTTAATTTTGCAAATGCGCTTTCTATGGGACTCTTTATCTTTTTGCTTTTTACTTCAACGTTTAAATCAATTCCATATGATTTGGCTACATTAAGGATTGACGGAATGTAGGGCGCTAATGAAAAAGATTCATCGACTGCATTTAATGTAAAATCCAAATCTTCTGAATATCGGTTTAAACCATGGAAAATTCTTAATGCTGTCCCTCCATAAAAGGATGCTTTAGAAAAAAAGTTGCTTCTACTTAAGCCAATCAAAACGATAGATTGCGTTATTTCTCTAATAGCATTTTTTACTTCACCTGAATTTTTTGGATTATAACTTTGGATCAATTGTTCGATTACATTATTCATATCGTTAACAGTCAGCCTCCTTGTTCAAATATTTTTTTAATACATTTAGAGAGTTTGAATGATAGAAAGGGGCGATTTCTTTCATGAATTCAACATCCATCTTGAGAAATTCATCTTCGTCGATCCTCATATCTTCAAACAACAGTATTTTTAAATCTTTTATGCTCCTCACGGGATATTTGGAATATAGAAGATCACACAATGCTTTTTCCTTTGAAGCAATCTTATATGAGATACCTTTTGAATTTTTCATAATTAATATACCCATAGGGAACACTTCATCTGGAACACTCTTATAGTCAAAAGTAGCATCTTTCATACGGTATATTTTGTTGTTCTTTTTTCCAAAAGTCGCAGATGTAAAGGTAGATACAAATTCTGGTATTATGCCATAGTAACTTAAGGCATACTCAAAAGATATATAGGATGGGTTGTAGCATATATTGGCAATCACTTCTTTATCGTTATACAAATCGTCCGTATATAGTCCTCTTTTTATCTTAACGAGAACTCCTTTTTTGCATTCATTATTAATTTTTTGATAAATATTTGAATATTCTTTATATCTAATGCTCAAACTTTGAAAATCGTAAATCATTGTTAATTCGCCACCGTTACTATTATTTTATAGAAGTTTTTATGGCAAATCAACAACCTTTTGGTTGAAAAATGATTTGATCTCTAACGGGTTTGACATTTTGGAATCGGGCCTTTTCCAAGCGCCCAAAAAGAAGGGACGGGATGCCCCTCCTTGATTCCCGTTGCTTTGCTTTATCCTTCCTTATGGTAGAATTGAAATGATTCACGGAGGTTCTCGTCATGAAAGGCAAAGGAAAGGCGTTTCTGCTTCTCGCATCCTCTTTGTTCGCTGGGCTTTCTAGTTGTTCGCAAGAGGGGACGGAACCCCCGTCGATTCTGTCTCGAAACATCGTGCTCGATTATGGCCAGCATGTCTCGGACCGCGTGACGGAGCTCTTTGGGGGAGCCATCATCCCCACCGAGATCCGTGAGAAAGCGGGCACGCCGCTCATCGCGGGCGACGAAGTCCGCGTCTCTTTCACAGGGGAATGGCTCGAGCAAGAAACCTATCCGAGCACCATCGTCATGAAGGATGTGCAAATCCAAAGCGTGGAGGTCACCCATCTACCCATCGTGGAATGCGTGCTCGCGGTCGTTCCCTGTGGCGGGGAAATCAGCCTCCTTCCGACGAACCACGATATATTGCTAGGTGCCTTCTTAACCCCTTATGTCATCCATCTGGACGGTTCCTTCAACGATTTGAATGACGGATCGGTCGGAGAGAAAGTCTATGCCGTCAGCCAAGACGGGGACGTCCTCGCCATCTATGATTACGATCCCTTGACGGCTCGATAAACTAACTCCCCTTCTTTTCTCGACGGTCCGCGAAACGGAACCCCTTTCGCGCCCCGTTCCTAAACCCATCGTTAGGCAATGGGGGACTCCTCAAAGGGACGAAGGCCAAGAATCGGATTTTTCGCTCTCTTTTTTTTGAAGATACGCACGTCTCATCGCGTATACTATTCTTTAAACACCCCCATGATCCAAGTCGAGCATCTCAAGAAAACCTATGTCGGCAAGAAACACGCCCTTTCCCGCGGGCTCGTCGACGTTTCCTTCACCTTGCCGGCGACCGGTTTCGTCTTCGTCCTCGGCAAATCCGGCAGCGGCAAGAGCACCCTCCTGAACCTGCTTGGCGCCCTCGACGACAAGACGGACGGCAAGATCCTCATCGAGGGGAAGGATCTCGATTCCTTCACCGCGGAAGAACTCGATTCGTATCGTTCCTCCTACTGCGGCTTCATCTTCCAGGACTACCAGCTCATCCCCGAATTGACGGTCGAGGAAAACGTTTCCCTCGCCCTCGACATCGTAAGCGACCTCGAAGACAAAGAATCCCGCGTCCGCGCCATCCTCGAGAAAGTCGATTTGCTCGGCTTCGAGAACCGTTATCCTAGCGAGCTGTCCGGCGGCCAAAGGCAGAGGGTCTCCATCGCCCGCGCCCTCGTCAAGAACCCCCGCCTCGTCCTCTGCGACGAGCCGACGGGCAACCTCGACAAGAAAACCGCCAAGGCGATCCTCGGGCTTCTCAAGGAAGTGAGCAAGGATTGCCTCGTCTTCATGGTTTCCCACGACGAGCGCGCCTGCTTCGAATACGCCGAGCGCAAGATCGTCCTCGAGGAAGGCCTCGTGATCCGCGACGTCGTGCGCGACGAGGCCTACAAAAACGAATTCCGGATGGAAAAGGGAAAGGCCTATCTCCCCTCGAGCAAGGACTTGAAGCCCCATGAAATCCAAGAACTGAACGATGGCCTTTCCAAAGGCGAGATCCGGGAAATCGCGCAGACGGGGGATGGCTTTTCGCCTTTTCGTGTCCCCGACGACCTGAAACCGAATCCCGACGTCTCTTTCTCCAAACACCGCTTCGAGAAGAAGGAAAAGCGCAAGCTCAGCAAAACCTATGCCCTCCAAGGCAAGGTGGGGTCCGGGGTCGTCGCCTTCCTTTTCTCGCTTCTCACGGTCGCGACCATCCTCGTCCAGACCTTGCTTTCCTTCGACCGGAACAAGATCTTCTTCGACAACCTCGATGCCGAGGGGCAGGAAATCGCCCTCGTGGTCAACGCGGACGAGGACAACGAAGTCTTCCTTCGCATGCGAAACGAACAAGGAGAAACCATCAAGGACCATTACGAAGGGAAAACATATCCTGTCATCAATTTCAGCCCCGCCCTATGCGATACGGGAAACAGCGATGGCGTCGCTGCCGGGAAATTCATCAACCGCTCAAGGCTCGTGACTCCCCGCGGCCTGTACGCGTCCTTCCTGTACGGGACCGCCATCGTCGACGACGATTACCTTCGCTGCCGCTATGGCAACGAAAACGGGGACGTCGAGGTCCTCGCGGGCAGCCTCGACGACTGCCGGGACGGGGCTAAGCTCATCGTCACCGATTTCTTCGCCGACTGCGTCTTCGACATCCAATATCCGGAAAGCAAAGGGAAATCTTACGATGCTATCCTCGGTCCCCAACACCCGTATTCTTTCACCTACCTTAAGTATTGGGGGACTTTCTGTGGCAGGGTCGGAGCCGTGATCAAGACCGATTACAAAAAGCAATTCCCCGGGCTCTTCGAGGCTTACGAGAAAGTGCGAGAAGCCGGGTATCCCCAAAATGAGCTCCTCGCGATCGAGAAGATGCCGGAATACGAGGAATACCTGCGCGCCCTCACGAGCGGCTCGATCAACCTCGCCTATTCCTTGAATCCGAATTTCCTTGAGGACCTCCTCGAGAGCTTCACGGAAGAATGTTCTGCCTTGCCGGTCGAAGGCACGTTTTTCTCCGTCGACCCCCTTCCGGACCAAGGGGACTATTACTATAGCAGCGGGAATTTCCGGCTCGACTCCAGTCTGGCGCGCGGGGAGATTCGCCTAAGCGCCGGCAACAGCGCCTACCAAAGGGTTTTCGGGACCTTCGACTACGTGGGCAAAAAAGCCTATTGGATCAAGACCGATGGAAACCAAATCGATAGCAGCATCGTCGGAAGCGTGCCCCTCGAAGTCGTCGGTACCACCCCGAGCACGACGTCCGTCGGACCGGAGGATTTCGTCGCGATGGCGACCGCCATTTTCCACCCCTACGCCCGTCTCGTCCCGTTGACCTCGAATTACGAGGCTTGCCTTACCGCTGCGATGAACGATGGCCTGATGGCGCTTGACGGCAACCGGCCGGTCTATCAGCTCGTGCGGAAAACCGTGAACCTCTTCGGCGACATCTTCCGCGTCCTTTATTACATGCTCCTCACCCTTCTTGTCGCCTTCTTTGGATTCTTCTCCGTGAAATGGGTCCGCGAGCGATTCCACCCGATCGGTATCATGAAATCCCTTGGCGCCTCCTTGGCCGACATCACGGGGATTTTCCTGAGCAAGAACGCCGTCATCGGCATCGCATCGATCCTGCTGACCGCAATTCTTTCCTATCCTTTCTTGCTGCTCGCCAACAGCCTCATCGTCAATGCCTATGCGAATTTCATGGGAAGGAACATCGTGAAGATCGATATCTTCTATTTCCATCCCGATGTCTTCCTCTTCCATTTCGCCCTCATCGCCTTGACGGTCTTGGCATTCACGTTCATCCCATTCCTTCTCGTCAAACGCGTGAGCCCCGCGAAGATCGTGAACAACAAAAACGAATAGACGTCCCTTTTCTTTTCCCAAAAGACAGCATCGCTTGCAGACCTTTTTCCTTTCCCATAGGATAGGGGCACCGGAGGAAACGACATGGAAATGCAAGAACGTTACGCGAGAATCAAAGCCGCCCTTCTTCAAGAAAAAGGAACCGATCCCATCGCGATCCTGAAAAGAATCGCCTCGAAGGATTTCGTCTCTATCCACGGTCCCGAACACCACTTTCTCGATGGAGGTGCTTTCCTGACCGCGCTTCATAACGCGGGCATGGCTTTCGATTTAAGCGCCGCCCTCGATGCCCTCGCCGAGCGGAGCATCAAGATGCCCGGGGCCATGTGCGGCCATTGGGGCGTCTGCGGATCCGTTGCCTCTCTCGGCGCGGCGTTTTCCTTGCTCGAGGGGACCGGCCCCTTGTCGAAAGACGAAGCCTATGCCGATCACCTGGATTTCACGTCCGACTGCTTGAAGAAAATGGCTCGAATCGGTGGGCCCCGTTGCTGCAAACGGAACGCGTTCCTGGTTCTCGAGGAAGCGATCGCTCACGTGAATTCCCGGTTTGGGGTTGAAGTTTCCATTAAAGGGCCGATCGTCTGCGATTATTTTTCGAGGAATCCGGATTGCAAGAGGAACGGGTGCCCCTATTTCCCAAAACGATTGAAATGAAAAAGGCTCGAATCGAGCCTTTTCAATGTTTGTTCCCTTTCCGTTTCTTGTCGGATAGGTTCTTTCTCTTTCGGAATTCGACGAGGAAGACAATGGCCGCGATGGCCGCGACAAGGCCGAGGATCGGGACGAGGGTCCAAACGAGGATCATGGTTTTCCGATCGATCCGCTCGATGCCGTTATGAGAACTTAGGAACGTGCCTTCGATATTTTGGATGCCCTGGGCCTTTTCCCGCCCGAGCTTGGCTTCCGAGACGAAGCCGACCTCGAGGACGTTGTTTTCCTCAAGGCTTTCACTTGGAAGGCTCACCTCGGTCCCACTCGTTTCGAGGAAATCCCCGTTGAGCAAGGCGTAAGAAGTTACGTACCCTTCCTTCGGGGAGAGGGAAATCGTGGCTTCCTTCCCGTCTAAGATGACCGCGAGGTTCCTCCCGGATTCCTTTTCCTTGACGGACCCTTCCCCGCTCGAAACACGGGTGTAAAGGGCTTTGCCCGTTTCCTCCCCTTTTCTTGTTTCCATCAAAAGGAAAGGGGAGAAGGACGCGATTTCGGCGATGATTCCCTTGGACGTGATGAGGCAAGGGATCTCTTCCGCGGAGGCGGGATCGATGTCCCCGTTAACGTCCCTCTTGAAATGGAAGAGCTTGAACGTCGTCCCTTCCATCGACGGGTCGAAGCCTTCCGGGAACCCAAATGATACTTTCATGTAGCTGCCTTCCGGAATCCCCTGGGGCAATCCGCAGAGATGGAGGGAAAGCTCGTAAGTCGAAGAAGAGAACGGGGCGATCCCGGTCGCGTCGATCATGGTCGCCGCATCGTTCTTGCCGATGCTCGTCGCGACCAAGGCGAGTTGGGATACGAAGGAATCCGGGACGGATTTGCCATCAAGCTCCCAATTCGTCAAGGAGAGGTCTTGCTCGTCGATGAGGGAAGGATGGGCGAGCACGTCCATGTATAAACGCCCTTCCGGCAGGATCTTGTTGCAGACGACGCTTGCATAAGCGAAGGAATACGTGACGGGATGTGGGGCGAGTCCCGACTCCTTGCCGACGAGATTCGTCGGGAGGAAGGAATAGATCTCGCCATCCGCGAGGAAGGAGTCGCATGGGCGGAAGTCGAAACGCAACGTATTGCTTTCCTCATCGAAACGGAGGTCGGTCAAAAGATAATCGGACGAGGAAAGGCCATGGGTCGAAGTCACCTCGATCCCGATGCCTTGTTCCTTGTTCTCGACTTCAAGCGGCTCGTCGTACGTGAATTCCATCGTGTAACGGGAAAGGATGTCGAGCTTCTTGGTGTTGGAAGGGGTGACCGAATTCGCGAAAGGACGGGCGACATCCCCTTCGTTTGCCTCGTTTTCGATGATCGCGCTTCTTGCGATGAACGAGGAGAAAGGAAGGTCGTCCGCATAGGAAATCTCATTCGCCCCGGTCGGGGGTTCGCTAATCAAAGCGAAACGCAAGAAGGGCACGGACCCCCAATCGCGGAAGGTAACGGAATCCCCGTTATCCGTCACATCTCCTTGGTTTGCCTTTATCGAGGCGGGGATGGAGACATATGGGAGCCAGATGATGTTCTCTTTGGTCGAGGTCTGGGTGCTATAGGAAACCGCGAGATGCTTATCTTCCTCCGCCAGGGCAAGCGCCCCTTTGCCCTCGAAAGAGAGGTCCGCGCGGAAGATCTTCTCGGACCCGGTTCCCTCGTAAGAAACCTGGACGTCCAACGACTTTTGGCCATAAGGATTCGTGGAAAGGGTAGGATAGGAGAAACGGAAAGAAGAAGCCCCAACGACGCTGTCTTCTTTATGGTCTACGCTCGCTTCGTCCAAAGGCACAAGGAACGCCCTTTCAAGACCCAAGGAGTCGCATAACGTCGGGTCGACCATGTACCACGCCCCATCGATCTCGACGTCGGTCCAAAGATGGGGTTCGTAACTGCCTTCATCGGACAGCAAATACCCGTTGACGAGGACGCAGGGGACGCCCATCTCGTCTAGGACCGCCTTATAGGCTTTCGCATATCCTTCGCATACGGCCTCTCCGAGGACCAAGGCCCCATAGGGGCTGCGGACGTAAGGGGCTTTCTCGGGGTCGTTCTCCGCGAAGCTGTATTTGGTTTTCTCGGCGACCCTCTCTGCGGCGAGCTTGGCTTTTTCGTAATCGCTTTTGTCTGCTGCTTCCGCGACGATGTCGCCAATCGCGGACGCGAGGGCGCTTGAGGCCGAACCGACCTCGGTTTCGTTCATGGAGTATCCCTCAACGAGATAGGTATCGCGCCTTCCTGTCCCGATTGAGACGGCGTAGGTGTCCCCTTTTGTCCCGACGCTTAGGGAAAGGGCGTCGGCATCTACCCCAAAGGGGGCGGGATGGTCGAGGAAATAAGCTTCCTTTGCCGCGCCGAAATCCGTTAGCAACGAGGTGGATCCCGCGAGGAAATCCTGAATGTCGGCGACTTTCACGACGCTAGGAAAGACGTCGTATTCAAGGCGCCCGAGGAGGAATTCCTCGCTTTGGGACATCGCGTCGAGACAATGATAAAACCCTTTCTGGATATCGTTTACAAGCTGCGATTCAAAATAGCCCGAGACGGGGAGGTCCCCGACGGATTCCTCTTGAGGAAGGATCGCCCCCACAAGGGCGAGCAAGGTCGAAAGGGCGAAGGGCAAGACGTTCAAGGGAATACCTCCGATTCGAGGAGCATTATAACACGCGCGCAAAAGGATGAAGGGAACAAGGAAAGGGGAAGCGTGCTATACTCTATCTCGGGAATGATGTCTCCCGGGGCCTTGCCCGAACCGCGTTTCGCTGATGACGTCTAGGCGTTTTCGCCTCGGAGGGACATCCATGAATCTGTTCTTGACGCTAGGTCTCGTCTTCGCCCTCGGCATTTCGGGCGGGGTTTTGCTTGAGAAAATCAAAGTCCCCAAGATCGTTTGGTATCTGGTCCTCGGATTGCTGCTTGGCCCTTCCGTCCTCAACCTCGCGGACCCTGTCCTCTTGGGAATTTCCCCGATTCTCCGCCAA
>JAQYPI010000023.1 GCA_028726925.1 Caryophanales bacterium | reverse complement strand
CATGACGAGAACATCTTTTTGCTGTTCATCCTCGCCGTTCTCGTCATCTTGATCGAAACCAAGAACATCGTCTATGGCGCGGTTGCTTCCGTCATCCTCGTTTTCTCGTTCAACTTCTTCCTCACGGACCCGAGATACACCTTCATGATGGATGATCTGAACTACTACATCTCTTTCGTCGTCTTCTTGATCATTTCCCTCATTTGCGGGAGCCTCGTCATCAAGATCCAACGGAAGGCGAAAGAAGCGAAAGAAAGCCAAGGAAGGATCGAGATCCTTTATGAGTTCTCCCGCAAAACGCTCAATTGCCATAGCGAGAAAGAACTTTTCGAAGCCATGGACGATTGTTTGAAAGCGAATCTTTCCCAATCGTTTTTCGTGTGCAGGGAAACCACAAAAGAAAAACTGGCGAACCAGGATGACGCGGAGGCTATCGAGTATGCCCTCAACCAAAACGAGATCGTCGGCAAAGGACAAAACACCTATTCGAGTCTTCCGCTGACGGTCTTTCCCTTGCGTTCCAAAGCCAACAAATTCGGAGCCCTCGTCATCCAATGCGACAATCCCTTGCCGGCGCCCACATTCGATTTCGTGAAAAGCATCACCAACGAGATGGTCGTCGTTCTCGAACGGGAAAAGATCACTTTCGAGCGCGAACGCAGCGAGGAAGCGAGGGAAAAAGAGAAATTCAAGAGCACATTGCTTCGCAGCCTCTCCCATGACCTCAAGACCCCCTTGACCTCGATTCAATCGGGTTCCCTCTTCTTGAAGGAAAACATCCAGGCGCTTTCGCAAAAAGAGCAGGTGGAATTGCTCGAAGACATCCATCGAGAATCCGAGGAACTCTACGCCTTCGTGAACAACCTTCTCAACATCTCGAAGCTCGATGACCAAAGCAGCATCGCGAAGGAATACGAATCCGTGGATGAGATCCTCCAAAACGTCAAGGAGTACTTCCGGACGGTCCAAACCGATCGCGTCGTGCGCTTCCCGGAAGTCGATTCCTCCCTTTTCGTCTACGCGAATGCCCCGCTTCTCGTCCAAGTCTTCGTCAACCTCATCGACAACGCCTTGAAATACACGAAACCGGGGAGCGAGATCGATATCGCTTGCGCGGTCGAGGGAAATCGCGTCTTCTTCGAGGTTTCCGACAACGGGGGCGGGATCAAACCGGAAAAATTCAATTCCCTATTCAAAGACATCTTCGCTGTTTCCGCGAAGAAAGACGCCTATCGCTCCAGCGGCCTCGGCCTTGGGATTTGCAAAGCGATCGTAAATGCCCATAATGGGACCATCACCGCGGAAAACAACGACAAAGGCGGCGCGACCTTTCGCTTCAACCTGCCACTTAAAAAGGAGGGCGACCAATGATTCTCATCATCGAAGACGACAAATCCATCAGCAGGCTTTTGGAACTGACCCTCAAAACCGGCGATTACAAATGCAAGACCGCGGCGAACGGCCTCTCGGGTCTCTCCCTTTTCTTGAGCGAAAAACCCGAACTCGTCCTGCTCGATCTTGGTTTGCCCGACATCGACGGGATGGAAGTCATCCGCCAAATCCGGTCCGTCGATGACACACCCATCATCGTCATCTCGGCGAGGGATGATGAAGAGGACAAGGTCAAGGCCTTGGACGCGGACGCGAACGACTACCTGACCAAGCCCTTTTCTTCCGGGGAACTGCTCGCGAGGATTCGAGGGTGCCTCCGCCATAACCGCGCGGGAAAGGCAGATGTCTATTCTTGCGATGGCTTAACCGTCAATTTCTCTTCCCATCAAGTCTTCGTCGACGACGTGGAGATTCATCTAACGCCCATCGGTTTCAAGATCCTAGGCCTTCTCGTGAATAACAAAGGGAAGGTTTTGACCCATAACTATATTCAAAAAGAGGTTTGGGGATGCGATTCCGGGGATGGTTACCAATCTCTCCGCGTCTTCATCGCGAACCTTCGGAAAAACATCGAGATTCACGACCATAAATACATTCACACCGAGATTGGCATCGGGTATCGTTTTTATTGAAAACGAATACACGCCCCCATTGGTTTGTGATTTTTGCCAAATGGGGCAAACAAAAAAATGGCCGGAAATAGGCCATCTTTTCGCGTCAGAGAAGAGGGGTGATTTATGCCGTGATTTTTGCTTTCCGGAATGGATTGAAAGAAAGGCAATTCCAAACGGGATAGGCAGCGGCAAGAGCGACGACCAAAGAGAAGACAACGACGTCCAAGTCGGACCCAAGTGGAGAGAACCAAACATTCGTCCCCGAGACGTAGAACGAGACGAAGAAGATGTAGATTGTCAAAAGAACAACGAGGAGAGAAAGGGACGTCCAGAAAATCCTCTTGTCCCCATTTGAAACCATGACGCGAGAATCATGGCTTTTTCTCAAATTGGAGATTTCGAAACAAGTCAACAAAATCAGAGGGACCGCGACCAAGGCAAGAAAGACGATGCCCGGAACGAACCCATACCACGGGAAGCTGGTTACTTGCGTATCCGCCGAAGAAACCAACACAATCGTTTGAACGGCAAAATAAAACAAGAGGACGATGCTGATCAAGCTTAGAACCGAAGCAATGACAAGACTGACGACTTTTTTCATTGATTATCCCCCTTTAGGATATTTAAAGATTATCCCAGCTCTAAGCGACAAACAACAGCAAAAGCACGTGCCACATCAACACCTGGTTCGCGATAACAAATGATATCAAACACGGTAATACTTCTATTTATCGAAAAAAGGTTTGACGCGAATGGTAATCGCATCAAACCATGACTCCAATATGGTGCACTGGATGGGAGTCGAACCCACACCGGTTGCCCGACTAGCTCCTGAGACTAGCGCGTATACCAATTCCGCCACCAGTGCACGCAGATAGAACTATACCCTTATTCCCCGAAAAAATCGACAATCGCTTTCATGAGTTTGGGGTCGTCGACGTTCATCTCGGAATAATCGATGGCAAGAAGGTCCTCGATCGTAAACTTCTTCTCCCCGCGCTTGCCGAAGACCCGGTCGTAATAGGCTTGCCCGCCTTCGGTCCAGAAGGCTTGGTGAGCGCGGTTTTTTTGGAGGCGCAACGTGATGTTTGGATACTCCTTCGCGTGTTTTTTGAGATACCCGTAATGATCTTTGGTCGGGACGACGATATCTCGGTCGCCTTGAACGTACAAAACGGGGATTCCGCTTTCTTTCACGTAATCGAGCCCGGATTTCGCCGCATCTTTTCCGAAGCGATGGGCGATATATCCACGGATCGTTTTCTGAAGGCCTTTGGCTTTGGGAGCTGCGGAAACGCATAAGGTATCCACGGAGAAGAATCCGGCGACGGACACGGCCTTCTTCACGCGGTAAAGAGGATTCGTTGCCATGAAAGAAAGATAGCCACCCCAGCTATGCCCGATCGCGAAACGAGGCATGCTTTTGACTTCTTCCTGTTTGTCTAGAAATTCAAAGAAGGCTTTTTGGTCCAGCACGGCTTGGGAAAGGCCGTTCATCGATGCCCCTTCGCTTTGCATGCATCCCGTGTTGTCGTAGGCCATGACAAGATACCCGGCTTTCGCTAGATAGGCGATTTCCGAGGTATAGGAACTCCGCCCGGCACTGAGGCCGTGAAAGAAGACGACCAACCCTTTCTTCGGGGAGCCATCCACAAAATACGCTTCTCCGCGGAGGAGATTTTCCCCGGAACGAAAGGAAAAGGGGCGAGAACGTACCCCGTAATCGTCCGCGGTGAAATAGGTGAGGGCGGGGCTTCCATCCCCACGCCCGCCGAACATCTTCTCGAAAATCTTCCCGATCAGAGGATAAAGGAGGAACATGGTTTATTTCCTTTTCTTCTTGGGCTTTCCGAAGATCATGTGCCAAAGACCGCCGATGTAATTGCCGTTCGCGAAGTCGAGCATCCCCTGGATGGTCTTGGGGCCAAGGCCCCCAGAAGCGAGCCCTCGAATCGTGTTGTCCTCGAAACACGCGGAGACAAACGCCTTCTGACTTTCCCCGGTGTCCTCTGTGAAGGCGTTCTTGTAGAAAATCTTGTGGATCAATTTCCCGATCGCTGTCCAGGAAATCTCTTCCATCGTGCTATCCATGTTGAAGGGGCGTTCGTGGCGATTCGCGTCCATCGGGATGACCTTCCCAAGCAGCGTCTCGAACTCCACGTCGAATTGGGCGAAGCCTTCTTTGGGCAATGAATAATAGATGGGGCAAGGGCCGCGACGGGAAACGAAAGTGCGATCATTCTCGACTTCGAGGGTTTTCTCCACCTTGATGGATTCGGAAGATTCGCCGACTTGAATCTTGTAGGATCCGCTTTCCGTCGCGAACCGATGGAGGTCCGAATCATAATGGGCGAAGGTCTCTTGCTTGAGGGGGAATTCGACCGTCGCGGACGCGGCAGGGCCAAGGGAAACCTTCTTGAATCCGATTAAGGTTCGCTTGGCTTTGAAGACGGCGCCTTGTTTCTCGGGTTCCGCGTAGAGCTCGACGACGACTTCGGAAGCCCTCTTCGTCCGATTCGTGACCTTGACTTCGGCGATGCAGCTGTCCCGTTTCTCGATCTTGTCCGTGGAAAGGTTGAGGGAATAGGCGAACCTCGCGTAGGAAAGGCCGTGGCCGAAAGGGAAAAGAACGTCTTTTCCGGCAGTCAGGTAATAACGATACCCGACGAAGATGCTTTCCTTATATAAAGCAAGCCCCTCGAAGCCAGGATAGAAGCCAAACGATGGGACGTCCGCGAGATGGAGAGGCCAAGTTTCGGCGAGCTTCCCGCTTGGGGAAACCTTGCCAAGCAAAATATCGCGCATCGCCTCAGCGCCCGCCTCGCCGGCGAGATAATCGACGAGGACGGCTTTGGTTTCGGAAACGAAAGGCAAGGCGACGGGAGCGCCGCAAGAAAGAACGACGACGATGTTCTGGTTCATCGAATAGATCGCGTCGAACAGGCTCAACTGGTTGTCCGGGAGGTTGATCGTCGCGCGGTCGTACCCTTCGCTTTCGAGGATGTCCGGGAGGCCGAGGAACAAGAGGACTTTCTTCGATTTGGACGCCAAGTCAACCGCCTGAAGCACCAAGGCATCGTTGGGCTCCGTTTTGTCGAGATCATAGCCTTTCGCATAGGGGACTTTCTTGTCCGCGATAGCTTCGAGGAAGGAAACGACGCCGTTAGTCCGAACGAAACTCGATCCGTTTCCTTGATAACGTGGTTTTTCCGCGAAGGCGCCGATGACGCAGCAGCCGGAAAAGGAAGATAAAGGGAGCATCCCATCCTCGTTGCGAAGGAGGACGATGGATTTCTCGGCGGCTTTCTTGGCGAGTTGGTGCGCTTCTTCCGGGTCATAGGAGCCTGTGCCGCACTTCTTCGCTTTCTCAAGCATCGCGCGCATACGCTCCGCGGAATCCGTGAGGGCCTTAAGATCGAGGCGTCCCGTCCTGGCGGCATGGACAAGGGTTCTCGTCCTGCTTTTGACCATGCACGGCATTTCGAGATCGAGACCGTGATTATGGCTGTCGATCGGGTCGAACGTCCCGCCCCAATCGGACATGGCGACGCCCTTGTAATGCCACGTGTCGCGGAGAATCGTTTTCAAAAGGTATTCGTTGTCGGAAGCATGGACGCCGTTGATGAGGTTATACGAGGTCATGATCGCCCAAGGATTCGCTTCTTTCACCACGATCTCGAACGGTTTCAAGTAGAGCTCGTTCAAGGCGCGGTCGTCGACGACCGAATTGCTGATGTTGCGATAACTCTCCTGGGAATTGCAGGCGTAATGCTTCACGCAGGATCCGACGCCACAATTTTGGACGCCTTCGACGAACGCCGCGCCCATTTTGCCCGAAAGAAGCGGATCTTCGGAAAAATACTCGAAGTTGCGACCACAAAGCGGGTTTCTTTTGATGTTCACCCCCGGGGTCAAGAGCAGAGAGGTGTTTTTGCTCGCGGCTTCGAGGGCCATCGATTCGCCGATCTCGCGCTCGAGATCCTCATCCCAAGAACAAGCCAATGCGGCGGGCGAGGGATAGCAAGTCGAAGGGGCGGCATCGTAAGGATTCGGGGTGTTCTCAGCGATCTGGCGGACGCCGAAAGGGCCGTCGTGCATCTCGATGCCTGGGAGGTTCAGGCGACGGACCCCATGGGTGTGCCAAAAGCCATTCCCGTGGACGAGATGGCACTTCTCCCGCAAGGTCAGTTCCTCTTTGTTTTTCCGTTTCATGGTGAAATGATAAGACGTTTCGCCGAAAAGATAAACCTCGCTTAAGCGAGGGCTCTCCTTCTAGGCTTCCTTTTTCCGATTCGATACAATAGGCGCGATGAATTTCTCTTTCTTGAAAAACAAGCGCTTTCTCTTCATCGTGGGACTCTATCTTCTCCTCAACGTCTTCGTGAACATTCTTCACCCCATCACGACCGTGTATGTCCGCGAGCTCGAACTCGACAGCGCCTTTTTCGGGTTCTTTTATTCCGCGATGTCCCTTGGACAGGTCGTCGGTTCCTTGCTTTGGGGTTTCCTAAGCGACAAGAAAGGAAGAAAGCCCTGGATGATTCTCGGGACCATCGGGTACGCCCTTTCCCAACTTGGATTCGGCTTTCTGAATCGCTATGCCATCGTCATCGTCCTCTTCCGCTTGCTTTCCGGGTTCTTTGCAAGCGCCCCCATCACGCTATTCCTCTCCGCGGTTATTGACGAAAGCGAAACTTCTTCGCGAACGGAATCCCTTTCCTTCGCGGCAGGGATCGCGTTGCTTGGCGCGAGCATCGGATATGAGGTCGGCGGCCTCCTCCATACTTATGGCGGTTTGGAAATCCCGACTCTGTTCCTCGTACAATCCGGTTTCGGCCTCGTCCTTGCCCTTCTTCTCTTTTTCTTCCTTCCCGAGACGCGCAGGGCAATCGCGGAGCAAACAATCGAGGAAAAGCCAAAGGAGAAAAAGGCCGTACGCCTTCCCGTCATCGTCTTCCTCGCGTTCCTCCTTTGCCTCACCGTGGGCCAGGTAAATCTCTCGAAATACACGGATACGTTGGTCATCGACCGCGGCTATTCCACGGCAACCTTGGGGCATTACGTCTTCATCACCGGATTGCTCGGCTTCTTCGCGAACCTCTTCCTCATCCCGGTTTTGAAAAAGGCCAAGAATCTGCGGCATGAGCGATTGCTTCTTCTCTTCGTTTTCGTTTCCGCCATCTTGATTCTCATCACCTACAACGTCCCGGGCGATTTGCTCGTGATGCTTTATACCTCGAATCTTGCCTACGCGATGATCAAAACGATGATCACCCCGCTCGAGCAAGCGCACCTCGCGAAAAACACACACGACAGCAATCGCGGGACGGTGATGGGACTCCGACAAAGCGTGATTTCGATCGGCAACGTGATCGGGCCGCTCGTCGGAAGCGCCGTCTACGTCACGGGATCCGCGACCATCATGAACGTATCGGCCGGCTTTCTCGGAGTCGGGTTCCTCATTTTGATCCTTGCCTTGTTTTTGGAGAGAAAGGCGTAAAAGATATGAAAAAACCGGGCGATTGCCCGGTCTATTTTCGATTGGTGGACCTTGTCGGGATCGAACCGATGACCTCCTCCATGCCATGGAGGCGCTCTCCCAGCTGAGCTAAAGGCCCACGAATGTTTTTCGCGCTTCTTTCGAGGCGCGTTACAAAATATACGGGCGTGCCTTCCCTTTGTCAAACGTTTTTTGGGAAGAATGCGAAGGAAGCTTCTAAAAAATGGAAAACGAATGGCCGCGCGAGACGAAAGAGAGTTACTTTCTTTTCGCGTTTCTTCCTTTTTCCCGTTTGTTACGGAAGAAACAAAGTAAGTCCCGCAAGCGGGTTCCAACCCCTCCTTTTTCGCCGAGAAAAATCAAGTCTATTTCTTCGACTTTTTTCCTTTATAGTGGGTGGCCCATGGAAAACGTCTACGCCGTGATCGACATGAAATCTTTCTACGCCTCTTGCGAGTGCGCCGAGCGCGGGCTCGACATTTTCAGCGTGCCTCTCGTCGTCGCGGATCCGGACCGCACCGAAGCGACGATCGTCATGAGCGTCACTCCCTATCTCAAGGAAAAATACGGCTGTTCCAACGTCTGCCGCGTCAAGGATTTGCCGCGTGTACCCGGCATGATCTTCGCAAAGCCAAGAATGCGATACTACATCGAAATGAGCGCAAAAGTCGTGTCGATATTTCTTGATTTCATCGATGATTGCGATTTGCACGTCTATTCAATCGACGAATCTTTCTTGAACTTAGGTCCCTATCTTTCTCTTTATCATTGCACCGCCGAGGAACTCGTGGGTCGCATCCAGAAACGGATCAAGGACGAGCTCGGCTTGCTCGCGACCGCGGGCTTGGGACCCAATATGTTCCTCGCGAAAATTTGTCTCGACAACGAGGGAAAGAAACGTCCTCCCTACCTTGCGAGATGGTACCAGAAGGACGTGAAGGAAAAGCTTTGGTCCATTCGTCCCATCACGAAAATCTGGGGCATCGCGGGAGGGACGTCGCGGCATCTCGCGAAGATGGGGATTTACTCGATGGAGGCGCTCGCCAAGACGGATCCTCTGCTTTTAAAAAAGGAATTCGGGGTGATGGGGCAAGAGCTCCATCGACTTGCGAACGGCATCGACGAGACGGACATCCGCGAGAAATACGTCCCCAAGGAAAGAAATCTGAGTTGCGGGCAAACCCTTTATCGCGATTACGACCGAAAGGGGGCGAGACTATTGCTGCGCGAGATGACGGACGACCTTTGTTTCCGTCTGCGCCTAGCCGGGTATAAAGCGGGCTGCGTTTCCGTCTTCTGCGGCTATTCGGCCTCTTCGATGGTCCCGGGATTCTCGCGTCAACGCTCCTTGGACATCCGCTACGACGACAACGACATCCTTTACGATGCGGTCTTGAGCGTTTTCAACGAGCACGTTTGCGCCGCCCCCATCCGACATCTCGGGATCACGTTCTCTTCCCTTTCCCCTTATGAGGCCCAGCAATACTCCCTTTTCGAACCCGCGGAAGACCTCGAGGAGAGGAGACGTCTTTACGCAACCATGGACGACATCCAAACGATTTATGGGAGAAACGCCGTCCTCCGGGCAACTTCCCTTACGAAGGATTCGACCATTCGGGTGAAGCACACCCAGATTGGGGGACATAACGCATGATGCAAGGCGGCGATCGGGGAATGGTCAAATACCAGCCCTATAAATCCCTCGTAGAACAATCCGCCATTTTGGCGCGCATGCGCTACGAGAAAAACAAGCAGCCGAAGCCTTGGATCTCTTCCGACCGGGCAGAGGAAATCAACGAGATCCTCGTCCATTACGCGAGGGAGGAAGTCCGCCTCGAATACTGGGAAGACGGGTACCGTTATTCCCTTTTCGGGTCGATGGACCGCATCGACGTCACGCGAAGGGTAATCGCCATGAAAGGAAAATCGATCGCTTTTTCCCAACTCGTCAACCTTGAACGAGTCTAAAGAAAAAGGGGATGTTGAAAAACTCCTCTGAATCAAAAGCGTCAGATACTCGATGAACTGACGCTTTTTTGATTCGAAGGCAATGGCTTGTGCGTTATCTAAGGTCTTCCTTCGCTAGATCGGCGAAGGAACATGCGAAGCATGTTGAAAAACCTCGCCATCCGTTTCCGCCGTTGCAGATGCCATCGATGTTTTTTTGAGACAAAACTGAATTAAAAATACCATAACATGCTTAGCATGTTGAAAAACCTAAGGTTGGTGAATGAAAAAAAAGAGACTGCTGATCAACCACTAGGTTTTTCAACAGCCCCGATTCCGATGCATCTCTCTTAGAAAGCCCAATTGCCGTCGCGGAAGATTTGGACTTCGCGTCCATCCTCCGTGGTGCCGACGATGTTCAGGTCTTCCGACCCGATCATGAAGTCGACATGGCTCAAGGATTTGTTGATGCCGAAGCCATGGATCTCGTCTTCCGTGTATTTTTCGAAATCCGGATAGAGGTTCGTGAAACCCCGACCCAGAGCCAAGTGGCAGCAAGCGTTCTCGTCGAAGAGAGTGTTGTAGAAAAGAAGGCCCGTGTTGTTGATGGGGGAATCGTACGGGACGAGAGCGCATTCGCCAAGATACGCGCTTCCTTCGTCGAGGCTGAGGATCGAGCGAAGGGCTTCTTCCCCTTCTTCCGCGTGGACGTCGACGGCTTTGCCGTTTTCGAACTTTACCCAGAAATCGCGGATGAGGTGTCCTTGATACGCAAGAGGCTTGGCGCTATAGACGATGCCTTCCGCCTCGCCTTTGCGCGGCGAGGTGAAGCATTCTTCCGAGGGAATGTTCGGCTGGAAATAAGTACCGCCCAGCGTCTTTTCTCCGCCGCCTTCGAAGATGACCCCGGGGATGAGACCGACGCGAAGGTCCGTGCCGTTCTTGGAGGTGTAATGGAGTTCCTTCAGGCGAAGCGCGTTGAGGGCCTCGCATTTGGTCTTGAGGATGCGGTCATGTTCTTTCCAGTTCTCAATTCCGTTCCCGTCGCTTGCCCGAGACGTGAGAAGGATGGATTCCCAAAGCTTTTCGATGGCGCGGGCAGGCGACTCTTCGGGGAAGACCTTCTTTGCCCAGGCCTTGCTCGGGGCGCCGGCGATGCACCACTGATAACGGTTCGAACGTGCTTCGATGAAGGGGGCATTCTTCTTGTAATGGGCGACGCGGATCTCGGCCATCTTCTTGGCATCGAGGCCTTTCGAGGCATCGGGGTTGTCCGAATCGATCCAGATGAGGCAAGGCAAATCCTCGGTGAGCCAACGCTGCTCCCCTTCTTCCATCGGGAGGACTTCTTTGAGGGCAGACAATTTCCCTTTCTTGACCTCGACGCGGTGGCAGGCTTCCGAGAGCCAGTGCACGTGGACGTGTTTCGCCCCCGCCTTATAGCATTCGTCCATGACCATGGCGACAAAGGCCTCTTGGTCGACGTTCGCCTTGATCATGACGGATTGCCCTTTCTTGAGGGCGATTCCGCTGCGCACGATGAGCTCAGCGTATTTTTTCATCAAAGTTTTCTTCATTGTTTTTTCACTTCTCCTAACCAAAAGTATTTATACTAGTCATACAATATCTCGCAAGAGGAAACTACGTTTATGCCCACCGAAAAGAAAACAAAAGCACCGAAGGAAAAGAAACCCTTCAACTTCCAGAAATTCTGGTGCATCTGGAATCTCGCCGAGGCGGTCTTGCTCCTCCTCGCTGGCGTCCTAAGCATCGTGTTCGGCGTCCTTTACGACAAAGACGGGGACGCGAGCAAGGTCGTCATCTCCAACGTTCTCCCCTATGTCGTGGGAGCCTTTGTGGCGATGGATGCCGCGCTTCGCATCGTCCTAGGCGTCAATTTCAAAGGCAAGGAAACCGATGAAAGCGTGATGCTTGTCGGCGGATTCGAATTGACCGCGGGCATCCTCATCATGATCTTCCACGATATCTTCACCCGCCTCATCATCAACGCGATCGCGGTCCTTCTCATCGTGATCGGCCTCCTCATGCTCCTTTTCTCCGTCATCACGATCATCAAGAAAAGCCAAAAGCTCTTCATCCCGATCCTAGAGATTCTCTTCGCGGCAATTCTCGTGGCCGTCGGCATCGTCGTCCTCGTCCTCTTCTACACGCAGAAAGACACGAATCAAATCGTCTTGATCACCTCCGGGGCCATCTTCTCCCTCGCGGGCATCGCGCAAGTCATCATCACCGCGATCAAGTTGCACCGCCTGAGCAAGGAAGAGAAGAAAATCATCGAGGAACCGAAAGACGAAGATATCCAACCCTCTTCCCCCGTCGAAGAAAGCAAGACCGAGGAACCGGCGAGTCCCAAGCAAGAGCCCACGATCGAGACCGAGAAAGAAATCAAGGAAATCGAAGTCGTGGACGAGCCGAAAGCCATCGAGCACAAGAAATAACGAAAAAAGGGGCGTCTCATCGAATTCGAATGGGCGTCCCTTTTATTTTCGGTGTTTTTCCTTGTATTCGACGAAGCGAAGATCGAAATCCACGACGAAGGAAGTACGCATCGGCTCCACGAGTTTGACGTACCCGACAAGCTCGGTCGGCTTCAAGATTTCATAGGAGGTCTCGAAATCGTTTTTCTCCACGGTTTGGCCAGGGACGTCAATCTGGTTTGGCGATCCAATCAAGATCATCTTGCTGTGATTCCCGATGCGGGTGACCATGGTCTGGATTTCATCCAACGTCATGTTTTGGGCTTCATCGACAATGAGAAGGGCATCGTTGAAGGAACGCCCTCGCATGAATTCGGGGGCGAGGGGAACGATATCACTCGGAAGGCGGTCATAAAGAGGAGCATCGATGATCGCGTCCTTCCTCTTCGGTTCGCGCATGGGGTGCCCGTTATCGAGGGAGATGTTCTCCATTAGGTGGTTGTAGTTATCAAGAAGCGGCCCAAGATAGGGTCCGTATTTGTCTGCTTCCGTGCCTTTCAGGTAACCGAGTCGATGCCCGATTTCAACCGGTTCGCGGATATAGAAAATCGTTTTAAACTTTCTCGTGTTGCGCGGGCCCCGGACGAGATTGAGGCACGCGGCCAAGGTCGCGAAGGTCTTGCCCGTCCCAGCGCCGCCAACGCAATAAACGACCGGCATCAAAACGGGATCGATGTTGATGAGGCGGATCAGCTCGCGCTGGCCTTCGTTATGCCCAAAATCGAATCCGAACAACGTATATGCGGAAGATGGGGAACCCATGGATGCGTTTTCCTCAATAATCCGCGGCGTGCGTCAATTCCTGGAAGTGCGGAAGGGTGTCGCACCAATCGCAGAAATCATGCCATTCCTGAAGCTTGTGGAAGCGGCGTTGATGATACATGGTCTTGAGTTGTTGGTAATTCGTGACCATGGTCGCGCCAAGGCAGAAGCCCGAGGGGAGAGAGGCGACGAGAACGCGCCACTTCTCCTTCTTCTTCGCGGTCTGGATGGGGTCGGTTAAGTCTTCTGGCATCGCGAGGTATTCTTCGATCAAAGCCTTCATCCTCTCGAGAATGACGGGGTCCGTGTCATCCACACATTGCTGAGAGACGTCGAATTTGAGGAGGCAATGCATCGTGGATTCGCTCGAGACAAAGTCGAACCAGTGATACCGTTGGGCTTCTTTCCACCAAAAGAGAGGTGCCACGATATCGACTTGGACCGTGATGCCCTTAAGGTAATTGTCATGGCCTTCACCTCCCCGGCAAGCACCGAGTTTGCTCGCGCGGATGAAATCTTTCTCGGTCGGTTCCGAGGTATCGATTTTGGTGCGCATGGGGTTGCCGCTTGCCTTAACGGCGCGCTCAAGCCCATAAACGTGTTCATTGCCAATGTAGAATTTCATTTCTTGGAAGCCTCCATGACATTTTCCATTAATGCGAGGCGGGTTAGCAAGCCAACACCGCCGGGAACCGGGGTTTGCAAGGCGACGGGAAGGGCCGGAAGGGCATCCCCGTGCAGTTTGCCATCCTCCCCGCGATTGATGCCGACATCGACGATGATGGCGGTATCCTTATAGGTGAAATGAGTATCGAGATAATGCATTTTGCCGATTGCGACGACGATAAGATCGGCATGTGCAAGATAGAAGGCTTTGTCTTCTTCGGACGTCTTGCTGTGAAGGACGGTCACGTTGCAGGAACGGGCCAAGAGCATCTTCGCCATCGGCTTTCCCACGATGTTACTACGTCCTAAGACGACCGCGTTTTTCCCCGAGAAAGAGAAACCGACCGAGGAGAGGTATTCGACAATTCCCTTGGGGGTGCAAGGCTCGAAAGTCGTGCAAGGGTGGAACCCATCCACGTCTTTTCTTGGATCGATGGTCCACTTGACGGCCTCTTCCCGGATGTGGCGCGGCAAGGGAAGCTGCACGATGATTCCGTCGACGGAAGCATCGTCGTTCAGGCGCCGGATCTCACCGAGAAGCTCATCTTCGGAGATGGTCGTCGGGAAAGATAGGAGCGTGGCTTCGACCCCGAGCTCTTTTGCGTCCCGCATCTTGCCATTGACGTAAGCATTGCTCGCAGGATTGTCATTCACTTGCAAAATCGAAAGGTGGGGCGCGCGAAGCCGCGCCTTGATTTCTTCGGCGATGGCAGCCTTGCGGGCGGCAACGTATTCTTTGATGGTGCTCATAAACTCTCGTTATCTTAACATGAGGAAGAAATAAG
>JAQYPI010000022.1 GCA_028726925.1 Caryophanales bacterium | reverse complement strand
TGACGGAGACCCTTTCAAAGGGTAGCCGGCAATAGATGCGGGCGTCGGTCCGTTCCGCGGCCACCTTGAGTGGCAGCTGGTAATAGAGGGCTTAAGTGCCCGAAAATGAAATACCACCGGATTGTCCGGTGGATAATTATTTTTGACTCTTTAACGTTTAAGTTGGTTTTGTGAAAATCGAAATCAACCCAGGATTTAAAGGCTCTATAACATTTAAGGTGGTTTAAGGTGGTTGAGCGAAAATCAACCGGCCAAAACTATAACCGTAAGGTGGTTGAGCGAAAGGGGCATCCAAAGTGATGTGTACCCAATTTGCTGGACCGAATTGAAACCATCATAACGACGCTCCGCATGGATGTCCACCGAAGCTTGCCTCGAAGCAGGCCAAGGGGGTCATCCATTTTTTCATGCCTTTCTGGTATCTGATCCTCGTCCCGTTGTACCAGGCGATGTACTCGTCGACCGCATGCCTGAACGAATCGAAGCTTTCGAATTCCGATTCATGTCCGTAAAACATCTCGTTCTTCATCGTCCCGAAGAACGACTCCATGATGCAGTTGTCGAGGCAATTCCCCTTCCTCGACATCGATTGGAGTATCCCCCTCTCCTTCAGCTGCCCCACGTACCAGCTATGCTGATATTGCCAGCCCTGGTCGGAATGGAATATGAGCCCTCTCAGGTCGTATCCGAGGGAGAACGCCTTCTCGAGCATCCTCTTCGCCTGGGACAGGTCCGCGTGGAGGCTGAGGTCGTAGGCGACGATCCTGCCGTCGTACATGTCCTTGATGGGGCTGAGGTAGCATTTCCCCCAAGGGAACGCGAACTGGCTCACGTCGGTCGTCCACTTCTGGTTCGGCCCCGTGCACGAGAAGTCGGATTTGTGATGGACCTGGCCGTCCTTCCTCACGTATTCCACGATGATCAGGTCGTCCGCGACCTTCCCGACGTCCCCCCGATAGGAGTTGTAATTGACGGCCTTCCTCTTCGCGGAAAGGCCGGCTTTCCTCATCAGCCTCTGCACTTTCTTGTGGTTGACGGCGAAGCCGAGGGAACGGAGCTCCGCGGCGACCCTGCGGACGCCGTACCTGCCTCTGGAAGAGGTGAATGCCTTTTCGATTTCGCTAATCAGATCGGCGTTCTTCGCGTCGAAATCGTGCCTTCCGGCCTCGTAGAAATAGGTGGATCTGGGAAGCCCGGCGACGGCGAGCAGGTCGCTCAGTTTGGCTTTCGGGAATTCCTTCTTGGTCTGGAGGATGGCTTCGCATTTCTGCCTTGGCTTCGCTCCTCCGGCTCCGCCAAGGCCCTCAATTTTTTTAAGTAGGCAATCTCGAGGGCCTGCATGTAGTTCTCCCGCCTGAGCCTCTCCAATTCGGCCCGCTCCGGGGATCTGGGTTTCTTCTTGGGCATGCTTCTTCCTGCCTTTCGGCCTAGATTCTAAGCCATGGGCGCCTTCTTCGCGATAGGCCCGCACCCAACCCGCGACGCGGGTGCAATTGGGCATCCCGAGCGAATAGGCGACCGCCCGGGCCGATTCGCCCGACAAGACGCGCGTCACCGCCGCGAGCTTGAATTCGGGCGGGAAGGACCGATGACGGCCGGAAGGGTTCAACCCTTCTTCCCCGCATTCCAAATACGCATGGGCCCATGTGTTGACTCTGTGATGCCAACCCTTGAGGGTTCCCGAAAACCCCTTTGGGATCGGGACGAATTCCCCAGCTAGATACGCCTTGACCCACGCTAGCTTCTGCTCAAACGTCCACTTCATGAAAAATACCCTCCAGCCTCAGACTGATATCAGTCCAGACTTTTGGGTACATTTCAAGAAGACGCCCCTCTTCGAAGAATCGATTCGTTTTCTGAAATCAATCCTGGGTTTTGTTCTCTTTAACGGCCTCCACGACCGCACAAGCGACGTTGCTGATCTTGTTCAATTCGGAAGGCATGAATATTTTGGTTGCTTTACCGTCGGAAATATCCTTAAGCGCTTCATAACCGCGAATGGTGAGAACGGCTTGATCCGCCCCGGCGGCCTTGATAGCGGAAATGCCATCCGCCTCAGCTTGCCGTACCATGCGAATGCCGTCCGCTTCCGCCTTTTTCATTTCGAGCAACTTTTGCGCTTCGCCCTCTGCGCGGCGAATGGTCGCTTCCTTTTCGGCTTCGGCGTTGAGAATCATCGATTCCTTGTTGCCTTCGGCGATGAGGATGGCCGATTGCTTTTGTCCTTCCGCGAGGAGGACCTTCTCCCTCTTCTCGCGTTCAGCGCGCATCTGACGTTCCATGGCATCCTGAATATCCTTGGGCGGGAGGATGTTTTTGACTTCAACGCGAGTAACCTTGATACCCCAAGGATCCGTCGCAGCATCCAAAATCATTCGAATCTTGTCATTGATGACGTCGCGCGAAGTAAGGGTTTCGTCCAAATCCAGCTCGCCGATGACGTTTCGGAGCGTGGTCGCGGTCAAGAGTTCAATGGCCTTAATGGGGTTCGAAACGCCGTAAGCAAAGAGTTTGGGATCCGTGACATAAAAGAACACAACCGTATCGATTTGCATCGTAACGTTATCCCGGGTGATGACGTTTTGGGGAGGAAAGTCGGCGACGCGTTCTTTCATGTCGATGCGATGCGCGAGTCGGTCAAAGAAGGGAACCATAATGTGGATACCGGTGCCCCAAGTAGTCCTATAAGACCCGAAGCGTTCGATGATTCCTTTTTCGGTTTGGCCAATCACTTTCACGTTAACGGCCAAAAGAATGAGGGCGATGACAAGCAAGATACCAAGTATCACTAAAACGACAATCAATTCGTCAGGCATATTTATTCATTCTCCTTTTCGACAGGCTCAACGATGAGCTTGTTCCCGTCGATTGCAACGATAGTGGCAATCATCCCCCTTGTCAATTTCATCCCGTCCTTGAGTGGGATTGCCGTCCAGGACAATCCACGAAAAGACGCTTCGGCTGGCTCAAGAGAATCCCCATCCTTCAAAATAACGATACGTGAACCGGTCAATGAATCGGAATTCGTCCTTATGATTTTTCTTTTAAGAATCTTTGAGAAAAACGGCCTCAGGGCCAAAAACGCGATAGCCGAAACAGCAAGGAAAACGATAATCTGGACCCATAGGGGACAACCCGGGATAAACGAGATTCCAAGACAAACCAACGCACCAGCGGCGAACCAAATAGATAGCAATGCTTCAGAAACAGCTTCGACAATCAAGGCTACCAAGAATAGCCCTAGCCATACAAGCGGCATCCATTCCATTCTTATTCTCCTTTCCCTTCGGCAACAAGACCGAGATCTTTTTTGAAAACGCAGGGCAATCGAACAGGTTCTTCTTCCAAATTCAAAGAAAGCTTATCGGCAACCATTTTCGACAAAGAAGTTGAACTGATCCGAGCGTAGCTCTTTTTTATGGAAATCGGAAATAAGGTGGCTCTTTGAAGCCGAGCCAGAGGCAAAGAGTCTGCGGAGATTGGAGCAATAACCAGGGAACGATTGGTTCCAAAGCCTACGCGAACAAACTCCACGTTCTCAAAATATTCTTTTGCTTTGCGATTCAACGTTATATTGGTTTTG
>JAQYPI010000021.1 GCA_028726925.1 Caryophanales bacterium | reverse complement strand
CGGGCTCTTCTTTCTTCGCGGGGGCGGGCTCTTCTTTCTTGGAAGCAGCGATTTCCGCGGCGATGATGGCCCGGATGTCCTCGGCGGTCAAAGCCGGTGCGGCCGGCTCTTCCTCGACAATGACATCCCCTTCGTCTTTCTCTTTCCCAAGGGTCTTTTGGAGTTCCTCGGAGAAGATGCGGCGGACGTCTTCCGCTTTCAGGGCTTCGTCATCGTTCTTGGTGGAAGAAGGAACGGAGATGATGACGGGTTGTTTGTCCTCTTCCTTCGGTGCCATCTCCTCGCGGACAATCTTGCGGATGTCCTCGGCGGTCAACGGTTTGTCACCGGTGATGGCGCCCTGGATTTCAGAAAGAGGGACTTGGCCGCCTTTTTTGGCGGGCGAGACGGTTTCCGAGGAAGCGGGGGAATACGTGTTGATGTACTGGACGAGAAGCGGTCCCTGAATGCTTCCCTGGGACGGGATATAAACGGGGGAGCCGGGGGTCGCAGGAGTGGCCGCGGGCATCGGGGTGGGAGCCGCTGCGGCTTGGGGAAGGGGCGCGTTGTTTTCCGGAGTCTTCCCGAGGGCGGCGTCAATGTCTTCTTCCGCGGTCGGGGGAACGATCTCATCGTCATGGACGACGATCACGTCATCTTTTTCGTTGGGAAGCGCGAGCTTGGATTTCTTGCTTTCCTTTTTGTGAAGGGCCTTCTTGCCGAAAATCATATCAAGGCCGGCGCCGAAGCAGCCGACGACATATCCGAGGATAAAGAGGACGAAGATCGCGAAGCAGCCGATCACGACGAGGGTCATGCCTTTCTCGGTCTCTCCGAGCGTCTTGACCATGCCGAGCCAGCCCCATTTCGAGGTATCGACGAGTTTCGAAGCCGGGTCGACCCAAATGCCGGTGACGTTCGGGTGGATGATGAGGAGGATGCCGGCCGTATAAAGGGCGATGTCAACCAAGAGGAACAAGGAGGGGAAGAGGGAGGAAGGTTTCTTCTTGATGATCATCACGATGATGGTGACGACGAAGAGCAAGAGGCCGACGGCAATCGAGGCCAAGACCAGGATGTGCGGGACCGAGATATCCGTGAAGACGAAGAGGCCTTTGATGATTTCGGGAATCCGCGTCCAGTCAAGAGACAGGACGGAATAGAACGCATTTTGGCCAAGCATCAGCGGAAGCGTGATGAAGAGCGTGGCCGCAATCAGCATGAACCCGAGCCCAAGGAGAGTGGTGATGACAATCGCTTTTTTCATGGAAATCCTCCAGATTGTTCACTTTTGTTGAACACATTATAGGCTTAGCGCGCATACGCGTAAAGCGAAAGAAAAACACCGCAAGTCTGGCCAACGCCTTCTTGCGGTGTTTTTCAGGAAATGTTGCAATTCGCGAATCAAATTACTTTTTTTCCATGAGAGATGCACGAATAAATCCATAAAACAAAGGATTTGCGCGCATCGGTCTCGAAGTGAATTCCGGGTGGAATTGCGAGGCAATGAAGAACGGATGGTCCGGAATCTCGACGATTTCGACGAGGTTTTGTTGAGGATTGATTCCGGAGAAAACAACCCCAGCGGCCTCGAACATCTCGCGGTAGCGGTTGTTGAATTCATAGCGATGACGATGGCGTTCGCGGACAAGGGATTTGCCATAGCACTCATAGGCGAGGGTGCCTTCCTTGATGGCGCAGTCGTAAGCGCCGAGGCGAAGCGTCCCGCCCATGTCGATCCCGGAATACTGGTCGTGGAGGAAATCGACGATGGGGTTCGGGGTATTCGGGTTGAATTCCGTCGTGTTGGCTTCCGGCAGATGGAGGACGTTTTCCGCGAACTCAATCATCGCGAGCTGCATGCCAAAGCAGATGCCAAGATACGGGATCTTGTTCTCGCGGGCGAAGCGGATTGCTTCTTTCTTTCCTTCGCTGCCGCGCTCGCCGAAACCACCGGGGACGAGGATGCCATCGCACCCTTGGAGGAGGGAGGCGACGTTCTCCTTCGTGACATCCATGGCTTTGATCCAGTGGATCTTGACATCGGCGTCGAGGGCGTAACCGGCGGAACGAAGGGCTTCGCGCACGGAGAGATAAGCGTCATGGAGTTCCACGTATTTGCCGACCAAGGCGATGTGGACTTCCTTCTTGAGGCTTTTGACGCGGTCGACGAAAGCGAGATAATCGTCCAATTTGGCATCCGGTTCCTTGCTCATCCCAAAATGGTCGAGGACATAGGAATCGATTCCTTGGTCGTGAAGGCGGACCGGAAGCTCGAAGAGGCATTCGCAGTCATCGGCTTCGAAGACGCCGGCGAGGGGGACGTTGCAGAAGAGGGAAACCTTTTCCTTCGTCTTCTCGTCGAGGGGAACCTCGGAACGGAGGATGATGGCGTCCGGCTGGATGCCAAGGCCAGTCAATTCCTTGACGCTATGCTGCGTCGGCTTGGTTTTGGTTTCGCCGGAGGTACGAAGATAAGGGACGAGGGTGTTATGGAGAAAGAACGTGTTACGCGGGCCAAAGGCAAGGCGGGCTTGGCGGATGGCTTCGAGGAAGGGGAGGGATTCGATATCGCCGACCGTGCCGCCGATCTCGGTGATGACGATGTCCGCGCCGCTATGCTGCGCGGCGGAAAGGAGGCGGAGGCGGATTTCGTCCGTGACGTGGGGGATGACTTGGACGGTGGCGCCGAGATAATCGCCATGGCGTTCCTTCTTGAGGACGCTGTTATAGATCTTGCCGGAGGTGACGGACGAATCCTTGGTGAAATTGTCGTCGAGCCAGCGTTCGTAATGCCCGATGTCGAGGTCGGTTTCGGCCCCGTCGTCCGTGACGTAGACTTCGCCATGCTGATAGGGCGACATCGTGCCCGGATCCACGTTGAGATACGGGTCGAATTTCTGCATGAACACTTGGTAGCCGCGGCGTTTCAGGAGCATGCCGAGGCTCGATGCGCTGATCCCTTTTCCAAGGGAGGAGACAACCCCGCCCGTGACAAAGATGAATTTGGTATCCATAGTTCCCTCCAAAGAAAACAACGCCTTTTATTCTAGGGTAACCCGGGATAAAAGGCGATATGTTTTCGTATGATTTTTGTTTCGAAGTTATTCTTCGATCCACTCGGCTTTTTCGATGACGACAGGGGTCAAAGGGCGATCGGAAGGGCCTTTTTTGACCGAGGCGATCTTGTCCACGACGTCCATGCCTTCGACAACCTCGCCGAACGCGGCATATTGGCCATCGAGCCACGGGTCATTCGCGTCGCAGATGAAGAATTGGCTGCCCGCGGAATCCGGGTGGCCGGAACGGGCCATCGAGATGGTTCCGCGCACGTGCGGTCTCTTGTTGTTCACGCCGTTCGCGCGGAATTCGCCCTTGATGTGGTAGCCGGGGCCGCCGGTCCCGGTGCCAAGGGGGCAACCGCCCTGGATCATGAAGCCCTTGATGATGCGATGGAAGGTCAATCCGTTATAGAAGCCTTCCTTCACGAGCTTCTCGAAATTCTCGGAGCTGATGGGCGCGTTTTCATGGTCCGTCTTGATTTTGATTTGGCCGAAGCCTTGGATGGTTAATACGATCATAGTTCAATCCTTTTCCTTTCGGGTAGTATACGCGTTTCATTCCGCGTAGTCATAAACGATGTTCCCTTCTTTCAGGGAAACGATCGCTCTCGCGCCGACCTTGATGGGGAGGGAGGGGGCGATGTGCCCGAGATCCACGTCAAGAAGGATGGGGGCGCCAAGTGGCGACAAGATGTCGAGGACCGCGTTCCTCTTGTTCACCCCGAAGATCTCGGCGTCGCGGCAAAGCGGGCGCCCTATGAGGAACATCTTGGCGTTCTCGAACCATCCGGCCTCGCGAAGCTGGAAGAGGCCGCGTCGAATACCAAGGGGCGAGAGGTCGCAAGCCTCGAGGAACCAAATCGTCCCTTCTGGATGGGCATCGTTCCATTCCTTCACCGCGTCGAATCTGGTGCCGCAGAAGCCAAGTAGGCAATCGAGGCATCCCCCGAGCAACGTGCCGGAGACCGGGGCTTCATAGCCATGGGGCTCGATGATTTTCTCTTGCGTCAAGCGATAACGCCATAACGGGTGGTCCGGATTGGATCTCGTCTTCGTGAATTTCGGATAACCTTCCAGATGCCTTTCCCCTCTTAGCAAGGACAGGGAATCCTTTTCCGGCCCGCGGAAGGGACGCGCGTAAAATTGGGGCCCGCAGGGACCATAGATGGACATCGTGCCCGCGAGGGTCGCAAGAGGAAAACAAAGATTCGTGTTGTCCGAAAATCCCATGAACCACTTCGGGGGCAAGGAGGCGATCTCATCGAAATCGAGGAAGGGGAGGATCTCGCACATCGTTTCACCCCCGCCCACGCTCAAAACGAGGGAGGCATCCCCTCGAAAAGCGTTCATGACTTCTTCTGCCCGCCGTTGCGCAGAGGCGCTCGCGGCAACCCCTTCTTCCAAATGGACGCAGGGGCCTTCCTCAATGACAAAACCCTCTTTTTCGAGATTCTTCCTGCTTGCCTCGTAACGGGTCAGATACGGCTCGGTCGTCACGCCGAAGCTCGGCGCGACCATGGCGATCTTGTCGCCCTTCTTCAGGAATTCCGGCTGCCTCATTTCGTTTCCTCCCAAGTCTTCCTGCCCCAATGCTCGAAATCCCATTCTTCATGGTATTCGTTGCATTCATAATCGATGTAATAAAGGGCGTTGCCGTCCAAGACGAAATTGGTCGGGTAGTAATCGATGTTAAGCCCTTCCCCATAAAGTTTCGGAAGCCAGCTTTCCAGAATTCTCATGGCCTTCGAAACATCCTTTCCTTCGCGGATGTCCTTTTGGATGTCCTGCCCATCGATGAATTCCTTGACGATCCTTTCCTTCTTCTCGTCGACTTCGATCAAGGCGGGCATAGGAATTCCAACGCCCATGAGCCGGGCGTAATCCCGCCTCTCGCTTTCGAGCTTGTCGCCGAAGGAATAGTAATCGCAAGGATCGTGATGGATGCATTTCACGACGACCTTCGCGCCGTTTCTCTTGGCCAAAAAGGAATGACCTCCCTTTCCTTTTCCCAAAAAGGAGAGGATACGGTAGGCGTTTTCGTTCACTTTCATCGTCGTGGGAAGGATGTCTCCCAAGGTGAGTTCTTTCACCTCGGGGGCGGCTCCATTCACCGCGGCAAGGCAAAGGGAATAGCCTCGAGGGGCGGATAAGCAAGAAAAGGAAAGCGCGGCATCCTCATCCTGATGTAAGAACGCATCCTGGCCTGCGTGGGCGGAGAAATCCACGGATGAAAGGGGTTTGGACAAACCGACGCCGACGGCCTTGAGGTAACTCTCTTTCTCCGTCCAAAGACGGAAGAACATCGCTTTTTTGGCCTCCCCTTCCTTTTGATGGAGCAAAGCTTGCTCCACGGGGGTGAACACCTTGGGGAAGATGCCTTCATCGACCTCGCGGTGCGCCTCGATGTCCACGCCTAGATCCAGTTTGTCATAGGCGAGGGCGACATAGGACCCGGAATGGGAGAGATTGAAATAGAGGGGATTGCCCTCGAAATAGGCTTTCCCGTGCTCGTTGTAAACGAGGGGCGCCTCGATGCCTTCTTTCTTGCGAAGGTAAGAAAGGAGCAAGCCCGCGCCGAGGGCGAGACGCTTGTCTTCTTCTTTCGCGTAACGATCTACCCGTTTTTGACGGTAGGAATCGATTCGGGAATATGCTTTTCGGAACAAGGATTCGTTTTCAAGAGGCGTGACGCAGAACAGGAGTATTCGAGGGGGCATGGTCAAAGTTTACCATAAAGGAAAAAGAAAAGGGGGCGGACTTGTGTCCGTCCCCAAGACTTGTGCTTAAGAACCAAAGATGCCCTTGACGGCGTCGATGACCTTCTTGATCTCGATTGGTTTCGTGATGAAGCCGTTCATGCCGGCATCGATGGCGGCTTTTTTGTCGTCGTCGAAGGCGTTCGCGGTCATCGCGATGATGGGGATGGAGGCCAAGGACTCGTTGCTCAAGGCGCGGATGCGCCGACTCGTCTCGTAACCATCCATGACGGGCATCTGGATGTCCATCAGGATCAGGTCGATGTCCCCGGGTTCCGAAGCGGTGACGACGGTCAGGGCTTCCGCCCCGTTTTCCGCGGTCTTGAACTCGAATCCGTAATCCCCGAGGATCGCGAGGGCGATCTCGCGGTTGAGTTCGTTGTCCTCGACGAGGAGGACCTTTTTCCCGCGGAACATGACGAGATCCTCGGACACGTCCGTCTTGCTCAGGGCGATGGATTCCCCGTATCTCGCGCGGAGTAGCCGATTCAAATCCGAGAAGAACAAAGGCTTTTGGAAGAAGCAATTCGCGCCTGCGGAGCGTGCCTTCTTCTCGACCGTCTCGACGTCATAGCAACCCACGGCGAGAACCTCCGGATGATAAGAGGTGATGATCCGAATCAATTCGAGGGAATCCGTCCCTTCGATATCATAATCAAGGAGAACGACGGCATAGGGGTTCCCCTCTTTTGCGGCTTCCTCGAGCTTCGCGATCCTCCTTGCCGCTTACGTAATTCGAGATGATGAAAAACAAGAGGGGGCGATAGGCGTGATAGACTTCGCTGAACGCGCCTTCCTCGC
>JAQYPI010000020.1 GCA_028726925.1 Caryophanales bacterium | reverse complement strand
CCAAGCCATCCGCGAAGGCATAATCATATTCAATCGCGCAAGTACCACTTTCGGTAACGGTCAGGTAACCATCTTCGATTTTTGACCCAGCGCCGCTTGCTCTCAGATTGGAGACACTGCTGCCGCTAACGATTGTTTCTTTATAAAACTCAGGTGTATTCGTATAGAAGGTATGCTGGAATTCGGCATCTTCCATTTTGTAGATTTTCAATTCATTGCGGCCAAGGGACTTTACATCCATCTCCTTGCTTTGGAATTTCTCGTGACCAGAAAGACGGATATCGGTGACCGCTAGGGTGTTCAGATATTCCTCGCTTTGAAGTTGGATCCTATATGTTTTCTCATATGCGTCTTCACTAGACCAATTAACGACTCTGGTGCCATCAGCCTCTTTGACTAAGGGTTTGAATTCCCCATCAATCTGGATTTTGGAATCCGGGTCATCGCATTTTAAACGAATGGCATCAATGCTTCTGGCCTCTGGGTTATCAAGCTTAATCGTAAATGAGATTTCTTGAAGTGATTTATAGATAACCACATATTGAATATCATCTTCTTGATTTTTTCTTGAGTTGGCGAGGTCTAGCTCAGCTGAGGTTGTAACGTTTTCCTCGCTTTCACCGCTCAAACGTTTAACTTGCATAACGCGATCGCCGTAGGAATAATCGGAAAGTTCAATACTTTGAATCGTTACTGGCTCTGTTTCACCAAATGCTCCGCCAGTAGGCGCACACCCTGCAAGCAAAAACGCAAAGAATAATGAGCTAATAAGCTTCTTAAATGTATTTTTCATTCTTTCCCCTTTCATAAACATAATATGTCGTTATGTTTTTGCCACGCTATATTCTTAGGTTAGCTTATTTCTATTGGATGTGAAAAGATTTTTTTAAAAGCGCTTTAAAACGATCATAAAACGCTGAGAAATAGGACTAAAACAACGACAAGTTATAACACCGGTAAATCGCCGAACGTCATTCCTCCTTCGGAGGGTCGTTGGGTTTCGGTTCTTCTCCGATGATGGTCTTGGGGGCGGAAAGGACGTCTTTCTTCGCGACCTCCGAGGTCCGCCTGCCGACGGTTGCTTTCTTCGCGGCTTTCTCTTCCGCGGCCTCGAGCGATCCCCGCGCCCAGGTCTTCCCTCCTTGGACGACCCAAAGGATTTGGAAGACGGCGATCAAGATCACGCCGAGGATGATATAGACAAGGGAATTCCAGATGGACCACATATTGTTGACGCCCATCTGGTATTGGGGGTTGCGCAAGGGCTCCATGATGATGCGGACGATCCCGTACCAAAGGAGATAAAAGCCCGAAAGCACACCAAGCCCCCGAGTCTTTTTCCAAATATGGGGAATGAGGTAGGCGATGATGAAATAACCCGCGATGTTGAGCAAGCTCTCGATGAGGAAGAGAGGGACGTTGATCATGCCTTCCGGCAAGAAAGCGCGGGTCGCCCCATCGAAATGCATCTGGCCGGCGATCCAGGAAGGCAACCAGCTCCAGCCGTTGGCAAGAGCCACGGTTTGCCCATAGACTTCGTTGTTGAAGAAATTGCCCCAACGCCCGATGGCTTGGCCAAGCAAAATCGTGGGGACGACGACGTCCATGCCGAAACGGATGTCGACCCATTTGCGGCGGATGAGGACATACGTCACGCCGGCGAGAATGCCCCCAACGGCACCTCCGAGGATCGTGAGCCCCCCGTCCCAAATGCGGAAGATCTCCATGATGTTATCGCCGAATCCCTCGCGTTCCCAGTTGCCGACGACATACCAGATGCGGGCGCCGAGGATACCGCCGGGGAAAGCGAAGAGCAAGCAGGTTTCGAGAATGCCATGCTTACCGTATTTTTGATAGAACTTGTGGTCGCTCACCCAATAGCAGACGAGAGCACCGAACACGATGATGACGCCATACCAGCGAACGCTGAAGCCGCTATTGATCGCGGGATCACCGAGATTGGCAGCGGTCAGCCAATGCCAGCCGGTGTCATTAATGGAAAACCCGCAAACCAAAGGATACGTCAAGGCCGGGCCAACCCCTTCGCCCATCAGGAGAAAAGAGAAAACGGCAAGGGGAATCGACCCATAGAGGCACAGCTTGACCGCTTTCATTTGCTTTTCCGTCAGGTCGGGGAGATAGAAGCGAAGGTAGAAAGCGCTCCACAAGGTTCCGAAGAAAAGCGTGAAAAGCGCCGCCCCGATGAGGCTCATGGCCGCGGCGCCCGCGGTCAGTTCAAATTCGGCGAACGAGTGGATGGAAAGTTGGAGGAAGAAGCCGGAAGCGGCATAGGCAATCGCGCTGCCGAGGAACCAATAGCCTTGCTTCTTCGAGAATTCATTCGCGCCTTTTTCCTTGCGATATTCGCGAACGTTCTTAACGACCCCATAGACCCCGAAGGTCAAAAGCAGGATGCCCAAGACGAGAAATGCGTATTTCATGTGCTACATTATCTTTTCTTTTTGCAAAGCGGTAAAGAAGGGGCTCATTCTTCGTCGAGGACCTGCCCCTTTTCGCGTGCTTCCGCCAGGATGCGCTTGAGATATTGCCCCGTGAAGCTGTTAGGATTCTCCGCCACTTCTTCCGGGGTGCCGGTCGCGATGATTTGTCCGCCTTTATCCCCGCCTAGAGGACCGAGATCGATGATCCAGTCGGCCTGCTTGATCACGTCGAGGTTATGCTCGATCACGAGGACCGTGTCGCCGTTGTCGACGATTTTCTGCAGCACGCGCAAAAGCATATCGACATCCGCAGAATGGAGGCCCGTGGTCGGTTCGTCGAGGACATAGAGCGTTTTCCCGGTCGAGCGGCGCTGCAATTCGGTCGCGAGTTTCACGCGTTGAGCTTCCCCACCCGAGAGTTCCGTCGCGGGCTGCCCCAGCTTGATGTAGCCGAGGCCGACGTCCATGAGGGTCTTGATTTTCCGCAAGATCTGCGGCCGATTCGCGAAGAATTCCACGGCTTCCTCGATGCGCATATCGAGGACATCGTAGATGCTCTTCCCCTTATAGAGGCAGCGAAGGGTTTCCTCGTTGTAACGTTTTCCTTGGCATTCGTCGCATTTCACGTAGACGTCCGGCAGGAACGACATCGGGATGCGGGTCACGCCCGCCCCTTGGCACTTCTCGCAACGACCGCCTTTGACGTTGAAGGAAAAGCGGCCCTTGTCATACCCTTGCGCCCTCGCCTCATCCGTCTCGGCGAACAAGGCGCGGATGTCGTCAAAGACGCCCGTGTAGGTCGCGGGATTGCTTCGGGGGGTCCTGCCGATCGGTTCTTGGGTGATGTTAATCAGCTTATCGATGTTCTCGAGGCCGCTGAGTCCTTTGATTTTCGGGGGGAATATGTCCTTTTTCCGGCTCAAGGCGTCGTCGATCGCCTTGACTAAGGTCTCGTTGACAAGCGAACTCTTGCCCGAGCCCGAAACGCCCGTGACCAGCACAAATTCGCCTAGCGGAATCTGCACGTTCACGTTTTTGAGGTTGTGCTCGTACGCCCCGCGGATCTCGATGAACTTCCCGTTCCCTTTTCTCCGGTGGGCCGGGACGGGGATGAATCGTTTCCCCGATAGGAACTGGCCGGTGATCGATGCCTCGCAGGCCTCGAGCCCCTTTTCATCGCCTTGATAGACGAGGTTGCCGCCATGGATGCCCGCGCCCGGGCCGATGTCGACGATGTAATCCGCGGAACGCATGGTATCCTCGTCATGCTCGACGACGATCAAGGTGTTCCCCAAGTCGCGCATCTCCTTCAAGGTCTTGATGAGTTTGTCATTATCCCGTTGGTGAAGGCCGATGGAAGGTTCGTCCAAGACATAAAGGACGCCGGAAAGCTTCGAGCCGATTTGGGTCGCGAGACGAATGCGTTGGGCTTCGCCTCCGGACAAAGTCATCGCGTAACGGGACAAAGTCAGATAATCGAGGCCCACGTCCACGAGGAAACTCGCGCGATTGCGGATTTCCTTGAGGACCATGTCCGCGATCGCGTGTTCGGTTTCGTTCAAGGACGAGGAAACCTCGTTGATCCAAAGCAAAAAACGGTCGAGGCTCAGTTCCGTGGCCTCGAAGATGTTGAGTCCCCCGACTTTGACAGACAGGGCGGCATCGTTAAGGCGCGCGCCGTGGCACGTGACGCATACCGTATCGCGCATGAAGGATTCGTAATATTGACGCATGAACGAGGAGGAAGTCTCCGCGTAAAGGCGTTCGATTTTCGTCTTGGGCCCCTGGATGTAATTCTTTCGGCGCATGAGATTGCCGTTCACCGAAGTCAACGTGTAATCCAGGATGTCCGGGGAACCGATGAAGGCGATGTTCTTCTCCCGTTCCGTGAATTCCGCGATGGGCTTGTCCCGCGAAATGCCGTAATGATCGCAAAGGAACGTGTACTCTTGCCAATCGAGGTTCGTGCTCCCCACGACGTTCTGGTAATAGCGGATGCCACCTTGGTTGATGCTGAGGGAGGGGTCCGGAACAAGCAAATCCAAGGCAACCTCGCGCTTGATGCCTAAGCCATGGCAATCCGGGCAGCATCCAAGGGGGGCGTTGAACGAAAAGAGGCGGGGTTCGAGGGAAGGAACCGAAAAGCCGCATTTCGGGCAACTATGGTGCGAGGAAAGGAGGCGCTCGCCGTTCGGAGAAAGGATGATGAGGTACCCATCCCCCAGTTTCAAGGCGAGCTCGACGTCTTCCGCGACGCGGGGGCGGATGCCATCTTTCACGATCACGCGGTCCACGACGACCTCGATGTCGTGCCTTTTGTTCTTGTCGAGAGGCTTGAAGTCTTCGATGAGCATCATTTCCCCATCGACGCGAAGGCGGGCATAGCCGTCTTTGCGAAGGCGTTGGACCGTCTTTTCGTGGGTCCCTTTCTCGTGCGAGATGACCGGGGCAAGGATCTGGATTTTGCTCCCGTCTTCGTAACGGAGGATCGCGTCGGTCATCGCGGTGGGGGAATACGCATGGATGGGTTCGTTGTGTTTAGGGCAATACGGGGTGCCGATGCGCGCGAAAAGCAAGCGGAGGTAGTCATAGATTTCCGTGACGGTGCCGACGCTCGAACGCGGGTTGTGGGACGTGCTTTTCTGGTCGATCGAGATGGCCGGGGAAAGGCCATCGATCGCGTCGACGTCCGGCTTTTCGAAACCGCCGAGGAATTGGCGGGCATAAGAAGAAAGGGATTCGACGTAGCGCCTTTGCCCTTCCGCGAAAATCGTGTCGAAAGCCAAAGAGCTTTTCCCGGATCCGGATACCCCGGTGAAAACCGTGAGGGTTCCCTTGGGGATTTCCACGGATATGTCCTTGAGGTTGTTCTCGCGGGCCCCTTTGACGAGAATGTGGTTCTTTGAATTCTTGACTTCTTCCATCGCGGGTTGATTATACCTTGTTTTTCCTTAGGAAAAAGGGGGCGTACCCCGAAAAAGGCGTTGTGCTATACTATCCGCATGAACCCGATGCAAGAGACATATCGTCTCTTAAAAGAAACGAGTCGATTTGTGGTGGCCAAGATCCAAGAAGGCCCTAATCTCGCGGACGAGCCGTTTTATTTTTTGCTCAATTCCTTTTCCGTTTTCAGCCTCGGGAATCTCCGGACCCCGCGCGATCTCGTCCTGGCTCTCGACCCCAAAAGCGCCATTTGCGAGGCCCGTGGCTACGAAGATTATAAGAAAGGGCTGCTCAACGCCTTCCGGTCCCGTTCCATCAACCGGCAGCCACGTTCTTTCATCCTCCCGATCCTTGACGACGGGAAGACCATCAACCTCACGATGTCCATGTACTACAGTGAGGAACAAAACGTCCGCGTCTTCGTCTTCGCCGAGCTCGATCTCGTCGCTTACGACCTCAATTATTTCGTCAAAAGCGCCTACCAAGACCGCTTGACCGGCCTTTATAACTACTTCACGTTGAAAGAGCATTTACAAAACCACGAAAGAAACGCCTATCTTTGCCTTTTCGACCTCAATCGCTTCAAGGAAATCAACGATGCCTTGGGCCATGAATTTGGGGATTTGGTTTTGCAAGACATCGGCGCCTACCTCATTTCCATCGCGGATTCCGACACCATTTTCTATCGTCGGTCCGGGGACGAGTTCTTCTTCCTTTTGTTCAAAGACGAAGAAAACGAGGCCATCGCCTTGGTCAAGAAAATCAGCGCCTTCCTCCAAGGGCTATCGGAGAAGCGATTCGCGGCCCTCAAGGATTTCGTCTGCGACGCCTCGTTCGGCATCGTTCGTTACGAGCATTCCGGGCCGAAAGCCGTATTCGACGATCATAATTTCTTCGACGCCTGCCTCCTAAGCGACCTTGCGATGTACGACGCGAAGCGGAAGAAACGCCTCTACGTCCTTTATGACGTCAAGGAAATCGCCGCCCTCCTCAAAGACGGGAAAATCGACGCGAAAATCGAGAATTTCGCAAAAGAAGCGGGCCGCTAAGATTCCTATTGAAACTCAGGGTAGCAAACATGCCCATCCCGAGTATAATAACTTTCGCCGGGACGTAGCACAGCTTGGTAGTGCGCTACCTTGGGGTGGTAGAGGTCACGGGTTCGAATCCCGTCGTTCCGACCAGTTAACCCCCTTCCCCGACTTCGGTCGGGGTTTTCTTTTTGCCGTTTATTCTTTCTCCTCCATCATGAATTCCATCGAGGACAGGGGGTCGTCTTTTTCCAGGATGACCTCTTTCCCTTTTTTGAACACGACGTGGGAGGAGACGGCGAGATTCTCCTTGATGAGGCGCTTCATGGCCCCTTCCGCGGGCGCTTTGAGGGCATGCCCTTCCCGGAAGGAAGGGGTAATTTCGAGGCGGTATTTGCCCTTTTTGACCACGATGCAGTTCTTGGAACAGGAAAGGACCCGCGCGCCCGTATAGGTCGTAAGGCGCCACTCCCCCTTTTCCGTCTTGATGAACGCAAGAAGGCCGTGGAACCGGATGAGCCCGAAAGGGATCGTCGCATAGGCGAACGTCACCCCATAATCCTTCCCGGAGGAATTGAACCAAACGTAGCCTTCGGGGAAGGAAGTCCCATAATCCCCTTCCGCGTAGCCATAACCATCGTGGAATTCGTGGAGGATCCCGTTATGAAGGAACGTTCCTTTCACGGAATGGAACATGGAATAAACCGCGTGGTTGCATTGCATCTTGAAATGCCGAAAAGGCCCCATGACAGGTTTGCTGAGGGGATGAAGCGGACCGAAAACAAGGGAGGCGTGGATCGATAAACCATCCTCTTCAACGTGGATTTCCATGCCTTGGTCCGTTCGTTTCAAAGCGGTTACGTCCTTCAGGAAATGGGCGCCATCCGCGAAGATGAGCTGAAGCTCCTTGCCAGAAGTCGCGTTGCTTTCGATGATGGCGAACGAAAAGCCGTCATCCGCGACACATTTGTCGTATCGGCCACCGAAAAAGGGTTTCATTTTCGACGCCTCCTTTCCTTCATTGTAGTCCTAGTGGTCAGAAGGAAAAAGGAAAGTGCGAAAAAGCCCCGCGGCAAGGCGGGGCTTCTTGCGTTTGCGAAGCGGCGATTACGCGCCGAACTTCTTGATGTTCGCCCAACGCTCCTTGGCGTAGGCTTCGCACTTGGAGAGGAGTTCCTCGGACTTCTCGGGGTTGACGATCGGAAGCATGGAGTAACGGGTCTCGTGCATGATGAAGTCGCGGAATTTCGCGTAGTTCGGTTCGACCGGGCCATCGATCACGAGCGGGCTCTTGCCTTGCTCTTTGAGGCGCGGGTCGTAATGGAAGCAGTTGAAGTAACCGCATTCGACGGCCGCCTTCTCCTCCTTGATGGAGTTGACGAGGCCACCCTTGATGTGCTGCTCGGCGCAGGGGCAGTAGCAGATGATGAGGGACGGGCCGTTGTAGGATTCCGCTTCCTTGAGGACCTTGATGGCCGCGGCGGGATTCGCGCCGAGCGCGATGCAGCCGACGTAGACGTGGCCATAAGCCATCGCGAGGAGCGGGAGGTTCTTCTTGGCTTCCTTCTTGCCGGAAGCGGTGAACTTGTTGATGGAGCCGGTCTGGGAGGACTTGGAAGCCTGGCCGCCGGTGTTGGAATAGACCTCAGTGTCGAGGACGAGGATGTTGACGTCCGCTTCGTTAGCGAGGACGTGATCGACGCCGCCGTAGCCGATGTCGAAGCTCCAGCCGTCGCCGCCGACGATCCAGACGGACTTATCGACGAGGTCGCGCTCATAGGCGAGCACTTCCTTGACGCCTTCGTCCTTGGAAGCCTTGACGAGTTCGACGAGTTTCGGGGCGATGCCCTTCACGACGTCGCGGTTCTTGACGTTGGCGAGGTATTCGTCGATGACGGAAGCGAGTTCCGGTTCGACGCGTTCCTTCGCGGAAGCGAGGATGTCGCAGATGGTGGAGAGCTTCTGGTCGGTCGCGATGCGCATGCCGAAGCCGAATTCGGCGTTGTCCTCAAAGAGGGAGTTGGCCCAAGCGACGCCGTCCTTGCCGTCTTTGTTGACGAACGGGGTGAGCGGGGTCGAGCCGCAGTAGATGGAGGAGCAGCCGGTGGCGTTAGCAACGAGCATGTCTTTGCCGAAGAGCTGGGAGACGAGGCGGTAGTAGGGGGCTTCGCCGCAGCCAGCGCAAGCGCCGGAGACTTCCATGTAGGGCTTCTTGAAGCCGACGCCGATGACGGTGCTTTGCATCGCCGGGGCGACCATGGAGGACTTGTCGGAGCAGTTGTGGTAGAGGTAGTCGGCGGCCTTTTGTTCCGCGGCCTGGCCGTGGGCGTCGACCATCTTGAGGGCGTATTTGGAGGTGTCGGGCTTCTCGCCGGCCTTCGCAGCCATCATATCGACGGTCTTGTTCTTGTTGCATTCCGCGACGCAGAGACCGCAGCCAACGCAGTCTTCCGTGGCGACGGTGATGCGGAACTTCATGCCCTTGACGATCTTGGAATCGATGACTTTGCCTTTGACTTCTTCCGGGGCGCCGGCAAGCTCGGCTTCATCGATCAAATACGGACGGATCGTGGCGTGGGGGCAAACGAAGGCGCACTGGTTGCAGGCGATGCAGTTCGCCGGGTTCCAGAGCGGGACGCGGTCGGCGATCGCGCGCTTCTGACGGAAGGTGATGTTCTCGTTCATCGTGCCATCCGCGAGCTCGTGCTTGAGGAAGGCGCTGGTCGGGAGCTCATCGCCGTCGAGGCGGTCGATGACGGAGACGTATTCGTCGTAGTAGGTGTCGCCGGTGTCTTCGATGACCTTCTTGGTGTCGAGGTTGATCCAGGAAGGATCGATGGCGACTTCGCGGAGGCCTTGGGCGCCCGTGTCGATGGCTTTGTAGTTCTTCTCGACGACGTCCATGCCCTTCTTCTCATAGGTCTTGAGGGCGAATTTCTTCATCCACTTCTCGGCCTCTTCATAGGGCATGATGCCCGGGTTGAGCTTGAAGAACGCGGCCTGGAGGGTGGTGTTCGTGTGACGGCCCATGCCGGCTTCGGCGGCGAGCTTGTTCGCGTCGATGACGTAGAACTTGGCCTCTTTTTCGGCGAGGAGGTGCTTCATGCGGTTCGGCATGGAAGCGATGAGGGTCGCGTCGTCGAGGTTCGTGTTGAGGAGGAAGGTGCCGCCTTTCTTCAAATTGGCGATGATGTCGAATTTGAAGATGTAGGAGTCAAGGGAGCAGGAGATGAAGTCCGCGTTCTTGACGTAGTATTCGGAATGGATCGGATCCTTGCCGAAGCGGAGGTGGCTGCGGGTCGTGCCGCCGGCTTTGCGGGAGTCATACTGGAAGTAGGCTTGCGCGTATTGGCCGGTCGCGTCGCCGATGATCTTGATGGAGGATTTGTTCGCGGAGACGGTGCCGTCGGACCCAAGGCCATAGAAGAGGCAGCTCGTGTAGGAGTGCGGGACCACGAAGGAATCATCGACCGGGATGGAAAGGTGAGTGACGTCGTCCTTGATGCCGACGGTGAAGCCGTTCCAGCGGTTCTCGGCGCGGAGGAAGTCATAGACCGCCTTGACGTCCTTCGGCTGGGTGTCTTTGGAAGAAAGACCATAACGGCCGCCGATGACCTCGATGTCGCCACGGCCTTCCGCCTTGAGGGCGGCGAGGACGTCGAGATAGAGAGGCTCGCCTTCGGAACCGCGTTCCTTGGTGCGGTCGAGGACGGCGATTTGCTTGACGGAAGCGGGGATTGCTTTCGCGAGGTGCTTGCTCGAGAACGGGCGATAGAGGTGGACGCGGACCAAGCCGACTTTCTCGCCGGCGGCGTTCAAAGCATCCACGACTTCAGTCGCGGTCTCGGTCACGGAACCCATGGCGATGATGACGCGCTCGGCGTCTTCCGCGCCATAGTAGACGAACGGGGCATAGGTACGGCCGGTGAGGCGGGTCGCTTCGGCGAAGTATTTCTCGGCCGCGGCGATAACGTCATCGACTTTGCCGTTCTGGGCTTCGACGGCCTGGAAATAGATGTCGTCGTTTTCCGCGCCGCCGCGGGTGACCGCGTGGGTGTGCGGGTTCAAGGCACGGGCACGGAAGGCCTCGACCTTGTCCATCGGGAGGAGCTTTTTCCATTCGTTGTCATCGACGAATTCGACGTTCTGAACTTCGTGGGAGGTACGGAAACCGTCGAAGAAATGGCAAACCGGGTGGGAGGATTCGATGGCGACGAGGTGGGCGACCGGGGCGAGGTCGGCAATTTCCTGGACGGAATTCGAGCAGATCATCGCGATGCCGGTCTGACGAATGGCATAGATGTCTTGGTGGTCACCGAAGATCGAAAGGGCGCGGGTCGCGAGGGAACGCGCGGCGACGTGAAGGACCGCGGGAAGGAGCTCGCCACACCACTTGTAGATGTTCGGGATCATGAGGAGCAAGCCTTGGGAGGCGGTGAAGGTGGTCGCGAGGGATCCGCCTTGGAGAGCGCCGTGGACCGCGCCGGAAGCGCCGGCTTCGGATTGCATCTCGACGACTTTGACGGGCTGGCCAAAGAAGTTCTTCTGGCCTTTGGACGCATAGACGTCAACGTTTTCCGCCATCGGGGAGGACGGGGTGATCGGATAGATGGCCGCCACTTCGGTGAAGTGGTAGCTTTCCATTGCCGCCGCGGTGTTGCCGTCGACGGACTTCATCGTTTTCTTGATTTCAGACATTTTTTTGGAAAATCTCCTTAGCACGGAAAGTATAAGAGCCTTACCCCCGTTCTTCAAGACGGGAACCCCTAAAGGGGTTAAAAAAAGGCTCCCATCCTAAGTGACGGAAGCCTTTTATCGCTTTATCGATTCGTTTTTCCTTTTTGGATCTTCTTGCGTTTCACGATTTCCTTGTCCACGAGGCGGCGAAGGATTTCGAGGTCGTGATCGGAAAGCTCCGCGGCGGTGTCGACGAGGCCGCCGACGGAAGTCATCTTCTTGTAGACGAAATCCGCGATGGAGGAATAAGAGGCGAGCTCGGCTTTGGCGATGCGAAGAGCGGGGGCCTTGGCTTTCTTTTCCGCGATTGGCTCTTTCAGGTAATTCTCGAATTGGGGCAGCAACGCGCGGCAGTTGATGGAAGGATCCATCAAGATCATCGGCTCGAAGTATTGAAGGTTCCGTCCGAGAACGTCGGGGTAAATGCCAATTTTCTTGGAGAGCATGTCCAAAGAGACGTCTTTCCTCTTGATGGCTTTCAAAGAGGCGACGACACGATGAACAAAGGCTTTGGTCGGTTTGCTTTCCATGTTTCCCAAAGTATAAGTGTTTTTCGGGAAAAGGGATAGGCAAAGAACGCCCGTTTCGCGAATTCGGGAGGCAAAACCGCGTTTTCAAAAGAAAAACCAGCCCGAAGGCTGGCTTTGTCGTCATTTCGTGCTGAGAGGACCGCTTTCCCCGAAGGTGACCGCGTCCGAGGTGGAGGAAGCGGGTTTCAGGATATAGCTCGAGAGCTGAACCGCGAGGGTCGGGTAAGAATCCCCGACTTTGATGGTGTAATCGGACCAGACGTATTCCGTGTTGACCGTCGTGCCTTTCTCGGGATTCACGATCGTTTCCTCGATCGTCTTGCGTTCGCTGTAATTGGTAAAGCACCATTTGCCCTCGATGTAATCGAGCATCAGGTAACGGTTGATTTCCGTGCGGACCGAGCCCGTTTCGGTGGTTTCCGTTTTATGAGCGAGAGAGACGTATCCGGCGACGCCGGGAGCGATCGTGCGACGGAGGGAATAATCGACATAGCCGAGTTCTTCCGCGGATTTGCCGACAGTGGATTTCATGCCCTCGTAGATCGCGGCGAGCTCGCCATAGTCCGTGCGAAGCTGATTTTGGACGATGTCGCGGGTGGAATCCAGGGCGTGGGAAGAATCGTAGACCTTGCCCGTCTTGGCTTTCGTGTTGAGGAGGAAATACTGGTCGGAGGTCTCCCCGGCATAGGTATAGCCGATGTAGTTCGCGGTACCCGCGGCGATCTGGAAATTGCCGTCCGCGTAGAGGCCGGCCTGGCGGGACGTGCCGGTAACCTTTTGCCCGTTCAAGGTGCGGGAATCGATGGTGATGTTGCTGTTAAAGACGTGGATGTCGTCATAGGAAGCGACGGAAACGAAATCCTCGAGCCCATCGATGGCTTTCGAGGTTTCGCTTTGGCAACCGGCAAGCGCCGCGGTCGCGGCCATCCCGAGGATGGCGATGATCCATTTGTTCCCGTTTTTCATTCTTGTGCGTTCCTATTGTCGCCGCCACCCATCTCGAAGTTGGTCCCGACGCTGAAGAGCACCGCGGAAACGACGAAGACGAAGAAGCTGACCACCGCCCCGTACGCGCTATGCACGTAGAGGGAATCGTAAATGATGTAATGGGCGTAATCCGAAGTCGCGACGGCGCCCGTGTTGCCAAAGGAATTCGCGACCATGAAGAAGACGGGCGAGGCAAGAACCGCGACGCCGGAGAGGAAATAGAACAAGGTCACGACCTTGGACCATTTCTCCATCTTCTTGGAGAAGGTGACCATGACGGTCAAGGCCATCGTGAGGATGGTGACGATGAAAACGAGGATGAGCACCCAGTCCGTCTGGGCGAGGGCGGTATGCAAAACGACGGGGCCGTCCTTGAATTTCAGGTAGTAATAGAAATAATCGCCGCCGAAAAGGGCGAGATACCCGGGGATGAGCTCGGGGACGAAAGCATCGGCGCGGTCGGCCGGGAACGTCGTGGAACCGGAATAATTCGCGTATTCGATCGAAACCGTCGGGAGGACGATCGCGAGGATGATGCCGAGGATCGCGACGGGGATGGCGATGAGGCGGAGGATGACGCCGATGCGGCGGAAAGCGGCCTTCTCAAACCGGAAGAAGGGCTCTTTCTCTTTGGGGGCAAGCGCTTTTTTGGCAAACATGTCGTCCCTCCTTATTTGTTCTCGCCGAGGGCTTTCTCTTTTTGGGCTCGACGGATGCGATACGCGGTCTGGCGGAAGAAATACGAGATCTTGCGCCAGAGGATTTCGAAAGACGTCGGGGTGCGGGAAACCGTCAAGGTAGCGGTTTCGCGGATCTCGGCAACGTCGTGGTAAATCCCGCGACGGTAGTAATTCCAATAGATGCTCCAGACGAGGCCGAAGACGGTGCTGATGCCACCGACGATGAGGCCGAACATGGAAACGATGAATTCCGCGGACGTGGGAACAAGGACGAAGACGATTTCCTCGGTGTTGCTTTGGTCAAGCTTCGAGGCGAGGCGGAAGAAAATGAGGCCGATGATGACGAGCGTCACGCCGATCACGAGGCTCGAAAGGCCCGCGGAGATGCGCTCCCTCGCGACGTTCGCTTTCTTGTGGAGGCGTTGCACGACGTTGCGGATCTGGGGCTCATCGAGTTTTTTGTCCGGTCCTTGCGTGCTGCAAGAGGGGCACGGCCCGAGAGGATCTTTCCTCTTTTTGAGGCAATCGAAGCAATAGGTTTTCATCTTTATTGATTATAGGTTCTTCCCTTTTCCTCGTCCACACTTCCCTAAAGGGAATATCAGTAGTCAAAATCGGGATCCTTCTCCCCGTGGATCTTGATTCCTTGCTCCTCCGCGCCGTGATCGGCGTCGAGGAAATAGGAATAATAAGAAACGCCATCACTTTTCATCGTGTCGGAGGCGACGCTTGAGAAAGCGACGTTGCTATAGCCGTTGAGAATGGTCTCGAAGTTGAGGTTGCGGTAATCCGAGGGGGTGGGATTCTCTTCGAGCGTGTACCAAACGTATCCAAGCAGGCGCCCATAGGTTTCCGTCAAGTAACCGCCTTTCACGGATTGGATGAGGATGTGTTTCGCGGAACGGAGGGTGTCGTTGTTCCATCTCTTCGCCGCATATCCCCAGGGCTGGGCCTGAATCGTGTTGCCGTGCTGGGTCTCGGGCGTGTCGATGTTTTGATAACGGAAGCTCTTCCCGGAATAGCCGAGGGACGTGAGTTCGGAGGGATAGGAAAAGACGGTGGTGTCCCCGTCCCCAAGCGAGACGAGCCCGACTTCGAGGACCCCGCCCATGCCGTATAGGCCGTTTTCCGTGCAATAGGGGGTATCAAATTCGGTTTGGGAAAGAAGCGGACCTTGCGAAAGGCGGTCCTGGCTCACCGGGCAAGCGGCTTCCCCAAGGTGCGAGGCGTCGCTTGCCTCGTAACGGACCCAGTCATAGGGCCGGGAATATTCCCTGCCGATGCGTCGCTCGTTCTTCCGCACGATGGAGCCGGTGCAATACGCGACGTCGTAGCCGATCGTCCCAAGGGTATCGACGCGCGTTTCCCCATCATAAAGCCCCATCGGCCAAGCGCCGTTGGTGATGAGATCATCCGAAAGCAAATCCGCATCCACGGGTTCGCTATTTTGGGAATAGGCGACGACGTATGCCTCGTTTGGGCCAAGC
>JAQYPI010000019.1 GCA_028726925.1 Caryophanales bacterium | reverse complement strand
ATGAACGAAAGGCATGCACTGGTTTATTCCCCCATGTTTTAGGCCTTTCAAGAACAAAGGAGCGTGAAAGAAAGGGATTTCTCAACGGCGTTTCAGGTCATTCCCTCGTGTTCTTTTTGGCCGCGAGAAAAGAAAAAGGAGGGGGACACCCCTCCGATTTCGATGAAAGAACCGCTTATTTCTTCACGAGAACGAGGATGCCTTCGACGATCATGAGGGCACCGACGACGTAGAAGATGATGTTCACGAAACTCCAAGCCCAGTTGACCCCGAAAGCGAGGAGAAGGACGAGGATCCCGACGACGAGGGCGATGACGTTGTTCACGACCCAGCCGCGGCGTTTGGCGAGATTCGCGATGCCGTTGACGAGCAACAGGACCCCAATCGCCAGGAACGCGATCCAAGCGAGAGTCCAGGCGAAGGCGATGAGCAAGACGCCGAAAATCAAATAGGCGATGCCGATTGGCAAGAGACCCGCGAGAAGATTCAGGACGCCGAGGACGACGAGGACGACGCCCCCAACCGTCAGGATGATGTTGAGCAGGTTCTTCGCGGTTCCCGCCCCACCGACGAGGAAGAGAATGCCAAGGACGATGAGGAGAATCGCGTAGAGCACATAGGATGGAATCGTTTTCTTTTTGGCCATGAAGTACCTCCTAAAAAAATCGAAAACGCATGTAATATAATCGCTTCAAAATCAAAAGAAAAGCCCCGGGATGGACCCGGGGCGGAAGGGATGAGGGTTATTTCTCGGCAGGGACTTCGACGGCTTCCTTGACGTCCTCGGACTCGAGGGCGAGGCGCTGGGCGCGGCGGGCGGCGCGTTCGGAATCGCGGTCTCCGTTGCGGGCGAAGAAGGCGAGGGACGTGACCGCGATGGCGGTGCCGGCGGCGAGGAGGATGAGGCCCCAGTAACGGTAGCCCATGCCGCTCCAATTCTTGAGCCAGGCGTTCTCGCTGATGAGGACCCAGTTGTCGGAACTAAGGACCGGCAGGTGATCCCCGACGATGCCGAAGACCACGAAAACGAGGCCGACGAAAGCGAGGATGCCGGCGATCACATACCAAGTGATTTCCTTACGGGACAAAATCTTCTTTTTCATGGTCGAACGGTTTTCCTTGGGTTCCCGATTAAGCAGCCGGCTTGAGGTTGGCGGCTTCGGCGGCGGCCTGGTCGGCCTTCACTTGCTCGACGAGGGCTTTCACCATGTCGGGATAGATGGCGTTGATGCCGGCTTCCGCGTCGCGGAGATAGAGCTGGATCGTCTCGAGGACATCGCGCTGGACGTCTGGGAAGCGCTTGCCGGCGGGGAGGTCGCGGCGGCCGATGCAATTCTCGACGAGGGCGTTGATCTTGTCTTCCATGCTCTTGTAGACGAGATCGGTCTCGATGCCGTTGGCGCGGGCGCCATTGATGTAGCCGATGACTTTCTGGATGTCCTGGCCGATGAAGTTGGAGGCCGGGGTGTTAGCGCCATGGGCTTCGTTGCGGGCGATGTTGTAATCGTTGAAGAGCTTGTTGAGCTCGCTCACGAGCGTGAGGTAAGCGACCGCGCGGAACATGCGGTCTTCCGCGAGCCAGAGCTTCTTGGCATCTTCCATGGAGAGGGCGGCCTTCTTGGCTTCGTCTTGCTCGGCGGCGGCTTTGCGCTCGCCGTCTTGGATGACGCCGCGGATCATCGCGGTGATGTTGTCATGGACCGGGAGGACGTGGCCGAAGATCGCGAGATGCTGGGCGTGGTCGACGATGAGGTTGTCGCCCGAGACCTTGCAGATCGTGGAATTCTCGCCGTAGACTTCTTCCACCATTTTGCGGATGGCTTCGTCCATCTTCTTGCCGTTGTCGCCGGAATTATCGAGGATCGCCTTGAGCGGGGTGTTGTTGTCGATCTCGTTGAGAAGGGTGTTCTTCTTCGCGGCGAAGGCCTTGACGTCATAGACGTTCTTCTGGAGGCAGTACTCCAAGGTGTCGCGGACCGCCACGTTGTAGTGGACGAGCGTGACGACGGTTTCCGTGTTTTGGTTCATCGTTTCTTTCTTTCCTTTGTTGTCTAGTTCGGGGAATCTGTGCTATCCGCCGATGGGTATAGCAAGGTCTCGAGATCGCTCACGCGACGGATGACGTGCTTGGCGTGGACGCGGACTTCTTTCGGGCTGTGGGCCATGCAATAGCTTTGGTCGTAGAAGGCGTCGAACATCGAGATGTCGTTACCGGAGTCCCCGATAACCGTAACATTTTCTTTCGATATGCCAAGATAGTCAAGATAAAAGGTGAGTCCCGTGCCTTTGTCGCACCCCTTAGGGGTGATTTCGATGAATTGGTTCATCCAGAAGAATTGGAACTCGGGGTAGCGCTTCCCGAAGATCTGGGTCAGGTGGTAGGCGAGGCGCTGCTTCCTCTTCGAGAGGCCGATGCACACCATCATCTTGCACATCTCGCCTTTCTCGATCACGTTGTAAAAGAAGGTGTCGCTGCGGATACAAGGCTCGTGGTAGACGAACTGCACCATCGCGTAAAGGCCGTAGAAGATGGTTCCGAATAAGGTGTTGTGGGCCTTGGACTGGAGGATCGGGTAATCCTTGCTCGAGCCGATCGATACCGAGGGGCGGAAATCGCGCTTGAGGACGGCGAGCAGCTTCTTGAACGGCTCGGGCTCGAAAGTCGCTTCCTTGACGACTTCCCCGTTAATGCGGACGTAGGTCCCGTCGCATCCGATGAAATCGAAAGGGATGCCGAAGCGGTCGTAGATCTTCTTCGCGTAATACTCCCCACGGGAGGAATTGAGGACGAGGCGGTTGCCCGCGGCGACCCATTTCCGGAGGAATTCGACGTTCTTCTTCGGGATCATGGCCAGGTGGCGCTTGGGGAAAAAGAGGGTTCCGTCGAGGTCGGTGACCAACACTTTGGGGCTCATGGGGTTTATTTTATCCGTTTCCCGTTCGTTTTCCATATCGAGAAGCGATTATCTTAGAATCTTGGGCAAGCGACGCTCGAAAGCGTAAAAAGACCGTGACTTCCCGAACAAGACGAGATTGGCAAACGGGATGAAATGCAAGATGAGGCAAGCGACGCCGACCATCATGGCGAGGAGAATCGCCGTGCCGAAGGAAAGCAGCCATTGCATCGCGGCCCCGGAAGCGGAGAAAGGGAGGGTCCGCAAAAAGAGGATGTGGAGATAGTAGGACTGCAAGGAATAGGATCCTAGGGAAGCGAAACGGCCGAGTTTTCCGTTCGAGGTGAGGATATCCGTCAGAAAAAGATGGACCAGAATCGACGCGGTGCTGCCGAGCACCCGAATCGCGAGGAAGAGGATGTCCCCGTCGTCGAACGCGGGGATGGACGGGAAATAGAAAACTTCGAAGAGGACGATCGCGAGGCTCGCCCCGAAAATCGCCCAAAGAACCGCCGGTTTCCGAGAGGAAAAGGCGGCGCTCGAAAGAAAGCAACGCGCCAAGAAGCCAAAGACGTAATAAGGGATGTAATAGGCGAAGAGCTTGAGTCCGAGGATCCGCGGGGAGAATCCGGCAAGGCGCGGAAGGAGCAGGGCGAAGAGGCAACAAACGGCAGAAAACAGTATCGGGACGAGGATCGAGGAGCCGCGGAATCCCATCTTCGTCGAGAGATACGTGCCGAAATCAAAGACCAGATGCACGAAAAACAAGACAAAGAGGAACCATAGGCCATTTTGGGGATCCTCATAAAAAAGACGGAAAGCCGTCAGGACGGAAGCGGAGGAAAGGGCGCAAGAAAGCAAGAGGAACGTGAGGCAAGGAAAAAGAAGGGTCAACGCGTGCTTGGCCGTTCGCAAGAGAAACTTCCCGAGGCCATCGAGCTTCTCTTGGCGTGGGGATACAAGGCCCGAGGCGAAGAAGAAAAGGGGCATCTGGGTCAACCAAATCGCGTTATAAAGAGGGCTTTCGAAATCCGTGACGAAACGGGAAACGCAATGGGAAAGGATGACGAGGAAAGAAGCGTATAGCTTCATCAGGTCCACCGCGGGCAGGCGGCCGTTTTCCCGGAATTGATGGAACATGAGCACAACCTAATCAGGGACAAGAGGGTTTGTCAAGGAAAGAAAAACCCTCCCAAGGGGAACCCGTTGCCTCGGGCTCCCCAGGAAAGGAGGGCGAACATGGGATCGATTAGGCGAGGCGGTTCTCCGCTTCGATGACGCCATACCCGCCGTCGATGCGGCGGTAGACGACGGCGATTTCATCATCTTCCTCGTCAAGATAGAGGAAGAACGAATGGCCGAGGGCTTCCATGCGGGTGATCGCCTCATCAATGCTCATCGGCTCGAGGCGAATCGATTTCGTGCGGACGATTTCCTCTTTGTCCTCTTCGGCGTCCTCGATGATGTTTTCCATGGCGAGAGCGCGTCCAAGGGAATCGGATTCCTTGGTGCGGTCCATGCGCGTCTTGAGTTTGCGCATCTGACCTTCGAGTTTGTCGACAGCGAGGTCGACAGCAGCATAGAGGTCATCGTTCTTGACCTCCGCGCGGAAATCCATCTCCTTGGTGAAGATGGTGATTTCCACCTTGGCGCCGACGGTATAGCTGCGAACGACGGCGCGGCAAAGGACATCATCGTTGATCACGAAGTACTTGTCCATGCGACGGAGCTTGCGCTCGATGTCGTCACGGATCGCATCGGTGACCGAGATGTTCTTGCCAATGATTTGGTATTTCATCTGCTTTGTCCTCCTATAGGACCACGCTTTTATTGTAAGGCATGACAAAAAAAGAAAAAGGCTTGACATTATCGAAAAATGTAAGCGGTTACATATTCAGAAATCCAAGGGGGTGAAAAAGGCCGTTTTTCGCGGGTTTTCAATGAAAAAAGCAAGGCGATTTGCCTTGCTTAGGAAGCGAAGAATTCTTTGAGTTCTTCCACCTTGTCGAGTTTTTCCCAAGGAACGTCGATGTCGGGACGCCCATAGCACCCGTAATTGCAGGTGTCCGCGTACTTCCAGGTCGGGCGCGTCATGCCGAAGGACGAGATGATCGCCCCGGGGCGCGCGTCGAAGTAACGGTCGATCGCCTCGAGGATCTTCTCGTCGGGGACGTGCTTGGTCCCGAAGGTCGAAACGGAGACGGACATCGGCTTAGCGACGCCGATCGCATAGGAGAGTTGCACTTCGAGTCGGTCCGCGGCCCCCGCGGCGACGAGGTTCTTCGCGATGTAACGGGCATAATAGGAAGCGGAACGGTCCACTTTCGAGGGGTCCTTGCCCGAGAAGGCGCCCCCGCCATGACGGGCGCTGCCACCATACGTGTCG
>JAQYPI010000018.1 GCA_028726925.1 Caryophanales bacterium | reverse complement strand
GGCTTGAGGACGCCGGACCAAATGGAGTTTGCAAAGCTGAGGGAACTGTTGTTAACTACAGGAGAGATCAGGTGCCCGAAGTTAGAACGGCGTCTCACATCATCTGACCACTAACAAAACGCTTCCAACTCACCTTCGAAGGGCCCTCTCGAAACGGGGCCCTTTTTCGTTATAATGGTCTTATGCTTGCCAAATACGAGTTCCGTCGCCACCACGAGAATAGCAAGGTCTGGTTCGGCCGTTACCTTTCGCCCATCAACCTGCCGCATTGGCATTATGACGCGGAAATCATTCTCTGCCGCCAAGGCGAGGCGGAGATTTCGATCGACGGGAAAACCGTCCGCCTAGAAGAAGGGGATGCGGCCTATGTCGCGAGCAGGCAAATCCACTGGGTCAACGGCAAGGGGGCCATCCTAGACTTCCTCATCTTCGACCATTCCTTGCTTGGGGAATCCGAATCCCTTTGCCTTGAGGATCCCTTAAGAAAAGACGCGAAATGCATCGCTTCCCTCATGGAAGAAGTCGTGGCAGAGAAGAAAGGCAAAAAACCTCTCTATAAAGAGCTTTGCGACGCAAAAGTCGTGCAAACGGTATCGATTTTGCTGCGAAACGGCGCTACTTATGCGCGTAAAGAAGCGAATCCGAAAGAGACGCGTTATCTCGCGCTTCTTGAAAAAATCGAGCAGGATTACGCCTACATCCGCTTTGAGGAAGCATCGGCTTTCATGGGGTTCACGCCCGCTTATTTCTCCAATTATTTCAAACGGATGTCCGGGGTCACTTTCTCCTCCTACCTCAATGCCGTCCGCATCGAGAAGGCCGTGCCTCTCATTCAGGAAGGGAAGAAGCGCATGGGCGAGATCGCCATCGAATGCGGATTCAATACCATCCGCAATTTCAACCGCGTTTTCCGTGAAATCACCGGGTATGCCCCACATGCCTTGCCCTCCGACTATAGCCTCTCTTCTTGGCAGATGGCCCGCGACTTAAGCGCCTTCAACCCGACGGCCAAGGAATCCCTGCTTCTCGAGAGTACCGCCCCAGATAACGAATAATCGTAATAAATGTCCAATAGACCATAAACTGATTCTTTCCTTTTTCGCGCGCGTTCTCTAAAGTGATTCCATAGACAAATCTCAAAAGGAGCGACATACATGAAATTTGCCCTATGCTTTTGCAACCGCGGCTTCATGCCCGGCGAACTCATCCTCGATGCCCGCAAGGACATGGTCGAAGCCGTGACCAGAGCCGGTTACGACTACATCATCATGGAAGAATCCGCGACCCGTTACGGTGGGGTCGAGACCCGCGACGAAGGCCGCCTCTATCACGACTGGCTTAAGAAGCACGAAGGGGAATATGACGGCGTCATCTTCTCCATGCCGATTTTCGCGGACGAAAACGGCGCTTTCGAAGCTTTGCGCGATGCCGGAACCCCGATTCTCCTCCAAGCCTATCCCGACGAGATCGGCAAAATGGATTTCGCCCATCGTCGCGACGCTTTCTGCGGCAAGTTCTCCGTCACGGACGTCTTCACCCAGGCGCAGATTCCCTTCACCGTCATGAAGCCTCACGTCGTGCATCCCCTCTCCGACGTTTTCCAACAGAACCTCGTGGATTTTGCCGCGATTTGCCGCGTAGTCAATGGCATGAAGCGCTTCAACCTCGGCGCGATCGGCGCGAGAACCACCGCCTTCAAGACCACCCGTTTCGATGAAATCGCCCTTCAAAAATATGGCATCAACGTCGAATCCTTCGACCTCTCCGAACTCGTCTTCAAGGTCCAAAACAAGAAGGTCGACGACATCGTCAAAGCCAAAATGGAACGCCTTGCGGCCTATACGGACTGCTCTTCCTGCCCGACGACCAAACTCGAGACCCTCGCGAAGATCTCTGTCGTCATCGACGAATACATCGCGGAATACCATCTCGACGCGATCACGCTCCGTTGCTGGAACGAGATGGAGCAGATTCTCCGCGTTTGCCCCTGCGTCCTTCTTTCCGAACTCAACGATCGGGGCATCGTCGCTTCTTGCGAAATCGACCTTTGCAGCGCCATCACGATGCGCGCCATGGCTCTTGCTTCCGGTCATGCCACGGCGGTTCTTGATTGGAACAACAATTATGGCGATGACGAGAACAAGGTCATCCTGTTCCACTGCGGCCCGGTAGCCCAGAGCCTGATGACCTGCAAGGGTACCGTTA
>JAQYPI010000017.1 GCA_028726925.1 Caryophanales bacterium | reverse complement strand
CGAAGGTCGTTGCACGTGATATAGGTATCCCCTTCGAACGGGAGGGGGTCGATCGTGATGACGTCGTGCAGGTCGATGGGAAGATTCACCATCTCAAGTTCGTGATACCCGTCTTCCGGGCGAACGCCGAGATTCCGCAAGGAGACATTAATCTTGGCAAAAGATTTTATGTTCATAAACAGGGCCTATTGTACGCGTTTGAGGGCGCGGGAAAGAAGCAAAAATTGCTCGGGCTTGATATCTTCGGGTCGAGCCTTCGGATCGATGCCCGCGGAAGCGAGGGCAAGCTCCGCTTTTTCGAGGGATGGGACCCTCGGTTTCAAGTTGTTGAGAACCGTTTTCCTTCGTTGCAGAAACAAACCTGTCGAAAGGCGATAAGCCTCCACGATCTCGCTTTTCTCAGCGAGAAGATGGATGTCGAAGGAAATGACCACCGAATCAACGTGGGGGGCCGGGACGAACGCGGTTCGGGAAACCGAGAAGAGGCGCTTGGCCTTCGCGGAGAGGGCAAGCAAGACGGACAAGGGTGAATATTCTTTGGTTCCGACGGGGGCCAGCAAACGCTGGGCGGCTTCTTTCTGAACCATGAATACCATGCGTTTCGCTTTCTCTTGGCCGAGGAAGCACCGTTCAAGAATCCCCGAGGTGATGTAGTAAGGCAGATTCCCGATGATGCGATCGTAAGGGGCATAATCCCATTTGATGGCGTTTCCGTACATCGGGTGAAGGTTTGGTACGTTTTCGAAATCGTTTTTGACTTTCGCGAGCATTCCCTCGTCGATGTCGATGAGGTCGCTTTCGCAAGGGAGCGATGCCAAGGCATAGGAAAGAGAGCCCGGGCCGCATCCGATTTCGAGCACACGCTCCCCTTCTTTGGCTTCCAAAGCTTCCGCGATGCGGCGGCAGATTTCCGGCTCGATCAAAAAGTTTTGGCCGACTTCTTTCTTGGCCATGAGCTTCAAAGAAGCGATGTTTTCATAGAATTTGGATTCACCGATCATCGCGCATTGCCTCCTCGATATCTTCTTTCCCGATGCACAAGGCGTTCATGCGCCGGAGCAAGGTCTTGGCGTTCCCGTGCCCCAGGTGCAGGCGTTCCTCGATTCTCTCTCGGAGCGCTTTGGATTCTACCCCTCCCATGAGGCCGAATTCCATTAAATCCGCCATCGTGAGATTCCCTTCTTCACCCGTTTTGGAAGGAACGACGTGGGAAAGGGCGAGCATCACTTCCTCTTTCGTGCTTTCGGCAACCCCGACTTTGTGCTTTTTGATGGAGTGCTCTTTTCGCACGAAGGCGTGCATAAGGCCCGGGACGTTCTCGTCCAGGATGCCGCGGATTCGGCGACCCGGGTAATCGGGATCCGTCAAGACGACGACGTTTTTCCGTTTCACGGCTTCTTTCAGGTATTCTATTGTTTCACGTGGAACGTCAGAGCCATTCGTCGTGACGAACTCCGCATCCAAGAAAGAGCTCAAAAACGCAACGTCCGTGGCTCCTTCTACGACCAAAATGGCAGGGTAAGAAATTCTATCCATGTTTCACGTGGAACAACCGATTGAGGTTTTCGTTCAACGCCTCCGCGAGATCGTCCAATTCCATTCCTTTAAGCGAGGCCATCTCGCGCGCGATATATGGAATGTATTTCGGGCCGTTTTCCTTGCCCCGGAACGGGACGGGCGGGAGATAAGGAGAATCCGTCTCCACCAGGATGCGATCAAGAGGGCACGCTTTCACGCATTCCTTCGGAGTGGCCGCGTTCTTGTACGTGATCGGCCCGTCAAACCCGAAATAGAGGCCCAGCTTCGCGAATTCCCTCATCATCTCCACGGACCCGGAATAACAATGGAGGACGCCGCCTTTCTCGATGGGGTGCTCCTTCAAAAAAAGGAGCAAATCGCCATAGGCTTCGCGCGCATGGATGGAAACGGGCAACCCCAAGGCGTTCGCGAGGTCGATTTGACGGGCAAACCACGTTTTCTGTTTTTCGTGGTCACCAGGGTCCTTGAACCAATGATAATCGAGGCCAATCTCCCCGATTCCCACGACTTTCTTGGATTTCGCGAGGCTTGCGATCTCTTCCAAAGCCTCTTCCGAAACCCCTTCGAGGTTCTCGGGATGAAACCCGACGAAGGCGTAAACCCCTGGGAAACGTTCTGCGAGTTCAACGGCTTTCCGCGAAGAAACGAGATCGTAGCCCGCGCAGAAAAGAAGGGGGACACCCGCGTCCTTTGCCTCGGAAACGACTTCTTCCTCGCGCCCGAGGAATCGTTCATCGTTCAAATGCATGTGGGAATCGAAAAGCATCATCATTTCCCCACGCAAAACCGCGAGAAAATCTCGTCGGTAAGATCGTGCGTCGCATCTTCCCCGAGAAGCTCGCGCACATCGTTATAGGCATTTTGAAGAATCGCGGAGAGCAAATCCAAAAGGACCCCGTTCTCGACTCCTTCGATCACCTCGGCGATTTCCGCGTCAATCCGCTTGAGGATCCCGAGTTCCCTCGCGTTCCCAAAAGATGGGACCTTATAGGCGTTTTCTTCGACCCCCAACGTTTTGACGATCGCGTCTTTCAACGCCTGCACGTCCCCGCTAATCGCAGAGACATAGATGCCATTTTCTTCTTGTTGTTGATGGAGGTCCGTTTTGTTGAAAACGGTCAAAACGCGTTTGCCCTCGACGAGTTTTTGCAAGGAGCGTTCCTCGTCATCGAGATCCTTCCCTGCTTCGCGCACGAACAAGACGAGGTCGGCCTCCTGGATGGATTCTTTGCTTTTCTCGACGCCCAGGCGCTCGATCAGATCCTCGCTTTCGCGAATCCCCGCGGTATCCAAAAGACGAACAGGAATGCCTTGAATGGAAAGGCTTCCCTCGACGACGTCCCTCGTGGTCCCGGGAATATCCGAGACGATGGCTTTGTTTTGTTCCAAAAAGGCGTTGAGCAAAGAGGATTTCCCGACGTTCGGTTTCCCAACGAGGGCTAAGTTGACGCCTTCACGATAGACGCGGCTTTGTTCGCCTTTTTGGACGAGGTCGCGGAGTAACGCGCGGATTCGGAGGCACCCATCCATGAGTTTTTGCCCATCGATTTTCTCTTCCTCGTCGTATTCGGGGAAATCGATCCCGACTTCAACGAGAGCCAGCAAGGCGGAGATATCGTCTTTCAAGGCCTGAACGATGGGGCTCACTTGACCGTTCAGGGACAAAAGGGCGGCGTTTTTGGCCTCCGTGGTGGTCGCGTTGATGAGGTCATTGACCGCTTCAGCTTCCACGAGGTCCATTTTCCCGTGGTAAAAGGCGCGGGAAGTGAATTCCCCCGCGGTCGCGTAACGGACGCCGCAAGAAAGATAGGCTTTGACGATCTCGCTAACGATGACCATCGAGCCATGGCAGCAAATCTCGACGACGTCCTCTCCCGTCATGGTATGGGGGCCGGGATAAGCGAGGAGGACGATTTGGTCAACAGGAGAACCCTCGAACGAAAAGGTTCCCGGGAGCACGGAACGCTCCTTGAGCGCGGATACCGGGCGAGAGAAAAAACGATCCGTGATGGCGAAAACGCCTTCGCCCGATAGGCGGATGACGGCGAGGGCGCTTTTCAGGGGTGGCGTTGCGAGCGCGATTATCGGTTCGTTTATCATCGCGCGCACATTATATATAAAAATCGGAACCCGCGGGTCCCGATTTTCGTTAGTCGACGTACTTGATGCAGATCGCCCGATCGGAGCCTTCGCCGATCGATTCGGTCTTGATGTGTTCCATGCCGGAGAGGGCGTTGTGGACCATGCGCCGTTCGTCCGGGGTCATCGGATCGAGTTGGGCATCCACTTTGGAACGAAGGACGCGATTCGCTTCGCGCTTGGCGATGGAGACAACCTTGTCGTATTTCTCTTCCTTGTATCCCCCGACATCGAGGAGGATGCGGTAGCGACGCTTGAACTTGTTGCTCACGGCGAGCTTGGTGAGCTCGTTGAGGGCTTGGAGCGTCTTGCCGCCGCGCCCAATGAGGACGGGGTTGCGTTCCGAATCAATCGTGACCTTGATGATGGAATCCTCGATGACGGATTCGGTCGTGATCTCGATGCCGAGAGCGGCAAGGGAATCATGGAGATAGGTTTCGGCATAGGAAGCGGCGTCTTCGTCGCCGTAGACGGCGATCATGGCGGCTTTGCGGAAGAGGGATTTCTTCTCTTCCTTGACCTCGTAGATGAGGCGGTCCTCGTCGACGCCGAGTTCTTCGGCGGCAAGCTTAACCGCTTCTTCCACGGTTTTCGCGGTATATTCTTTCATTTTTCCTTATTTCCTTTTCTTTTTCGATTGAGCCATGACGATTTGGGTGATGACGGTTTGGAGGATTTGGATCACGCCGCCGATCAACCAGTAAACGCCCATCGCGGACGGGAGCATGAAGCCCATGAAGATGGTGAAGACGGTCATGATGATCGTGACCCACTTCATGGTTTTGTTCTGCTTGTTGGCCGCGTTATTCACGCTCATCTTGGGAAGGTTCCTGGTTTGGATCTTCTGGATGATTCTCGGCGTAAGCATGGCCATGATCTGGACGCCGGACATGAGGAGGAAGAGCACGAGGGCAGTCCACCAGCCGGAAGTATTCAGGTACCAAGTGCCGCTCACGTTGAAGAGAATGGATTGGATCGTGTCGGACAGGGACATGTTCAGGAACTCGCCGGTAGCAAGCGCAGCGGAACCTTGGAGGCCGCTCCAAACGCAGATGAACACCGGGAATTGAATGATGAGCATGAGGATCTGCCGGAAAGGCTTGATGTTATGCCGGCGATACAAGGCCATTTGCTCTTGCGACATGCGCTGACGCTCGGCGGGGTTCGTATCCGAATTCGGGTATTTGGCTTGAATCTTCGCGAGCTCGGGTTGAATGGCCTGCATCTTTTGGCTGTCGGCCGTCGAACGGAGCGAGACGGTCATGAGCAGCAAGCGGACGATGAGGGTCACGAAGATGATCGCCCAAATCTGGCCGGCGCCGGAAAGGGCGGGGTCCATGCCAAGGGCGAAGGTATCGGTGAGCCAAGAGACCGGGTAGACGAGCAAGCCTTCGAGGAAGCCTTTGCTCCAAGCATAACCCCAGGTCTTCTTTTCCATCGGGACGCGCCAGTCGGCATTCGCGCCGTAATGGCCGTATTCACCGGGACGGGTCGCGATGCAGGAACGGATCGCGTTGACCCTGGAATTCACCGAATTGCGGTAAAGGGAATCGAAATCGGTCGAGGGGATCGCGTAACTGTCGAGGAGGCCGAAGCCGCGATTCGCATAATTCGCGACGATATCGGCTTTCCAAGCGTCGTAGTTGGCCCACATGTCGCGGGTCTCGACGCCTTTGTCGTTCGAGTAAACCGGTCCGGAGAATTTGATGCGGCCGTTTTGGCGGAGGACCGAATTCGCGATCTGCTCGCCTTCCGCGCCGTCGGTATCCGAGACGGTGTAGGGGTTGACCGCCCAGGAATCGCCTTCGGCCGAAGACGCCTTGAGCCCCGCGACGAACGCGGCGCCGGACGCGGTCCCGATGTAGGTGTCCCAAGTCGAGACGCCGTCGTATTTGCCATAGCCATAACCGGACGCGGCGTCCGATTCGATGACTGCGGCTTTGAGGGTGTAATCATCGATCATCCCGAGATAATAGATGCCCGGGACGTAATAGCCACTAGATTCCGCGCTCGAAATCGCGGAAGCGAGGACGGAGGAAACGTATTTCTTGGCCGTATAGGACCCGACTTTGAGGGATCCGTCTTGGGCAAGGTCCTTTTCCTCGGTCAAATTGCCTTCGCCGTCTTTTTTGGTCACGGTTTTGGGCGAAAAGGGGATGTATTTGTAAACTTCGTCGTTTTTGTCTCCGAACGCGGGACCCGCGATGGCGGGCAAGCCGTAAGATTCGGCTTGCGCAGACCACTCGAGTTCTTGCTCGATGACATCTTTGGCCTCGCCGGCTTTGAGGGCCTCGAATTCCGCTTTGCTCACATAGACAGTGACGCCTTGCTCATAGGGATAAGCCATCGCGGCTTGGTCCGTGGAAGAGCAGAAATTCGCGGTGCAGCTAGAGAGGAAAATCGCCCCCGCTGCTAGTAGCGACCCGGCCAGAAGTGTTTTTCGCGTTTGTTTTTTCAATTGATTAATTCCTTTGCTTTGTCGAGGAGGGTCGTCAGCTCGATTTCTAGGCTCGCGAATTCGCCCGGCGAATACGTCGGGCGAATCACGATGATGAGGTCAACGGGCCACGTCCAATCCATGGCTTTCGCGATCATAGCTCGTACTTGTCGCTTGATGCGAACGCGGACGACGGCCTTTCCGTTGCTTTTTCCCACGGCAACTCCGATCCGGGCACAACCAGCATCGGATTTCACGCCGAAGAGGGAAAAATGCGTCGATTTGACCTTGACGCCGTTATGGATGATTCGGTCGAAATCCCGATGGGACTTGACCGTGTTTCCTTTTTTCACGGCGCAAGACCCCAGAGGATTAAGCAGCGAGGCGCTTGCGGCCTTTGGCGCGACGACGGGCGAGGACGTTACGGCCGCCGTGGGTGGCCATCCTGGCGCGGAAGCCGGCGCGGTGGGCGTGCTTGATTTTCGAAGGTTGGTAGGTTTTCTTGCTAGCCATTTGTGTACTCCTTTGCTTAAAAGCAAG
>JAQYPI010000016.1 GCA_028726925.1 Caryophanales bacterium | reverse complement strand
CCCCGCGTTTGACGGACCCGTTCTCGGTCATCGTGTTGGCGGCCTTGTAGCCGACGTTCGCGTAAAGGCCCTTGCTATTTTCGGGGAGGGAACGTAAGAACGAGGCGGCGACCTCGAAGGCGTCGCGGCCGTAGAAATCGTCGCTGTTGATCATCGCGAAACTCGCATTGCCGACGACCTCTTTGGCGGCGAGGATCGCCTGCGCGGTGCCAAGGGGTTTCGTCCTTCCCGCGGGCAAGGAATAGCCCTCGGGCAAGAGGTCGAGCTTCTGGAACACGTAATGGGTCTCGATCTTGTCCTCGACGCGCTTCCCGATCGTGGAACGGAAGATATCGAGGTTCTCCTCCTTGATGATGAAGATGACGCGGTCGAAACCGGCGCGCTTGGCGTCGAAAATCGAGTAGTCGATGATGAAATGGCCGGCCTCGTCGATCGGCTCGATCTGCTTGAGGCCCCCGAAGCGGCTGCCCATCCCGGCGGCGAGAATCACTAAATCCATGGAAAGAATCTCCTTGATGACCCCGTTATTTTAGCGCGCGTTATGGCTTCTTTCGATACCCAATGTTACGAAAAAAAGCATGAAAAATAATGTTGCGGAACCGGGAATTGCTAACCCCCTCGTTCCTCTTGGCGTATACTGGGCGCATTCCAAAACAAGGAGTTAAACATACTATGGAAAACGAAACTCGTCTTGGGCGCGGGATGAAAAAGGCTACCAAGGTCCTCCGCATCCTCGCCAAAATCGCCTGGATCTGCGCGTTCGTTGCCTCCGGGTTCTGCCTTATCGGGGGCATCACCCTAGCCGCGGTAAAAGACCTCACATTCACCCTCCAAGGGGAAACCGTCACCGTCATCGAATACTTCGAAAAAGTCTCGGAGATCACCTATCTCGAGGGGATCGTCACCTGCTTCACCTCGTTCAACGGCCTGCTTGCAAGCGGGATCGAAGGCATCCAGATCGAGGCCTTCTTCAAGACCGCCCTCCGCGAGGAAGGCTACTTCAAGCCCGCGGTCGCGCAGCAATGCCGGAACCTTGGCATCTTCCTCCTCGTCTCGGGCGTCATAGCGGTAATCCTCCAAGGCATCGCGATCGGAGTCGGTTCGATTTTCGGCTCGTTCCCGACCGATGGCCTCGCCTGGGCCCCGGGTGGAACCGGCATCTTCTTCCTCCTCCTTTGCCTTTTCCTTTATCGCGGATGCGAGTTGCTCGAGGCCAAGAAAGAAGGCGACGCCCAATGAAAAAAGCCCTTCTTGGGCTTGCGCTTTTGCTTCCGCTCGCCGGGTGTGAGACCGGAATCCGGATTGTCTCGGGGGAAGGGGAGGTCGTCGAGACCACGTTCTTCCTCGAGGACGTTTCTGCCGTTTCGGTGCGCCACTTGCTTGGGTCCAAAGGGAACGAGACCTTGCCCCTTTCCGTCTCCTTTTATCCCGGGGATGAGGCGAAGGCCGTCCTAAGGACGCAAGAAAGCCTCTTCGAAGAATTCACGCACGTCCAAAAAGGGGATAGTTTCTCTCTCGAAGGCAAGCAGAACGTCGCCTATAAGACCGAGGAATTCTCCCTTTCCTTCTATGGGGTGAGCCCAAACAAGATCGTGGGGGAATCCGTCAAGATCCTCGACGAGGGGGCCTTGACCGCCTTGCGCGAGGTCCATCTTTCTAACGTCGGCGCCCTCTTCCTTTCCTCGACGTCTAGCCCCTCCCTTTCGGTCAAGGTCGAGAACGCCTCTTCCTTCCAAGCCGAGGGCGTGGCCACCACGGTCCTCGAGGCCGAAGTCCGCGACGCCTCTTCTTTCTTCGTCGATTCCCTTGCTTGCCCTGACGCCTCGTTCCAAATCGAGGCGGCGAGCAAAGCAAACATCGCGGGACTAGGAAACAAACTCAAGGTCGAGGCGCGGAACGCGAGCGGCTTCTACGGGGAGGGTTTCCCCGTGAGCGAGACCAGGATCGAGGTCGCCTCTTCCTCAGGTGCCGAGGTGCGCGCCCAAAAGGCTTCGGGGAAGGTCAAAAGCGCTTCTTTTCTCACGCTTTTCGGATGCTCTTCCGATTCCTTCGAGGTGGACGATTCCTCTTCTTTGGCGAAGAAATCGTAGGGACGTCCCCCTTATTTCTTGTTTTTCTTCCGTTTCAAGAAGGCCTTCAGGTCTTCTTTTCTTTCTAGGCGGGCGGTTTCCCGCTCGGCGGCCTTCTTCGCCTTGCTCGCTTCTTCTTTCTTCTGGAATTCCTCGTAGGCGGATTCCACTTCCGCGGCGATTTTCGCTTCGTAAGGGCCCTTCTCTTCCTCTTCCGGAGGGACGTAACGGACGGCCTTTTCCGCAAGGCGCGAGAAGCCCGTTTCAAAGAAGGAGGCGCTTTTCTCCTTCACGTAATCCTTGATCATCCCGGCGACGGCGTCCCCAAGGTTGTCCTTGTCTACCTCGAGCGAATAACGGAAGCAATCAAGATAATGGATGGAAAAGGCCTCGATGAGCTCGAGGAGGACCTGCAAGAGGAGCCAGACCGCAAGGCCCAAGGTCAGGACCTTGTCGAGGGTGCTGACGCCGAGAGCGAACGCCTGGTAGGCGGAAATCCCGAGGGCGATGGCGCGGAGTCCGATCACGGACCACGAAAGGACTTCTTTCGCGATCCCCCATTTCCTTTTCTTCTCGATCCCCCTGGGTTTCCGTTTGGAAAGATAGACGGCGAAGAGGGCGATCGAGACCGCGGTGATGAGGGCGTAGACCGCGAGGGTCACGTAACGTTCAAGGACGATCTGAAGATAGAGGGAATAGGCGTAGAAAAATAGCGACGCGGCGAAGGAGACGACGCTCACGACGAAGGCGATTCTCTTGATGTCGGCCCCGAGGCGATCGATCATCGCCCTGCTACGGCCAAAAGGTTCGTTTGCCACCCTTCCATCATAAGCGCTTTGCGCCCCTCTTGCCAAAGCAAACCCCCTCGCCAAGGAAGCGTCGGTCTTTCTTTTCGTTCCTTACTATATTATAGTAATCAAGTTTTAACCACGGAGGTTATCCCATGAATACTACCAAACCAATCTTCGCGTTCGCGGCGAGCTTGCTCCTGCTTGCTTCCTGCGGGCAAACCCCAAGCGATCCAACCGATTCCAGCGGGCAAGATTCCCTTGCCTCATCGACTTCTTCCCTCGCTTCTTCCATCGATTCCACGAGCGAATCGACCCGTCCTTCTTCCACGGAGAGCGAGCCGTCCTCGACGGAACCTTCCTCTTCCCCCGACGAAGAG
>JAQYPI010000015.1 GCA_028726925.1 Caryophanales bacterium | reverse complement strand
CGGCGCCAACCGCTCTTATTGCTGGAACGCCCTCTCTCAAGGACAGTCCACGGTCACCATCGGCAACCACATCGGCAGTGAGCTCGCGACCCTCGACCTCACCGTCTCGAACAACGTCAAGGTCCAAGGCTATTTTGTCTGGGCCCCGAGCGACGTCGACGAATCCGTCGTCCCGAACAGCTCGAACGTCAAGATGTACGCCGGGGACAAAGTCTCGGTCTACCTCTGGGCGAGCCCCACGAACTGCGATCCCGCGCCGACCATCGTCTCAAGCGATCCCGACCTCAAAGTTACCTTGAGCGATTCTCACGTCAAGCCGGATGCCTGGAACATCGCCTCCTACCCGACCTACCTCATGACCCTCGATGCGACCGCGATTTCCCTCACCGAGCAGAAGAGCGTCACCCTCACGATCACCGATCCTTTCTTCGATGAGGAAAGGGGCAGTGGCAGCAAGATCACCGTCACTCTTATGCCGGGCGCCTCGAGCTCGACCTGGCCCGCTTCCGTCGTCGGCACCACCTGGACCGGAAACAAGGCGATCACGGACGAGAAGGACGCCGAACTCGGCTTCGCCGCCGGCACCACCCACTGCGACTCCTCCGTCACCTTCACGGGCGAGGATTATGCGGTGTCCGGTTACAAGAAAGCCGTTCTCTCCGCCACTCTCTATGGGGAAACCCGCACCTTCGAGGTCGGTTACACCTACGATCCGTCCTCCACGAAGGTCTTCACCTTCAAGGGAAATAGCTACGACGTGACCGTCTCCTCCGCCATCGATAAAGCCAAAGGCGCCTTCGGCCTCCTCTACGTCGTCTCCATCTGGAATGGCCAGGAAGATATCACGGAGGACTGCGTCGTCGGTTGGCCCGAGGACGAGGCCGCCCCTGCCTCCTATCAATGGTTCACCCTTGCCTAAAGGGAAAACGCCTAACCCTAAGCCGCGCGTAACACCGCGGCTTTTCGTTTACCTATCTATCTTTGTCTAGATAAATGACCATATAAACTGTCTTGATAAATGGGTCCCTCTCGGTTTTTGATTGAAATTTATATAGACAAAATAAGGAGACATTTATCTAGACAAAATGAGATTGCCGGGCTAGACTAACCAAGAAGAAAGGAGATGCGTATGATCATTGGAAGCGAAAGCGAGACCATCGAATTCAAAACGACGACCGGCGAGAAGAAGGAAGCCGCGGAAGCGATTTCCGCGATGCTCAACAAGCATTGCCGCGGAACGCTCTATTTCGGCGTGGATGACAATGGGTTCGTGAAAGGGCAGATGGTGTCCGACAGCACGAGAAAAGACGTTTCCCGCACGATCCATGAGCTGATTGAGCCCCGCATCTCCCCGACGATCGAAGAAATCGTCCTCGAGGGGAAAACGATTATCAAGGTCTCCTTCTCGGGGCATAACCGCCCCTACTCATGCGGAGGGAAATACTTTTCGCGATACGGCACGGAAAATCGAAAGATGACGACCGACGAACTCAAAAGGCTCCTCCTCCACTCCGACTATTCCTCGAAATGGGAAGAAGGTCTCACGAGCCATTCCCTCGATAGCCTCGACGACGAGGCGCTTTACGATTTCTATGTCTCCGCGAAGGAATGCGGCAGGCTTGAGATGCCAACTTTCGACAAGGAAAAACTCCTTACGAGTCTCGATTTGCTGCAGGACGGCATCGTGAAAAACGGATGTTACGCCCTCTTCGGCAAAAACGCGAAAATCGGTCTCAAACTCGCGAAATACGCGACGGACAACAAGGTCACGTTCACGGATCTCAAGCTCCTTTCCGGCAATATCTACAATCTCATCGGCGTCGCCGTGCGCTACATCCTCGACAATATCCACTGGCGTCCCGAGATCGGCAGCAGAAAACGGGTCGATGTGCCGGAAATCCCCGAAAGAGCCATTCGCGAGATGGTCGTGAACGCCTTCGCCCATTCCGATTACGAGGACCTTCCGGAAATCGAAATCGGCATCCACCCCGGCAAAATCGAGATTTATAACCCGGGTTCCTTCCCCGATGACCTGACCCCCTACGATTTCATTGAGCGGAATTTGCCGTCCTTCAAGAGGAACCCGCTCATCCTCGACATCCTCTTCCGCAGCAAGGACGTCGAGAAAGCGGGAACGGGATTCCAGAGGATGAACGAGCTTTGCAACGAAAGCGGCGTTTCCTGGTCGTTCCGGAAAGAAGGGTATGGTTTCTTTTTCGAATTCCTGAGGCAAAACGGGAAAGCCGACGTCCACGTCAACACCCCCCTTTCGGACAATGAGCAGATCGTCCTCAACTTGATCCATTCCAATCCCGAGGTCACGAAAGCCCACATCGCGATCCGCATCAACAAATCGCCGCGATCCGTCCAGAGAATCGTGAATTCCTTGATCGCAAAGAAGGCGATTGAGCGAATTGGCTCCAACAAGACGGGGCATTGGCAGGTCCGCGGCTAATTCAATTCGACCTTTTCCGTTTGTCTATGGCGGAACAAAACAGCCACGCCCGCGCGGTTCTTCATCCTTTGTCTGCTTATTTGGCCAGATAAATGGCCATATAAATTGTCCAGATAAATGGGTCTCTCTCGGTTCTTTTTGATTGACGTTTTAAAAGCGCTTTCTTCTTGCTTTTCCTGCGCGCATATCCTATAAAGAAGTGTTCAACCGAACAACTATAGAAAAGGAACAAAAAGCAGCTTACTATGAAAAAAGCAAAGTCGTTCTTCTTCGTTCTCG
>JAQYPI010000014.1 GCA_028726925.1 Caryophanales bacterium | reverse complement strand
CAACGGGCGCCATCCATTATGTGGATGTCGTTTCGGTGACAAACCTCTCCCGGACCATCGAAGCCTTGAAACGGAATGGCTATTGGGTCATCGGGACGGACGGAAGTGCCGCAAAGAGTATTTATGAGGAAACTTACCGTTATCCAGTTTGCTTGGTTGTGGGATCGGAAGGCGAGGGAATTTCCCGCCTTGTTTTGGAACACTGCGACATCGTCGCAAAAATCCCCATGGTTGGCCATGTAAATTCCTTGAATGCTTCCGTGTCTGCCGGCATAAGCATCTCAGCGGTGAGATTCGTTCAAAAAAAGAACTGAATGAAAAGAACAACTGAAACCCTCCTCAGGTGTGAAGCACAACCTGAAGAGAAGCATGCCAATAGCGGCATTTTTTGTTTCTGCTTGAACGATAATTCCTTCTCCGATGAAGAAGATATCGTTTGTGCGGATACCCCCATCCTCGATCTTTCGGACGAAGATCTCGTCTCGGAACACCGCCGCGGCAACCCCGCCGCCTTCCCCATCCTGATGAATCGCTACGTGGACAAGCGTCACGCGATTCTTCGCCGGGCTGCCCCGGAAGTCTATTCTTTCCTCAAGAACTGGGAACCCAACATCGTATTCTTCGATGGGTTCTCGGCCGCCCTCGCGTCTTTCGATTTCCATCATCGTTTCAGCACGCTTGTTTACGCTTGCGTGCGAACCGCCGCTTTCCACGCGTATCGCGACATCGCCAAATCCGGTGCCGCCTTGCCCCCTTTGTCCTTGGACGAAGTCCGCGGGGAAGAAGGCAATGAATGGACGTTGCATGACGTATGCGCGAATCCGTCCTACGCGAGCGATCCCGTTCGCGTGGCGGCATCCTACCACTTCCTCTCCGATATCGCCGCCTTGCCGACAAACAAGTACGACGTCCTGACTTATCCGGTCGCCCTCTGCTTGATCGACGGCATGAGACCCGCCGATATCGTGCGCGCCATGAACGTGACGCGCAAGCGAGTTGACACGATCATTCTCAAACTGAAGAACTACCTTTGGTCCAGGAAGGATCTGGAGCTCTCGCTCCGTTACGATTTCAAATAATCGTGACTTGGGTCCCGGGGTTTCGGCCTAGCCGAGCCCCGGGGCTTAAAAAACCTGTATTCCCCTTTAGGGGAGCAGGTGATAAAATCGTTGACAGGCCTGCGGGTTCCCGCTATGATTCGTAGGCTTAAAGTTGAAGATAAAATGAGTCGCGAGAAAGTTTTTTTGATTTGCACGGAATGCCTGAGTCGCAATTACACGGTGCTGAAACGGAAGGATCGTTCCGAACGTCTCGCCCTCAACAAGTATTGCCCGACCTGCAAACGGCATACGCTTCACAAGGAAAGCAAGTAAGGAGGATCCATGAACCCCATCAAATACACGAAAGAAGTCGTGAAAGAAGGCAAGCGCATCCGCTGGCCGAAACGCGACGTCCTATTCCCGACCATCGTGGTCGTCATCTGCATCAGCGTCTTCGTGGCTCTCTTCCTCACGCTTGAGGATTTGACCGCCGGGTCGCTCATCAACCAACTTAGGAATGTCTTCGGAGGAAATTGACATGGCTAACGAAATTCAAGAAAACGCCGCCCCTGCCCTGGGCGAGAAGGCGTGGTATATCGTCACCACCTATTCGAAAAATGAGCAAAAAGCTGCGGAGAACTTGAAGCGCCGTATCGAGACGATGGGGATGCAGAAATACATCCTTCGCATCGTCGTCGCGGAGCACGCGGTTCCCGTCCTCAACAAAGACGGCACCCCGACGGGCGAAACCAAGATGGAGAACTACTATCCTGGTTATTTCTTTGTCGAGATGATCATGACCGACGAATCGTGGTACATCGTCCGTAATACTCCGGGCGTCACCGGCATCGTCGGCTCGAGCGGCGGCGGACAAAAACCCTGCCCCGTCCCGCGGGAACAGATCGAGCCCGTCCTCAAGAGGATGAACATGATCGAGGAGAGCATGTACGACCGTTATCAAGTCGGCGACGCTGTCCGTATCATCCACGGCGCCTTGGAAGGAACCGAGGGAACGATCGAGAGCATCGATCGCCAAACCGGCATGGTCTGCGTCCACACGATTTTCTTCGGTCGCGTCACCCCGGTCGATCTCGAATTCTCCGAAATCGAGAAACTCTCGGAATAACAAAAACAAAAAAAGCGAGGTACGTCTCGCTTTTTTCGTGCTTTCATTCGTAGATTTCCGTTCGGATCCGTTCCATTTCCGTTTGGATGGATTCGAAGAAGGGATAACTCCGGAAGGAACGGAATGTTTCCTTGCCAAGGAAATCGAGGAAGAAGATCCCGCATTTGTCCGAGGTGGTCAAAAACACGATTTCCGCGACGTGCATGGGCGCTTTCTCGTCCTGGTTTTCGCGAAGAAGAAGGTTGGTGAATTCTTCCGCGATCACGAGCGCGAGCTTGCCCGCGTCATCCAAGGAGGCATGCCGCACGGCAGGTTCGTATTCGGAGACCCATTTGAGGTATTCCCGCAGAGGAGAAGTCCCTTCCATGAAATCGGTTCCGGTCATCGCGAGTCGCATTTTGGTCGCAAGGGACCCAAGACGCTCGGGCCTGAAATCGTTCCCAAGATCTTCCCGGGCGGCTTTGGAGATGGCCGCGCCGGCGTTCTCTTTCAAGAAAAGGTTGTCGAAAAGGAAACTCGCCGCCGCGGAGATTTCCTTGCCTTCCTGGATCGTCTTATCGGCCAAATCCAAGTGAAGCCAGTCTTTCGCCGTGTAGAGGAAACCGTCCACGAGGTCTTCGTAAATCGAAATCGCTTTGTTCATACGGCGTTACTATAGTTTTTGTTGATGGTTTTTCCAAGAGGCGCCAGGCCTATCGGTGGGTCGACTCACGAAATTTTGCTCGCTTGTCGAGCAAAATTTAGTCATCCGGAATGGAATGAAGGATGACTCGTGAAGACGAGCCACCGGGATTCCTCGACGTCGTCGGTGAGACAGGGGTTAGCCTCTCGGACGTCATTCACGTGGGCGTTCCTCGCCCAGAATATCGATAGAGAATCGATCAGAAGGGGACGGGCGCGTCAAGCTTGGCGCGCTGCAAGATGTTGTGCGCGGCGTTTTCGTCGCGATTGAGTTCCGCGCCGCAATGCGGGCAAGTCCAGGAACGGATACTCAAGTTTTTGGTGATGAAACTGCGGTTGCCGCAGCAATGGCAGATTTGGCTGGAGGGAAAGTTCTGCGGCACTTCTTGCACAACTTTCCCTGCCTGCAACGCCTTGGCTCTCAAGCGATGCAAGAACGCGGCATATGGCTTGTGAATGTACCATTTCGCCACGCTTCTCCGTTTCAACATGGAAACCATCGAGAGCGATTCGATTCCGATGAAATCGTAACGCTTTGCGATGATGTGGCATGTCTGCTCGATGAAGTTGTTCTTCACATTGCCCTGTCGGAAATAGGCGTTCCTTAAGCGGGCGAGGGTACGGGCATAACGGTTCGAGGTCGGATGGCTTCCATGCTTCTGCACTTTGTAAGAGATGTAGCGCGTGTAATGGTTGATCCGCTTCGCCATTTTGTCCTTTTTGCCGGTCTTTAGGTCGTACCGCCAGACACGGCTCGTTTCATCGACCCCCACCGCGAAACACGAGATGCCTACGTCAATCCCGATTGATTTGCCCGAAAGAGGATAGGCAATCGGTGTCTCGGGAAAGAGGAAGCACGCGTAATATCGATTGTTGTGGGAAAGAATCTCGACGGAGATCGGTTCGGAAGCAAAACGTGGGTTTTCCGCCATGCGGATCGTGCCGAACCCTTCGAGAACAAGTTTTTGGTTGGACCGGATGTGGAATCGGTGCTCGTCGAGTTTTGCCGAACTGATCTTGAAAGCTTTCTTGCCCACCCCATACGATTTGAATTTCGCGTTCGCCTTCCCTTTGACCATGCGAGAAGCCACCATGGAAAGACGTTTCGAATTCCAGCCGATGATATCTGGAAAATGATAGTTGTTCCCGTGGTAAAACGAGGGGTGCCTCGCGCAATAGGAACGAACCCTCGTCAAGGACTCGGACCAATTGGCGGGCGTGATGGCCCCGCTTTTCACCCCTCGGGCATAGATTTCGAGCTGGCGGTTATAGTCCCGCCGCGCGAATTCGAATTGTTCCTCGAGGAATGTCCGCATGGTTTTGTTTGGGTAGATGCGTATTTTGTGGGTGATCATGAATTTCTCGCCTCTACTATATATGGCGAAACACCCCGTTTTCGGGCTTGGTTTTTACAGCCTTCATCAAAAAGTGCCCATTTTATCGAAAGAAAAAAAGTGAAATTCGTGGGGAATTTTCCGTAGGTTCCCTTAAAGTGGGACGGCAAAAAAGGCCTTTCGCGCTATAGTTCCTGCATGAGATATTTTGTGTTTTCCGATTTGCACGGCTCCGCATCGGCTTTGAAGAAGGCCATCGCCCTCCCCTCTTTCCAAAAGGCGGACCGCATTCTGCTTCTCGGCGATATCCTCCGCGGGGGTTATGAAGGGGCTTCCTCGGAATGCGCCGCTTTGCTAAAGGAAAACAAAGATCGGATTCTCGCGGTTCGGGGGAATTGCGACGACGAGTCGGATGCCGAAACCCTTGGTTTTCCCCTGCCGGAATTCCGTGGTTTTTCTCTTGGGATGCATCGCGTTCATTTGTCCCATCGCCCACAGGTTTTCTCCTTCCCGCCCGGGGACATCGTGATGAATGGCCATACACACCGGAAAACCCTCTACCGCGATGCCGGGGTGATCTATGTCAATCCCGGTTCCATCGCCTACCCGAGGGATGGGGTCGCAAGTTACGCGGTGATGGACGAAAACGGGATTCGCCTCCATGCCCTGGAAGACCATTCCGTTTTGCTGGAATTAACATTCTAAATCTCCCTCTTGAAATATGAATGCATGTTCATATAATAGTCTTGCAAATATGAACGAGCGTTCATAGTTAGGAGGTCCCATGTCTATCCCATCGTCCGACATCATCACCGCCATGGAGGGGTTGCTGTCCATCGCCGCTGACACCACGAGGCTCAAAATCCTATATTCCATCGCCAAAACCGAGAAATGCGTTTCTGACATCGTCAAAGAAGTAGAAGCGTCGCAGTCTCTCGTATCGCACCAGATCCGCGTCCTGAAAAACGCCAACCTGCTTTCGTCGCGCAAAGAAGGAACCCGCGTTTATTATGCCCTCGCGGACCATCACGTCCTGGAATTGCTCGAAGTCGTGAACGAGCACGTCTCCGAGAAGAAGGGGAACTGACATGCGTATCCAGAAAGAAAGCGTCCTCTTTTGGGCGCGCGTCCTGCTCTGCGCGATCTTGCTTTGCCTCGGCGCATTCGTTTTCACCGAGGAGGCGTTTCCTTGGTGGGTGAATCTCATTGTTTTTCTCCTCGCTTATGCCATCATCGCCTATGACATCGTTTTCGAGATGTTCGAATCCATGGTCAAAGAACATCACTTTTTCGAGGAAAGCACCTTGATGGTTTTGGCCTCGGTCGGGGCTTTCTGCCTGCGCGCTTTCGGCCCGGAATACCATGAATATCTGGAAGGCGTCCTCGTGATTCTCTTGTTTCAAATTGGGGAGCATCTGCAAGAACTCGCGGAGGAAAAATCGCGCAGCGCGATCGTGTCCGCCCTCGATTTGAGGGAAGAACTTGCCCTCGTGGAAAACGAGGACGGGACGCTCCAAAAGAAAAAGGCGGAAGAACTCGCCCCAGGCGACGTCGTCGTCTTGAAAACCGGGGAGAAATCCTTGTGCGACGCGGTGGTCTGCCAAGGGGGAGGAGCGATGGACGAAAGCTCCTTGACCGGAGAATCCCTACCCGTCGAAAAGCAAGAAGGGGACGCCATTTTCGCCGGGTCGATCGTGGCATCCGGGAGTTTCCGCGCCCGCGTTTCCAAACCGTATGAGGAATCCACTTCGGCAAAGTTGCTCGCGTTGATCGAGGAAAGCGCCGCCTCGAAAAGCAAGACGACCCGATTCATCACGCGCTTTTCCCGCGTTTACACCCCGATCGTCTTCGCTCTCGCCTTGCTCGTCGCCATCGTGCCTCCTCTATTCGTGGGCAATTGGGCGAGCTTCGTCTATGCCGCCCTCAGTTTCCTCGTGGTGAGTTGTCCCTGCGCCATCGTCATCTCGGTCCCCCTCGCCTATTTCGCGGGGCTCGGTCTCGCCTCGAAGAAAGGAATCCTTGTTAAAGGGGCGGGTTTCTTGGACCAAGCCGCTTCGCTACGGACGGTGGCTTTCGACAAGACGGGAACCTTGACGGAAGGCCGGTTTTCCCTCGTGAAAATCGCCCCCATTTCGATGTCGGAACCCGCGTTTATGGAAGCGTTTGCCATCGCCGAATCCCGCTCGAATCACCCGATTGCCAAAGCCATCGCCGCGGCTGCGCCCGATATTCCTTCCACCTTGGTCGAACGCGCGGAAGAAACGGCTGGGTTCGGGACAAAAGTGTTTGCCAATGGACATGTCTATGAAGCAGGACGGGCCCCGAAAGACGATGCCCGCCGCGCCGATTCTGAACAAGGGGTCTTGGTCTATCTTTCCATCGATGGAATCGACCAAGGCTACCTCGTCCTGCGCGACGCCCCGAAGGAAGGATCCCTTCGCGCCATCCAAGGTTTGAAAGCGAAAAACATCGATCCCCTGCTCCTTTCCGGGGATCGCAAAGAGAATGTTGCCGCTTTCTCGGAGGCCCTTGGCATCGAGCGTTATTATGGGGAATTGAAACCCGCGGAAAAGACGCAAAAGCTGAGAGAGGAGATGAAAGAGACGCAAGGGGCAGTCGCCTTTGTCGGAGACGGCATCAACGACGCCCCCTCCATCGTCCTCGCCGACATCGGCTTCGCGATGGGGGGCCTTGGGTCGGATGTCGCGGTCGAGAACGCGGATGTCGTGTTGCTTGGCGATGACCCCCGTTCCCTGCTGGATTTCCTCGACGTCGCTACGAAAACGAGGCGGAGAGCCGCCTGGTGTGTCGGCATCTCACTCTTCGTGAAATTCTCCATCATGGTCGCCTCTTTGGTCGCGAGCTTCATGGGTACTTGGAGCATTCCCCTTTCCGTATCAGTTTTTGGGGATTCCGGCATCGCGCTTGTCTGCGTCCTCATCGCCGTGAGCATCGCCTATACGGGCAAGAAGAAAGCGTAGCAACCCGGGCCCCAACGTTTGCCGGCAACGCCGGCTTTTTTGTTGATACGGTTTGCCCCTCCGTTCCTCCGGGGCGGGCAAGAACCGAAATGTTTCCGAATTTCCTTGACATGTCTACTTGCACACGCGTAATATACACGAGCGCGTTTTACGCGGCGCGCTAATGCGTGGGAGGGCTCGGATCAAGCCCGCGAACCACTGCAATGCAATTTCCAAGGAGGAAATCACATGAAGAAACGTGTTACCAAAGTCGTCAAGATGGAGCTTCCTGGCGGCAATGCGCACCCCGGCCCGAAGCTTGCTTCTGCCGGCGTCAACATGGCAAAGTTCTGTACGGACTTCAACGCCAAAACGGGTGACCGCAAAGGGGATATCGTCCCGGTCATCATCACGGCTTACGAAGACAAGTCCTACTACTTCGTCATCAAGACCACCCCGGCTGCCCCGCTCATCCTCAAAGCCGCTGGCTTGAAGAAGGGCTCTGGCAATGCCAAGCAAGTCGTCGGTTCCATCACCGAAGCTCAACTCGAAGAGATCGCCAAGTACAAGATGCCGGACCTCAACACCGAGGACGTCGAGATGGCCAAGAAAGTCATCGCCGGCACCTGCCGCCAAATGGGCATCGCGATCAAGTAATGAAGGAGGTCTAGTATCATGAAAAAGAACAGCAAGAAATACGAAGCCGCCCTCACCAAGATCGAAGCTTCGAAAGTCTACAGCCTCGACGAAGCCGTCAAGCTCGCCAAGGAAACGAGCGTCACCAAGTTCGATTCCTCGGTCGACATCAGCTTCAAGCTCAACGTCAACCCGACCCTTGCCGATCAACTCATCCGCGGCACGATCACGCTCCCGCACGGCAATGGCAAGACCAAGAAAGTCCTCGTCGTCACCAACACCAAGTTGGACGAAGCCAAGGAATCTGGCGCCGAATTCTTCGGTGGCAAGGAAATGCTCGAGAAGATCCAGCGCGAGAACTGGTTCGACTTCGACATCATCGTCGCGACTCCCGACATGATGGGCGAACTCGGCAAAATGGGCCGTCTCCTCGGCCCCAAAGGCTTGATGCCGAACCCCAAGACCGGCACGGTCACGATGGATGTCAAAGGCGCCGTCGCCGACATCAAGCGCGGCAAGATTGCTTACCGCGTCGACAAAGACGGAAACCTCTCGATGGGCATCGGTCGCGTCTCCTTCTCGGATGCTGACCTCCTCGACAATCTCATCGCCATCACGGACACGATTGCCAAGGCTCGCCCCTCGACCGTCAAAGGCACCTACATCCTCAAGGCGGTCGTCACGACCACCATGGGCCCCGCGATCCCCGTTACCTTCGCGGGTCGGAACTGATCCCTCCGACAAACATTTGGTGAAACGCTTCGTATTCCTAAGATAGCCGGGGGCACATGCCTTAAACCCAACACCCTGCTGAGGTTCGAAATTCACAAACCCGCTAGTTATATTGAAGCATCACATAGATTCGATTCGACAGAAAGGAGGTAGAAACATGAATCAGCAAGCTCTTGAAAGCAAAAAGAATGCGGTCAAGGCGATTGAGGAATCCTTCAATGGCTCCGCGTCCTTCATTGTTGTTTCTTACCAAGGACTTACCGTTGCTGAAATCTCCGCGCTCCGCAAGGACCTCGAGAAGACCGAGTCGACCATGACCGTTTACAAGAACACCATGGTCCGCCGCGCTCTCGCCGAAGTCGGCGCTCCGGATTTGGGCAACATCCTCGAAGGCGCCAACGCGTTCGTTTTCTCCAAAGAATACGGCGCTGGCCCGCAAGCCCTCTTCAAGTTCGCTCGTGCCCATGAGGCTCTCGTCGTCAAAGGCGGGATCGTCGATGGTGCGCTCGTCGACGCGAAGGGTATGAAGGAAGTCAGCAAGCTCCTCGACAAGAATGGCATGCTCTCGATGTTCCTATCGTGCCTCAAGGCACCCGTCACCAAGTTCGCCGCCACCATCAAGGCCATCGCGGACAAAGAGGCCCCGGCTGACGCGCCGGCCGCCAACTAATCCATAGGAGGAAAGATACCATGGCTAAACTCACCAAAGAAGAAATCGTCGAAAGCTTGAAGGAATACACCGTCCTCGAGCTCAACGACCTCATCAAGCTCGTCGAAGAAACCTTCGGCGTCACCGCCGCTGCCGCCGTCGCGGCCGCCCCGGCTGCGGAAGAAGAAACCGCTGCCGCCAAGGGACCCACCGAGGTCTCCCTCATCCTCAAGGGCATCACCGGCTCCAAGGTCGCCGTCATCAAAGCGGTCCAAGCCATCACCGGCGCTGGCCTCATGGATGCCAAGAAGCTCGTCGACGCCGCTCCCGCCCCGATCAAAGAGCACATCTCCCCGGTCGAAGCCGAAGAGCACAAGAAGACTCTCGTCGCCGCTGGCGCCGAAGTCGAAATCAAGTAATTCTTCCCGAATTACCACGAAAGAAGAAAACCCGCCCGAAGGACGTTCCCTTTGGGCGGGGTTCTTGCGTTTTGGAGGGCTGTCTCAATGGGTCAATATTTCGACAATGACGAACGTTTGAAACATGAAGATCTGCGCTATTCCTTCACCTTATTCGGGGAAGAATTCACCTTCCAAAGCGACGCAGGGGTCTTTTCCAAAGATGGCCTTGACGATGGGACGCGTTTGCTGCTTGAAACCATCGGCAAGACCGATCTTGGGAGCAAAATCCTGGATCTTGGGGCGGGAGTCGGACCAATCGGACTAATCCTGGCTCACCTCGACCCGCATCGCCATGTCGTCCTCGCGGACGTCAACGATCGGGCCCTCGACTGCTGTCGAAAAAACGCCGCGACCCTTGGCGTGGAACAGCAGGTCGAGATCATCCATAGCGACGTCTACCTCAACCTCGACACGTCATTCTCCACAATCGTGACCAATCCACCGATTCGCGCGGGTAAAAAGGTTACGTACGCGATGTACGCGGGCGCGCTATCGCATCTTGATAAGGATGGGAAGCTCGTTATCGTCATCCGAAAACAACAGGGCGCCGAATCCGTTGAAGCCTATCTCAAAACCCTCTTCCCATCCGTGGAAAAGGTGGCCCAACACAAAGGATTCCGAGTCCTCATCGCGAAAAAACAAGGAGTATAAAATGCCACAAGAAGACAACTTCATCCCCAACACCGATTACAAGAATCCCTCGGGTGAGTCTTATCCGGTTGGCGTGAACGGCCGTATCGATTTCTCCAAGATCAGCGGTAATCTCGCCCTCCCGAATTTGGTCGAAATCCAGACGGATTCTTACCAGCAGTTCCTGGAGAAGGGCATCGACGAAGTCCTCGCCGACGCTTTCCCAATCCCGAACTACAACAAGGACATGTTCGTCGAATACGTCAGCAAGCGGTTCGAGGAGCCCCGGTTCACCCCTCTTGAATGCAAGATGGGCGACCAAACTTATTCAAGCAAGTTGAAGGCTACCCTCCGTCTTCGTTCCACCCAAACCGGCGAAATCAAAGAAGCCGAGGTTTTCATGGGCGACATCCCCTTGATGACCGATTCCGGAACGTTCATCATCAACGGTTCCGAGCGCGTTATCATCTCCCAGATCGTTCGTTCCTCTGGCGCCTATTTCACGAATGAAATGGACCGCAAGTCCGGCAAGAACCTTTACAAGGGCGACCTCATTCCGGGCCGCGGAACCTGGCTCCAAGCCGAATCCGACACCCGCAACACCCTTTATGTCCGTCTGGACCGCCAATTCAAGTTCCCGGCCCACATCCTTTTCATGGCTTGCGGCCTTGAGAACAAGGAACAATTCCGCGATCTTTTCGGCGATACCGAATTCATCAACGCGACCCTCGCGAAAGATCCCGAAATCACCTCGAGCGCCACGGCCTTGATGCGCATTTTCGCGAAACTCAAGCCGGGCGAGCCTTCCAACCACGAAGGCCGCATCGAGTTCCTCCGCGGCAATTATTTCGACGGCAAGCGTTATGACCTCGGCCGTCCTGGGCGTTTCAAGCTCACCCAGAAACTCGGCATTTACAACCGCCTCCCCGGCTGCGTTCTCGCCGAGACCTTGACGGACGAAAACGGCGAAGTCGTTTTCCCGAAGGACTATCGTTTGACCAAGGAAGACGTCCAAAAACTTCGCGACATGCAGTATTTCGAAAACGGAAACTGCACCATGGCGATTCCCTGCATCTCGGCGATCGATGATCACAACGTCGTCAACATCGTCAAGGTCTATGCGAAAAAGAAACTCGGCGAGCGCGTCGTGAACGTTATCGGCACCGATCTTCACCTCGAAGGCATCCATCACCTCACGATTTCCGACATCGTCGCTTTCTTCAGCTATTACGTCAATTTGATGGATGGCATCGGCGACAGCGATGATATCGACCATCTCGGAAACCGCCGCATCCGTTCCGTCGGCGAGCTTCTCGAGAACCAGTTCCGCGCCGGCTTGGTCAAGATGATCAAGACCGTCCAGCAGAAGATGTCGACCTCGGACCCGACCACGGCCACCCCGCAATCGCTCATCAACATTCGCCCGCTTTCGAGCGCCCTTCGCGAATTCTTCGCCTCCGGCCAGCTCTCTCAGTTCATGGACCAGACGAACCCCCTCGCGGAGCTCACGAACAAGCGCCGCATCTCGGCTCTTGGCCCGGGCGGCATTTCCCGCGACCGCGCTTCCATGGAAGTCCGCGACGTCCACTACACCCACTACGGCCGTATCTGCCCGATCGAATCTCCGGAAGGTCAGAACATCGGTCTTATCAACAACCTTTGCACCTATGCGAAGATCAACGAATACGGCTTCATCATGACCCCGTATCGTCAGGTCTATCACATCGGCGGGAAATCCTACGTTTCCCAATCGGAAACCAAGTACCTTTCCGCGGACGATGAACGTGGCCTCTATGTCGCTGAGGCGAACATCTCGCTTTCCGCCCCGATCCTCCGCAAGGACATCGATCCGACCTGCACGACCGATGAATACGTCAAGGAAATCCTCGGCAAGGAAATCGTCGTCCGCCATGACGACGACAACCTCGAAGTTGATCCTTCCCTCGTCGAATTCGTCGACGTCTCCCCAAAGCAGATCGTCTCCATCGCCGCGGCTTGCATTCCGTTCCTCGCTCACGACGACGCGACTCGTGCTCTCATGGGCGCCAACATGCAACGTCAGGCTCTCCCCTTGCTCCGTCCCTCTATCCCCTATGTCGGCACCGGCATGGAAGAGAAGATCGCGAAAGACTCCGGTCTCGCGGTCGTTGCGGAAAAAGGAGGCGAAGTCCTCTATCGCGATTCCTCGACCATCGTCATCGACGACGGCACGAACAACATCGTCTACAACGACCTCAAGAAGGGCGCTGCCGAGCTCACTTTCGCCAAGAAAGTCAAGAAGAATGACATCGTCAAAGCCGGCGACATCATGGTCGGCCTCGAAGGCGGATGTGCTCAGGCCGAGAAATCCGGCGTCGTCTTGATCAACGAGAAGAACCGCATCGCGGTCGACGACGGTCTCGAAACCCATTTCTACACCCCGCTCAAGAAGAACGCCGCGGATCTCCCCCACGCCCGCAAGGTCGCGGTCGGCGATCACGTCATGGAAAAGGAAGTCGTCCTCACCTCGAACGGCATGGCTTGCCAGATTCAGGTCGAAGGCATCGTCGAGTCCGTTTCCGCGAAGGAAATCACGGTCAAAGGCCGCGCTTATCACCTCCAGAAGTTCGATCGTTCCAACGGCGGCACCTGCATCAACCAGACCCCGATCGTCAAGGTCGGCGACATCGTCAAGGATGACTCGGTCATCGCCGACGGCCCCGCCATGCGCAATGGCGAGCTTGCCCTCGGTCAGAACATCCTCATCGCTTACATGACTTGGAACGGCTTCAACTACGAAGACGCCATCATCATGTCCGAGCGCATGGTCAAGGATGACACGTTCACCTCGATCCACATCGAGAAATACGAAATCGAATGCCGCGAGAACAAAAACGGCGTCGAGCAGATCACCCGCGACATCCCGAACGTCGGCGAAGACGCGAAAGCCTTCCTCGACGAGCGCGGCATCATCATCCCGGGCGCCGAAGTCAAAGAGGGCGATATCCTCGTTGGCAAAGCGACCCCGAAGAGCGCGGAAGATCCGGGACCCGAGGAAAAGCTCCTCGCGGCCATCTTCAACGAAAAGCAGAAGGACAACAAGGATACTTCTTTGCGCGTTCCCCACGGCGGCACCGGCATCGTCCACGCCGTCAAGGTGTTCTCCCGCAAGAACAAGGATCCTCTTCCCGCCGGCGTCACCGAGGTCGTCCGCGTCTACGTCGTCCAAAAGAGAAAGATCTCCGAAGGCGACAAGATGTCCGGCCGCCACGGCAACAAAGGCGTCATTTCCAAGATCCTCCCGGTCGAGGACATGCCCTTCCTCGCGGACGGCACCCCGATCGATATCCTCCTCTCCCCGATGGGCGTTCCTTCCCGTATGAATATCGGCCAGATTTTCGAGGTGCATTTGGGCCTTGCCTGCCGCAAGCTCAAGATGCGCGTCGCGACCCCGGCCTTCGATGGCGTCTCGAACGAAGAAGTCTTCGATTTGATGCGCAAAGCCCATATCTCGGAAGACGGCAAGACCGTCCTCTATGACGGCCGCACCGGCGAGCCGTTCTCGGAACGCATCTCCGTCGGCGTCCAGTACATGATCAAACTCGTGCACATGGTCGACGACAAGCTCCACGCCCGTGCGACGGGACCCTATGCCCTCGTCACCCAGCAGCCGCTCGGCGGCAAAGCCCAAAACGGCGGCCAACGCTTCGGTGAAATGGAAGTCTGGGCTCTCGAAGCTTACGGCGCCGCCCACACCCTGCAGGAGATGATGACCATCAAATCCGACGATCGCGTCGGCCGCGTCCGCGCTTACGAAGCGATCATCAAGGGTCTCCCCATCCCGCGTCCCGGCATGCCCGAAGCCTTCAAGGTCTTCACCAAAGAGCTCAAGGGCCTCTGCTTGGACGTCAAGCTCTTCGACAAGCAAGGCAAGACCATCGACATGGATGAGCTTGCCAAGCAATCCTTGGTGGAAGAGCGGAAGACCAACAGCGCCATCCACAAAGACCTCGCCCCGACCATCGGCGACGTCATGATGACGTCCGTTCTCGCCGACCAAGCGGCGGAAGAGGGACTCGGCCCGGTTTCGGACCGCGTCATCGAGTAAGGAAAGGAGAGTGCTATCATGGCTGACAAATTCAATTTCACGAGCGCCGTCTTGCCCGAAGGCGAAGGCATGCCTTTCGTCCAAGAGCCGCGCCGCCACGACGACCGTTCCTTCGACATCAATGATCTCGCCGCCATCCAGGTCGGCCTCGCTTCCCCGGAAACGATCCGCTCCTGGTCCAAAGGCGAAGTCCTGAAGGCCGAGACCATCAACTACCGCACCCAAAAGCCCGAGCCCACCGGTTTGTTCTGCGAACAGATCTTCGGCCCGGTCAAGGATTACGCCTGCCCCTGCGGACGCTACAAGAAGATCCGCTATCAGGGCATCACCTGCGAGAAGTGCCACGTCGAGATCATCTCCAAAGAGTGGCGCCGCGAGCGCATGGGCCACATCGAGCTCGTCGCCCCCTGCTCCCACATTTGGTACCTCAAATCGATTCCTTCCCGCATGTACCTCGTCTTGGACGTCCCGCCCAAGCAGCTCGAGGACGTCATCTACTATGCCGCCCACATCTGCTTGAACCCGGGCACCTCCAAAGTCCTTTCCTATAAGGAATACTTGAACGAAGCCAACGCCCGCGTCGCGTTCGCCAAGTGCATTCGCGAGGACATCCTCCCGAATCTCGTCGCCGGCGAAGGCGAGGCCCTCAAAGGCGAAGGGATCATCGCGAAACTCGAGGACAACAAAGAAGCCTTCGACTATTTCACCGCGAAATCCTACATCAGCAAATACACCGGTGCCGAATTCGGCGACGGTGCCGGCGCCATCAAGCGTCTTCTCAAGGAAGTCGATCTCGACAAGGAGTTCGACGCCATCACGGAAGAGCTTCGCAACGCCAAAGAGGCCAAGCGCGTCAAACTCGCCAAACGCCTCGAGGTCATCGATGCTTTCCGCAAATCCAACCAGAAGCCGGAATGGATGGTCCTCGACGTCATCCCGGTCATCCCGCCCGATCTTCGCCCGATGCTTTTCCTCGACGGCGGCCGTCCCGCCGCGAGCGACCTCAACGAGCTTTATCGCCGCGTCATCTACCGCAACATCGCCCTCCGTCGCTTGATCGACATGTCCGCTCCGGAAATCATGCTCACCAACGCGAAGCGTATGTTGCAGGAAGCGGTCGACGCCCTCTTTGAAAACGGGCGCCGCGGCAAGACCGTCAACGGCCCGAGCGGCCGTCCGCTCAAGTCCCTGAGCTCTGGTCTCAAAGGCAAGCAGGGACGCTTCCGTCAGAACCTCCTCGGCAAACGCGTCGACTATTCCGGCCGTTCCGTCATCGCGGTCGGACCGGACCTCAAGATGTACCAGTGCGGCATCCCGCGGGAGATGGCGGTCCAATTGCTCCGCCCCTTCATCGATGCCGAGCTCATCCGCTCCAAGCGCGCGACCTCCCTCAAGACGGCCGATCACATCATCGATCGCTATGAGCCGGTCGTCTTCGACATCGTCGAGAAGATCATCGGGGACCACCCGGTCCTTCTCAACCGCGCCCCGACCCTCCACCGTCTCTCGATCCAGGCCTTCCAGCCGAAGCTCGTCGACGGCAGGGCGATCCGTCTCCACCCGCTCGTCTGCCCTGGGTTCAACGCCGACTTCGACGGTGACCAGATGGCCTGCCAT
>JAQYPI010000013.1 GCA_028726925.1 Caryophanales bacterium | reverse complement strand
TTCTTCTGGTTCATGGCGGACAACGCGATCGGCACCTTCCTCTGCGCGGTCGCCCTTCCCTTCATCCCGTTATTCTTCCATCTTGATGAGCTTGCCGGCGTCATCGTCATGATGGCCATCGTCGTTGCAAGCGGCATGATGTACCGCAACCCCGCGGTCGCCCTCATGCCGGACATCACCCCGAAACCCCTCCGTTCCAAAGCCAACGGCATCATCAACATCATGGGCTACGTCGGTGGCCTCGTCGCCACCCTCGTCGGCATCGTCTTCGTCTTGAGCGATTACCTCGGAACCGGCAAAAACGGAACGGAAACCTGGGCTTATCGCAACCTCTGGGCTATCGAGATTCCCTTCCTCGTCGCGAGCGTCCTCATGGTCGTTAGCGCCGTCGTCCTCGCCTGCACGATTCGCGAGAACGAGCTTGCCGTGAAACTCAAGGACGAGCTCGACCGCGGGGAGCAAGTCGCGGAAATCGAGGACAAGATCCTCGACGACGACGCCCCGATGACCAGAGCGAACCGCATCATGCTCGTGTTCATCCTCGTCGCCGAATTCTTCTGGTTCATGGCGGACAACGCGATCGGCACCTTCATGGGCAATTACACGATCTATTACCTCCAATGCTCCACCGCGAGCAACATGGTAAACCTCATCGTCGGCGGCGTCGGTTCCGTCATCGGCTTCATCCTCGGCGGCATCATCGCCGGCAAGATCGGCCGCAAATGGACCGTCTCCATGGGCCTTGGCATCGCTTTCGTCTCTTACGTCGCCTGGGCGATCTGCACCTTCACCGTCCGCGTTCCGGAGGTCGGCACCTTCCCGTTCTACATCTACGCCGTCTCCCTCTTCAAGGGCTTCGGCATGTCCCTCGTCCACATCAACTCGTTCCCGATGGTCGTCGAGCTTTGCTCCAAGAAGAAGATCGGCGCCTTCACGGGCTATTATTACGCCGCTTCCATGAGCGCCCAGACGATCACCCCGATCGCCCTCGGCTCCTTGCTCCTCCTCCCGAATTTCCATTGGGAATACCTCCCAGTCTACGCCCTTTGCTGCACGGGCGTCGCCTTCCTCGTCTTCCTCTTCGTGAAGAACGTCAAGACGAGGAAGACCAAGATCGCGAAAGGCCTCGCTTCCTTCGCCGAGGAAGACTAGGATGCCCGCCGCGATCGCCCATCGCGCCTTCGCCCTGCGCCTTCTAGGGAAAGATTGCCCCCTCGGCGTCCTCCTCGGCACCGAGGGCCCCGATCCCTTCATGGCATATGGCATGAACCCCTTTCGGAAGAAGAAGGACAAGGACGCGGTGAATCCCATCGGGAGCCTCATGCACAACACGCGCCTTGCCGCGGTTTACGCCCCGATGCTTGCTTATGCCGCTTCGATACCCGAGGAAAAGACGCGCACGCTCCTCCTCGATTACATGGAAGGCCTCCTTTACCATTTCGTCCTCGACCGGAAGGTCCATCCTTACGTCTTTTACCGCACGGGATTCGACGAGTTTGGCAAATATGGGGGCATCGCGGTGTTTTATCACGGCGCCTTCGAATCGATCCTCGACCGCGCGATCGCCGAAAAGGAAGGCCTCCCGCCCCGCAGCGACCGTGCCTTGCCTAGAATCAGCGACGAAGACCTCCTCGCTATCTCGAAGATGTGGGCCAAGGGGTTCGAGAGAATTGTCCCCCTCAAGGAGACGGGTTTCGCCGAATCCTACCGCGACTTCCAAAGCGTCATGCGCCTGCTTGTTTCCAAAACGGGCGTCAAGCGAAAACTTTTCCGCCTCCTCATGGGCAAGACGAGCAAAGCCTATTCCCTTTGCTTGCCTCCATCCCTCAAACCTTTTGAGTCCCTTGACGTCTTAAACGAGTCCCATTCCGTTTGGAAGGACCCGACGACCTTGGAGGAGTATCGTAAGTCCGTCGAAGACCTATTCGCCGAAGCCGCAAGCGAGCAGGCAGATGTGCTTTCCATCCTCGAAGCCGCGAAACGGGGCGAGGACACCAAAGAGGCCTTGACGAAGCTCGAGGCGAACAACGACCACGACGGGGGAATCTACGGCCAAGTCAAAAAGGAATACCGCCTCTGCTTCAAGGAGGCCGGCATCGAGTTCTGAATCATGGGGCCACGGCCCCTTTTTTGTGCGCCTCCGCCTATACAAAACGCAAGGGAGATCCTAAAATAAGGCTAAGAGTTTTTCTATGAAAAAAGTCCTTGGTTCCGTCGCCCTCCTCTACGTCAAAGGCGGTTTGCTCGCGTATCGGCTCCTCGATCGCGATGGCATGCCCAAGTCCGGCTTTCGCTTGCTCCGTTCCTCCTCCCCGAAATTCGCCCGTCTTTCTAGCGAAATCGCGGAAAACCATCGGGGTACCATCCGCCTCGTCCATGACGAAGGTTTCTTCCCCTTGCCGGGAGGAAGCAAGATTCACGGGTTCCTCGTCCTCGAGAATTCCGCCTTGGCGTTCCCAAAACGCGCCGAGGTCCGCTTCATCAAGGAAAGCGACCTTTCAAGCGTCTACCTCGATCCCCTCGACCGGGCCATCGTCGAACGTTTCTTCGCTCTTTCGCATTATTACCTCGGGTATTTGGGTGATCCCCGCTCCCCCGAGGAAGACCGGGCGGCCGCGTTCCTCCTTTCCTCGTTCCGCTATTTTGAGCGCCTCGGGCGTATCGACCCCTCCGAGACCAAGATCTTCGAGGACATGATGAAGCACGGGGCTTCTCTCCCCGCGCTAAGGAAAGACCATGCCCATCTGTTTTCCTTCTACCATCTCGACATCAACGAATTCGCGGACCTTTGCCGCCTGAAGCGGGAAAGGAAAGCGAAATGAACGCGTTCTCGCGCCTTGGCTGCCGCCTTTTCCAAGGGGTCATGCGCCTCGCGAGCCGCTTCCTCTTGATCCCCTCGCCCCTCGTGCTCGAGGATCCTGTCGCTCTTTCCGCCCTCCTGAAGGAAAAGGGCTTTTCCCGCCTGCTCCTCGTCACCGACAAGGGCTGCGCTTCCTTGCCTTCCTTCCATCGTTTCGAGGCGTTCCTTCGCGAATCCTTTGACGTCATGGTCTATGACGGGGCCATCCCGAATCCCGATTTTGCCTGCGTCGAGGCCGGGGCCAAGGCGTACCGCGAGCACCAAGCCGAAGCCCTCGTCGCCTTCGGGGGTGGCAGCCCCATGGACGCCGCGAAAGCGATCGGGGTCCAAGTTGCCTACCCCTCGTCCTCCCTCCTTTCCTTCAAAGGCCTTCTTAAAGTCCATCGCGACATCCCGTTCCTTGCCTGCGTCCCCACGACCGTCGGGACCGGCAGCGAGGCGACTATCGCCGCGGTCGTGGTCGATGAGAAGAACAAGGACAAATTCGCGATCGAATCCCCGCGCCTCGTCCCCGATGTCGCGCTTTTATCCCCCACGTTCGTTCTCGGTTTGCCCCCTCGCCTCATCGCCTCGACGGGCCTCGATGCTTTGACCCACGCCCTTGAAAGCATCGTGGGAAGGAGTTCCACCAAGAAAAGCAAGGCCGACGCCTTGTCCGCGATTTCCCGCATCTTCACCTTCCTCCCCCGTCTTTATGCGAACCCGATGGACGAAGAAGCCGCGCGGGAAATGCAAAAAGCCGCCTTCGAGGCCGGGGAAAGCTTCACCCGGGCCTATGTCGGTTACGTCCACGCCCTCGCCCACGCTCTCGGCGGGGAAAAAGGCATCCCCCATGGCTACGCGAACGCCGTCCTCTTGCCTCACGTCCTGCGCGCTTATGGAAAAAGCGCGGTAAAGCCACTATCTCTCGTCGCCAAGACCATCGGGTTGCCCGGCTCGACGAAAGAAGAACTCGCCGAGTCCTTCCTCGTCGCTCTCGAGAAGCTCGAGCGCGACCTAGCCATCCCCGAGCATTTCGAATTCGGCCTCAGCGAGGAGGAGATATCGCGCCTCGCCAAACACGCGGCGAAAGAAGCAAATCCCCTCTATCCCGTCCCGAAACTCTTCGACGAAAAAGAATTATCCGCCCTCTTGAAAGGAGCCATTGAATGAAAATCCAAAAAACCGAATGCGCCGGCGAGACGTTTTTGCGTCTTGCTTCCCCAAGCGGCCTCACGCTCGTGCTCACCCCCTTTGGGGCTGGCATCCGCGAAGTGCTTTATCGCGGCGTCCCGATGACCCTTTCCCCCGCGACGGACGCGGATTACCTCCACGACCATGTCTTTTTCTACGGCAAGACCATCGGCCCGATCGCCGGCAGGATCGACCGGGGGCGCTTCCCGGGCCTCGAAAGCGAATTCGCCTTGCCCGTGAATCCCAAAACCGGAGTCACTCTCCACAGCGAGAGCCTCGACTACGCCTTCCGCCGCTTCGACTTCAAGATCGAGGAAAAAGAAGATGGGACCCGCGTCGTCTTCTCCTCGGTTATCCCCGCCTGCCTGGAATACCCGGCGACCCTCGAAGTGGAGGTTTCCTATTTCCTTTCGGAAACCGAGCCGGCGTTCACCCTTTCCTATTTCGCCCGGCCAAATCGCGTGGCGCCCATCCACCTCACGAACCACGTCTACTGGAACCTCGGGGGCAAGGATGACGCGAAAGAGGCGACCCTCCAGATCCTCGCGGACCGCGTCGTCTCCTACGATGACCGCCTCCTGCCCAAAGAGAAAGTGAGCGTCGAAGGCTCTCCTCTTGACCTGCGCGAAGGGAAAAAGGTCGAGGACGTCGCCTCTTGCTTCGACGCGACCCCCCTTGGCGGCATCGACCACGGCTTCTACGTGAACGAGCGTTCCCTCGCCCACCCGACTTATTTCCTAACTTTGGGCGAGCATTCCCTTTCCATCGCGACGACCGCGAAAGCCTTCCAAGTCTATTCCTACAATTTCCCCGTGGAGGGGAGCCGCTTCTCTAGCGGGGTGCGTAACGGCAAGCGGATCGCCGTCACGAGCGAGCCCGTCCTCGACAGCACGACGATGAAGGAGGATTTCCTCTTCTCGCCCGCGCATCCCTTCCATACCGAGACCCTCTTCCGCTTTGCAACCAAAAAGGAGTGAACCACCATGATCGACATCACCGGCGCAAGCGCCCTCTACCTCTCGTCCTTCCCAAAAGCGAACACCCGCTATTTCTATTCCCATGGCCGCCTCGAGATCCTCGGGAACCACACGGACCATAACCACGGCCTTTGCCTCGTAAGCGGGGTTGATCTTGGTATCACCGCCTGCGTCGCCCCCCGGGACGATGGCATCGTGAGCATCATCAGCCAAGGATACCGTCCCTTTTTCTTCCCCAACTCCGACCTTGCCCCATCCCCCCGCGACCGTTCCTCGACCCGGGGTCTCACCCGCGGCGTCCTCGCGGGCATGAAGAAGCTTGGCTTCAAGATCGGCGGCTTCTCCGCGGCTCTCGTAAGCGACATCCCGGCCGGCAGCGGGGTGAGCAGCAGCGCCTGTTACGAATCCCTCATCGCCCACATCGTGGACGTCCTTTACAACGGGAAAATCCTCTCCCCCCTCGCGATGGCCAAGATCGGCCAATTCGCGGAAAACGACTATTTCGGCAAACCCTGCGGCCTCCTCGACCAGATCGGGACGAGCTTCGGGGGCATGTGCTACCTCGATTTCGGCGGGCTTGACGGGGTCCATGTCGAACAAGTGCCTTTCTCCCTACCCCTAGACATCACCCTCGTGAACACCCCTTCCTCCCACGCCGGCCTCAACGACCTCTATGCCTCAATCCCCGCGGACATGAAGGCGGTCGCGCGCAACGTGTTCGGGAAGGAAACCCTCCGCGAGGTCAACAAAGCGGATTTCGCCCGTGGCATTTGCCGACCTTCCGTCGGGGTTTCCGAACGGGCTAAGCTCCGCGCCCAGCATTTCTTCGACGAGAACGAACGCGTGAAAGACGCGTTTGCTTCCTTGCGGAGCGGGAACGTCGTCTCCTTCCTCGAGGACGTACGGCGTTCCGAAGCCTCGAGCGAGGCGCTCCTTGCCAACACCATGGTCCCGGGCCGTTACGAGAATAGCCCCCAAGAAGCGGTCGACCGCGCGAACAAGATCCTCAAAAACGGCGCCTGCCGCATCATGGGCGGGGGATTCGCGGGCAGCATCCTCGCTTTCACCCCGCACGACGAGACGGAATCCTTCCGCGCGGCGATGGCTGCCTATTATGGGAAGGAAAACGTCTATCCCGCCGCCATCTTTGAAGGGGGCCCGATCGTCATCGGGGCTTGAGCCTTGCGCCTTTTCCCCTTTCTTTATCTCTCGGTCGAAAAGGGGAATTTCCTCTATTTCTTTTTCATCGCCTTCCTTTTCGCCGGCACGTTCCTCTGCCGTTCCCTTTGCCGCCACTTCGGCAAGAAATTCGCCCATGAGTTCGTTTTGGTCCTGCTTTGGATGAATTTCGCGTTCCATTTCCTTAAGCAATTGAACCCGTTCTACCTCGCGGATTTCCCCTTCTCGATCGGGCGCAGCAGCCTCGAGAATTTCTGCGCGCTCCTCATCTGCGCCGCCCCTTTCATCTATCTCTCGAAGAACCGTTACCTGAAGGATTATCTTTATTACGTGGGCATCCTCTCGGGGATCGTCGTCTACCTCATCCCGACCGGGGCCCTCGGGCGCGACCTATCGAGCATGGATAACCTCCTCGAGACCATCCGGTTCTACGGGTGCCACTTCCCCCTCGTCGCCGTCCCTGTCGTCATGGTGGACGCTGGCCTTCACGAGCTCGATTACCATCGCTTGCCCGCCTTGCCCTTCCTTTTCGTCGCGGCGAACGCAATCGTCCTCCTCAACGGGGTCTTGATGAGCTTCGTCTTCCGCTTCCCGGGCTGGCCCCATACCCTTGAGGAATTCATCGACCGCGCGGGCTTCGTCAACCAAAGCGCGACCTTCGGCCCGCCGCCTTCCCTCGACCCCATCCTCGGCTGGCTTTATCCCTATCTCATCCCCGGACTCATGACCTTCGTCGTGGATGGGACGCGCTATTTCACCCCTTGCGTGTACCTGTTTTTCCCCGTCGCCCTCGTGACTCTCGTTTTCGGCCCCGTCCTTTGCTTCCCCTTTGAGAAGCGGCACATGAAACTCGATATCGAGGGGCTCCGCCAAAAGGCGATGCTTCGAAGAAGGAATCGGGCCCGCCGCTAGTTGCCTTCCCCCGCCCTCGGTACTATGATTTCCCAAGAGGTATATTCATGACTAACATTGACCGCGTTGCCGGCGTTCTTGCGAGCGTCACTTCTTTGCCGGGCCCCCATGGCATCGGCGATTTCGGGGAGAGTTCCTATGCTTTCGTCGACCTCCTTTCCGAAAACGGCTTCTCCTTGTGGCAGATCCTGCCCCTGAACCCGATCGGCTATGGCCATTCCCCTTACCAGCCGTTTAGCTCCTACGCCATCGACGAGCAATTCATTTCCCTTTCGCTCCTCAAGAAAGAAGGGCTGCTCGACAAAGCCCCCGCCTTCCATAAAGACGCGACGCGCGTCCCTTACGAGGAAGTACGCGCCTATAAGCTCCCCTTGCTTCGCAAAGCCTTCGAAAAGGATATGGCCCTCCACCCCCATTCCCTTTCCGCCTTCAAGAAAGCCAATCCCTGGGTCAAGGAATGGGCGATCTTCTCCATGTTCCACCGCAAATACCCGCGCTCTTGGTCGGAGTGGCCGGAACGCGAACGCGATTTCCTCCGCGCCGGGGGCAAACTCACCCCAAGCGAGAAGGAGGACGCGACCTTTGAAATCTGGCTGCAGAAGAAAGCCTATGCCCAGTGGAACAAGCTCCATGCTTACGCGAACAAAAAAGGCATCCGCATCATCGGGGACATCCCTTTCTACGTCGGCTTCGATTCCTGCGACGTCTATGGCAACCTCAACGCCTTCCTGATCGACGAAAGGACCCTCGAGCCGACCTTCATCGCCGGCGTCCCGCCCGATTATTTCTCCGCGACCGGCCAGCGCTGGGGCAACCCGATTTACGATTGGGATTATTTGAAGGCCACCGATTACGCCTTCCTGCAGGAACGCATCCTCCGCGCCTCCAAGGTCTATGACGTCATCCGCCTCGACCATTTCCGCGCGTTCGACACGTTCTGGAAGATCCCCTCTTCCTGCCCGACCGCGATCGAGGGCGCCTGGATCGAGGCCCCTGGATACGAATTCTTCGATTCCCTCTTCAGCAAAGACCCGAGCCTCAAGGAACGCATCATCGCCGAGGACCTCGGCGACCTCCGTCCCGAGGTGCTCGTCCTCCGCGACCATTACGATTTCCCCGGCATGAACGTCATCGAATTTACGTTCCACGACGCCGAGATCCTGCATCGCGATGGCTTCGACGCCGTCAATTCCGTCTGCTATCTTGGCACCCACGATAACGATACCATGCTTTCCTATTTCAAACATCTTGACCAAGGGGAACAAGGTGCCTGGGTCTCCGCCCTCGACGGCCTTGGCATCGAGCAAGGCCCCATCGTCGACCGCATGGTTTCCTATTGCCTCGCCAAGCCCGGCAAATGGGCGATTCTCTCCCTCCAGGACATCCTCGGCCTCGATGAAGACGCCCGCACGAACATCCCCTCGACCGTCAACGCGGTCAACTGGACCTTCCGCGTGCCTTCCCTTTCCCTCCTCCGTCCCGCCCTCCGCCGCCTGCGCAAGAAGATTCAAAAATGCGGGCGCGCCGCATGATTCGCGTCGGGCTCGTGAGCCTCGGCTGCGCCAAGAACCTCGTCGACAGCGAGATGATTCTCGCGATGTTCCCGCGCGACCGATTCGCCCTCGTAAGCGATCCAAGCCACGCCGATCTCATCATCGTCAACACGTGCGGTTTCATCGAATCCGCCAAAAAGGAATCGATCGACACGATTTTCGAGATGCTTTCCTATGGGGCGAAAGTCGTGATCGTCGGCTGCCTCGCGGAACGCTACCTCGATGACCTGAAGTCCGAGATCCCGGAAGCGGGAGCTATCGTTCCCATCCGCGATTATTCCGAGCTGCCCGCCGTGCTTTCTTCTCTTACCGGGGTTGAAGGCATCCTCCCGATGAACCCTTTGCGTCGGGTCGTTTCGACGAAGCCATACACCGCTTACCTCCGCATCTCCGAGGGGTGCAACAATTTCTGCGCCTTCTGCGCGATTCCCCTCATCCGCGGCCGCTTCAAAAGCAGGCCTTACGAGGAAATCCTCGAGGAAGCGCGATCCCTCTTTGCTTCCGGAGTGAAGGAAATCTCCCTCATCTCGCAGGACACGACGATCTACGGCATCGATTTCCCCGGCCGGAAACCCAATATCTGCGACCTTCTTAGAGCTCTCGAGGCGATCGGTTTCTATTCCATCCGCTTGCTTTATCTTTACCCAAGCGAGATTTCGGACGAACTCATCGACCTCATCGCTTCCTCGAAGGTCATCGCCCATTATTTCGACGTCCCCGTCCAGACCGCGAGCGACCATCTCCTCAAGGCGATGCGCCGCCACGCGGGGGCCAAGGCAACCATCGATCTCTTCGCCCGCATCAAGGAAAAATGCCCCGATGCCATCTTGCGCACGACGTTAATCGCCGGCTTCCCCGGAGAAACCGAGGAAGACCAAAAAGAGGCGCTCGAGCTTCTCGAAACCGTCGAATTCGACCACATGGGTTGCTTTGTTTATTCGCGCGAAGAAGGTACCGCTTCTTACGACTATCCGGACCAAGTGAAAGAAGAAGTCGCCAAGAAGAGGCGCGATGCCCTCATGAAAGCCCAAGCCAAGATTTCTTACCGCAAAGCCAAAAGCCAGGTCGGCAAGGTCTTCGAGGGGCTCGTCACGGGCTTCGACAAAGGAAAGGGCAAATACATGCTTCGCTGCGTCTGGAACGCCCCCGACGACATCGACGGGAACGTCTATTTCTCCTCGCCCCGGTGCCTGAAAGAAGGGGAAATCGTCCGCGTTCGCATCGTCGATGCCCTCGTTTACGACTTGCTCGGCGAGCTTGTCACGGATTAGCAAAATTCCTTGTTGCCTTGTCTTGCCCTTCCGCCTATAATCTTCCTTGCGTAACGGGGAAACCCTTATGCATGCCGCCCTCATAGTTCAGCGGCAGAACGGATCCATGGTAAGGATCAGACCTCTTTTCGACTAAGGGTGAGGGCACCAGCAAAACGATGAAAGCGGCCATCATGGTCGCTTTTTTCTTGCTTTCGGCAGCCCAAACCCTTTTCCCTCGTGCTCGGGAACGGGAGCACCTTGCCTGCCTCGGGGCCGTCGTGGCCTAAGGTATCCCCCATCGATTTTCGCGGGTCCTAAAAGGCTCGCTTTATTCGTGAAGGAAACTTCGAGTCAAGAAGCGTTAGGAAGGAAAGAGGAAGACAAGCGACGTGGCTAAATCTTTTCCCTTCGGAAACCGGAGACGATTCCCTTGAAGAAAAGGGAGGCAATCGCCTGGGAACCTCGGGTATAATGAAACCATGAAACTCATGGTCGACATTGGCAACACGAGCGCGTCGTTCACTTGTTTTCAAGGGGAAACCGTGACGGGCAGGCTTTCCTTGCCCCATGGGGACGAGAATTCCCTTGCGAAGATAAGCGCCTTTCTCCCGGGCAGGGGGATCAAGACGTTCCTAAGTTCCGTCGCCCCGAGGGAAGAAGAAAAGGTGCGACGCCTTCTTAAGGAACTTGGGATCGCGCCCCATGTCTTTTCTTTGGAAGAAACACTACCTTTCATCCCCGCCCGCGTCGACGATCCGTCTGAAGTCGGGATCGACTTGCTTTTGGACGCTTTCGGGACAAAGGAACCAAGCGCGATCCTCGTCGATCTCGGCACCTGCAACAAGGTCATATATAAGAAAGACGGATGTTTCGAAGGAGTCGCGATTTCCCCAGGCTTCCGCCTCTCTTATCGATCCATTTTCCAAAACGCGGAGAAAATCCCGGATTCTAGGGTTTCCTCGCGCATAGAAAGCGTTGGCAAAAACACCCCCGATGCCCTCTCGTCTGGCATCCTCCTCGGGGGAAGCCTTGGGCTCCTCGCCCTGGTCGACCGCCTTGATCCCAAACATGAATTGCCCCGTTTCCTGACCGGAGGGAGTGCCGCGGAAGCCGTTTCCCTCTTCCCCGGATTCGTCTATGACCCCGACTTGCTCGCCCGCGGCATGAAACGGCTTTCCGAATCCCTTTCCTGACTTTCCCGTATAGGGAAAAAGGCTTATACTAATCGTCGCGAACGCGTTTTGACGCGCCCGAAAGGAACTGTGAACTACATGCCGAATTTGAAAAAACTCGCGAAGCCTTACGAGAAAAAGGCGATCGACGCCCTCAAGGTCTTCGTCTCGAAGAAATCCGTATATGATCCTTCCTCCATCGAGGAAGGCGCCCCTTATGGCAAAGGCGTGAAAAGCGCCCTTGATTACCTCGCGAAACTCGGGAAGGATTTCGGTTTCGCCGTCGACACGTGCGACGGGTACGTCACCGAGATTTCCTGCGGGGAGGAAGGCCCCATCATCGGGGTTTATGGCCATGCCGACGTCGTTCCCGCGACCGGCAAATGGTCGACCAAGGATCCCTTCAAGCCCGAGATCGTCGGGGAGAAGAAGGACGCCAAGATGATCGCCCGCGGCACGAGCGATGACAAAGGGCCCTTGCTTGCCGCCTTCTACGCGATGAAGCTCCTCAAGGACAACGGCCTCGTCAAAGGCTACCGCATCCGCCTCTGCGCCGGCGGGGACGAAGAACGCGGCTCGAGCTGCCTCAAGCATTATTTCGAGGATATGCACAAGGAGCATTGCGCCCTTGGCTTCACCCCGGATGCCGATTTCCCCCTCATCTATGCCGAGAAAGGCATGGTGAAGCGCTGCTTCCTCAAGAAGCAAGTCGATCTTTCCCCCATCATCGGGATGGATGGCGGGGTCGTCTCGAACGCCGTCAACGACAAGCTCGTCGTGACTCTCCCCCTTGACGAAAAATTCGCGCAGGCCTTCGCCGATGCCAAAATCGATGGCGAGGTCCGCAAGGAAACGGGCTTCATGATCGCGATTTTCCGCGGCAAGACCGCC
>JAQYPI010000012.1 GCA_028726925.1 Caryophanales bacterium | reverse complement strand
TTCACGTTCGGCATCATTTTCAAACTCATGTACGAGTACGTCGAAACGCAGGACATGAATCCTTTCGAGGTTTGCATCTCCAACGGTGCCAATCGTCTCGAGGCTTATTGGAACAGCCTGCATCCCGCGGTTTACCCGATGTTCCTCTCGAATTTTGTCTACACGTTTGAGATTAACATCCGCGCCTCCGTCATCCTCGGCTTCGTCGGCGCGGGCGGCATTGGCCAGCTCCTGAACGACGCGACTTCCCAAACGAACTGGGATAAGGTTGGCGCGATTTTGGTGCCTCTCTTCGTGGTCGTGTTCGTTTTGCAACTCTTCTCCAACGGGCTTCGCCGGAGGATCGGAAAATGAGAAAGCAATTGACGCTAGAGGCTTATCAGGCCTTGCCTTGGTACAAAAAGCCTTTCTATGGAATCCTTCGACATTTTTCCACGGTCGAGGATGCGTATTCCGCCCGTCCGAAGAAATGGATTTATAACGTCATTTTCATCGTCGTTCTCGTGGGAACGCTGCTTTGGTGCTCTCTAGATCTCGGGACATTTGAGTCGTTCCGCAATCCGAACTGGGCGAAGCTCGGGAAGATGCTTTCCGCTTTTCTTCACCCCGATTTCGACTATATGTTCGGCATGAATCCGAATTCCTTGTTCAAATTCACGGACTCCGTTCTTTATCAAATCATCGAAACGTTCGCGATCGCTTTCATCGGCACGACCATTGCCTCGTTGCTCTCTATCCCCTTTGGCTTCCTTGCTTCCCGAGCGATCGTCGGGAAGTGGAGCATCGTTTCCGAAGTTATCCTTATCGTGATCCGCACCGTCCCGGAAATCCTGCTCGGCCTCGTCCTCATCCAAGTTTTTGGGTTTGGTCCCTTCACGGGCGTTGCCGTTTTGTCCATTCACTCGATCGGAATGATTGGCAAGATGTACGCCGAACAATTGGATATGATTTCCCCGGAGCCGCTTGAAGCGCTGGACGCGGTCGGGGCCACCCCCATCGCTCGTCTTCGTCTCGGGGTCGTTCCTCAAGTCGCGCCGAATTTCTTGAACGTCATTCTCTACCGCTTTGACCTCAACATCCGCACCGCTTCGCTTCTTGGCCTCGTCGGGGCGGGCGGGGTTGGTTACCCCATTTCGATTTATTCTCAGGGCGAGCGTTGGCCCCAGCTCGCATCGGTTCTCTATGGCGTCATCTTCCTCGTCATCGCGATCGACCTCGTGTCCGGAGCCATCCGAAAGAAGTTGCTTTGATGAGACGTCTCGTGTTGCTCTCCGGCCTTCCGGGTTCGGGAAAATCGACATACGTTCGGGCCTCTTTTCCGAATGCAATCGTGATATCAAGCGATGAAATCCGCAAAGGCATGACCGGTTCTTACGCGATTCTTGCCCCAGATATGCAGGATGTTTATCGGGCGATGATCGATAAAGCCAACCACGTTTTCCGCGAAAACGATGATGTGACGATTGTCCTCGACTCCACGTTTCTCGACGAGGAAAGAAGGATGTTTTTCCTTTCGCGAATCAAAGGCGCCGACCAGATCGTCTTGATTGCTTTGCTTTATCATTCCATCGACACCGTCTTGTCTCGAAACATGGCTCGAGAAAAGGAAAAACGGGTGCCGGAATCCGTGATTTTGGAAATGGCTCAGCGTTTCTGTCTTCCAAAAGGGGAAGAAAAGAAACGATACGCCGCCATCCAAACGGTATATATTGATTAGTATGGAACTTAAGTTTCTTGGATGCGGGGATTCGTTTTGTTTCGCGCTTGGCAACAATGCGGCGTTCTTTTTCGAGGGCGACCATCTCTTTTTTCTGGACATGGGCCAAAGCATTTTTGCCAAAGCCTTGGACAGAGGCTTGATCCAAAAAGCCAAACAAGTCACGGTTTTCATCACGCATTGCCACATGGATCACATTGGATCTTTAGGGGAGGCCATCACCTATTTTTCCGTTTTCCATCCCGAGATTCCCTTCGAGATCATCTTTCCGGACAAAGCCTATCTGGAGGCGCGCTTAGGCGATCTCTATCCCCTTGAAAAAACTCCGATTCGCGAAACGTTGCAAGGAGATTTTGGCGACTTTACTTATCGTTTCGTCCCAGCGAGACACATTCCCAATTCTTATTCGCTTTTCCTCAAGGACCCCAAGACGCACCTCTATTATTCCGGGGACAACGCCATGCTGAACGAAGAAGCGAAAAAACGGCTTTTCGACGGGACGATGGACGCCCTTTATCAAGACGTGGGACGGGCAACTAATCCCTATCATTTCGGATTTCCGGATCTTGTCCTTGCCATTCCGGAGAACCTACGGGGAAAAGTCATTGTGATGCACGTCCCCTCAGCTTCTCTTCTTGAGGAAGCAAAATCGCTCGGATTTGGTGCCCCAGACCTCTTGTAAGTTTTCCTGTTTATGGGACAATGAGACGGATGAGGAGGCGACTCATGAAAGACATCGAATTACGGAATATATGCCTCAAGGAAGAGGCGAGACAAAACGGCGGCATCGAGCTCATTGCCAGCGAGAATTATCCTTCCCGCGAAGTCCGGGAAGCCTGTTCCTCCATCCTGATGGCCAAATACGCGGAAGGGTATCCGGAACATCGTTATTATGGGGGGTGCGTCAACGTGGATGCGGCCGAGAACCTCGCGATGGAGCGTGCTCAAAAACTCTTCCATTGCCGTTATGCAAACGTTCAACCCCACAGTGGCTCTCAAGCCAATTACGCGGCCTACCATGCCGTCATCCGCCCCGGGGATAAAGTCATGTCTTTGATTCTGAACGACGGCGGCCATTTGACCCATGGATCGCCCGTTTCCTTCTCGTCGGAAATGTATCGTTTCGTGCATTACCCTTTGGGAGATGATGGGAAACTTGATTACGAAATCATCGCCAAACGATTGGATGAGGAGAACCCCAACCTCTTCTTGGCGGGATATTCCGCTTATCCTTTCTCGATTGATTTCCGCCGAATGAGGGAAATTATCGATGCGCATAATGCACACGCCAAAGTCCCGTGCCTTTTCATGGTCGATATGGCCCATATTGCGGGAATCGTCGCGGCGGGATTGACGCAAAACCCCTGCGAATTTGCCGATATCGTGACGACAACAACCCACAAAACACTGCGTGGCCCCCGAGGCGGAATGATCCTGACGAATCGAGAGGATCTCGTGAAGAAGATTAAAAGCGCGGTCTTTCCCTATGCCCAAGGCGGCCCCCTCGAGCATATCATCGGCGCGAAAGCGACCTGCTTCGCCGAAGCGCTTGAGCCTTCCTTCCGAGATTACATGGAAAGGGTCCTCCGCAATACCGCGGCATGCGACGAGGAACTCCGGTCTCTTGGTTGCGTGAGTTCTGGAACCGAGAGCCATTTGTTCCTTCTCAACGTCCTCGCTTCCTTCGGGATGTCCGGAAAAGAAGCGCAGGCGAGACTAGAGGAAGTCGGAATTACGACCAACAAGAACATGATTCATGGCGATACCTTGAAGCCCTCGGAATGCTCCGGCCTCCGCATCGGTTTTGCGGCAACGACGACGCGCGGTTGCACGGAAGAGCAGGCGCGGCGTATCGCCCATTTGATCTTCAAGGTTTTGAAGGGCGCGGTGTCCGATGAAGAAGCTAGGACAGAGGTGGCAAAAATCGTCTCGACCTGGAAGGATGTCATGACCCTTTGAGAAATCGAAAATTTCTTGTTGAAGGGAGACGGGTCAAGCGCTAAAATACACAAGCCTTTGAAAGAAGGCTTATGGACCGTTAGCTCAGTTGGTAGAGCAGCTGACTCTTAATCAGCGGGTCGCGGGTTCGAGTCCCTCACGGTCCACCAACAGAAATTTGGAACGAAAACGTTCTGATATACATCAAAAAAACGCGAGAAAATCGCGTTTTTTTCATATTTATACAAATGTAGTTGAATTCCACAAAATCTGTGAAACAACATCATCAACGAAGTGAAAACGCGCTTCACAAAGAAGGGATTACGACAACTGAATTTGGAAAAGCGCTCAGGAAGATGAGAATCGAGAAAGACGAGAACATGGCCGCCATGGCTAAGAAGATGGAAATCTCTTTGTCTTACCTTTCTGCAATCGAAACCGGGACGAGAGCCGTTCCGGACGGCTTCGTCGAGAAACTCTCTCGCAAATACAAGCTAAGCAAAAAATCAACCGATGAACTATTGACCGCTTTAGATCATTCCGTTTCCTCGGTCGACATATCTCTTGTCAGCGCTTTGCCGTTGCAAAGGGATCTTGCAGTAATGCTTGCAAGAAAACTGCCTGATTTGAGCGAAGACGATTGCGTGAAGATGCTTTCTATCTTGAAGGAGGGCGATTGATGACGTATGTTCATGCGAATCCGTTAAGTACATTGGCGATGCTAGGACATTGTCTTGCCTTGAGGCTTTCCCGAAGCATACGCTGATCGCGATCGGCACGCATGGCTTCACACATCGCCCGGACAATCGACGGATATTCGCCGAGCAGGTCGATAAAATAATCGGTGAGCTGGAACCAACGGGTATTATTGTCTACGGGCCCGCTTCTGACGACATATTCGGCATTACAAGGCTCAAGAGTATTCCCATCTACCAATACGACTCTTACACGATGAAGGAGAACAAGAAGGATAGGGAGAGGAAGCTTTCGGAGGTGAAAACCGATGAAAGGTAAAAGCTCGCTATTTGGCTCTCCCGATTCAACCGGGAAATGGAAGACTAATATTCCGCATTCAGGCAAATCCGTTCGCGGAGGACTTCTAACTAAAAACCATTCCCACCCTCACTCTTTGCCGATGACGTCGATTCCCAATTCAACAATTGAACAAACCGATGATCAGGGCAAGGTCATTCGAATCAGACACTACGACGAAAACGGCAATGCATATAAAGATGTAGACTATACAGATCACGGAAGACCAGATACTCACAAGGTTCCGCACACTCACATTATTGAAATTGGTGAGATAATCGACAGAAAGAAAGGAGCTAAATCATATGCACATTGATGATTTCTTAAAATTAATTTCCCATGGATTTGACGTATCTTTTAATTACAAAGACGTCTTCTATACAATATCAGTAATCAACGAGCGCAATGGCGAGAGGGAATATGGTATTGGATCAGATAATGGGTTTAAAGCGGATTTTGAATCTTTAGACTCGATTCGATCGTTCGTAATTTGCGACAGGACAATCGAAGATATCGTTGATTCTCTTTCAAATAGCGATTTATTCTACTAATACCTTGAATATAAACCCAATTAGGCGGTTCGCGCACTGTTCTAATAGACCTGCCACACAGGACAATAGCCTCGGAGAGATCTGAGGCTTTTTTGTAGAGAAAGTACAAATTATGATCTACCTAGTCCGAAAAAACGTAGAATTCTACAAAAAACAAGGAACCAATTTGATAAACAGTAATACTAACGGTGTACATATTCGAATGTTTGATGCGCATATTTTATGTGGAAAGGTGTTCTTATATCGGTTCGATTGGCCCATCAACAGACATTTGGAACGAAAACGTTCTAATATACATAGAAAAAGACGCGAGACAATCGCGTTTTTCAATATTTACACAAATATAGTTGTATTCTACAAAAACTGGAAAACGCGCTTCGTAAAGAAGAGATTATGACAACTGAATTTGGAAAGGCGCTCAGGAAGATGAGAATCGAGAAGAGTAGAATATGACCGTTATGGCTAAGAAGATGGAGATCTCCCTGTCTTGCCTTTCAGCAATCGAGACCGGGACGAGAGCCGTTCTGGAAGGCTTTGTCGAGAAACTCTCTCACAAATAAAGCTTAGCAAAGAATCAACCGATGAACTGCTGACCACTTTAGATCATTCTGTTTCCTCGGTCGACATATCTCTTGTTAGCGCTTTGCCTCTCCAAAGGAATCTCACCTTCATGCTTGCACGAAAACATCCTGAAATGAGTGAAGAAGAATGCGAAAAGCTTTTATCTATTTTGAGGGAGGGCGATTGATGGGTTATCTTCACGCCAACCCATTGAAGATTGTCTAGATTGGGAGAATCGCCCAAGATATAAGGCGATTCCTAAGGCTTAGTGACGATGAGAGAATCAATCCCCTAAACTTTTAGAAGCTCTTTGCGTTCTGTGAAAGGAGAATACTAATGGATTCAAGAGAATTTAACTCGATGCTCCTAAACAGATTCCCAAGCATAAAGGAATCCTTCGAAGAAGCCACCTCATGGCAAGGCGGAATCGACACCGGCTCGACCATTGTTCTAGAAGATGTTTTGATGCCATATCTTTTGGCTTGCTTTGAGAAAAAGATCACCAACGAACTTGATGATATCTTCGTTTTCATCGAGGAGTGCGTCCTTTCTTCCGATAAGTATTGCAGGGACGTGATCGAGGTATCCGTCATCGAAAACATTTATTCCTATGACGTTCGGGATGAATTATCTGCAATGCTCTTGCCAAAAAGCAAAGAATCATACCTTTCGATCAGCAAATCGGTGTAAAAACAAAAACCAAAAACCGCATTCGCTGCAATGGATGAGGTTTTCTTTTGCGGTTGGACCCAAACCCACCAGTTGTCTGCGCGGATAATCTTTCGTTTTCTTATGGTCAACGAGATTGCGACTTGCGTTGCGAGGCCATAGGCGCATATAACACAAGGAAAGAGGCGCACTTTATGCATCGTGATGAAATTCATATTCGGGATCCCTTCGTTTTTGTGGAAGACGACCGATATTATTTGCTTGGAACGACGGGGGATGATCCTTGGGGCCTTGCGAGCGACTTTACTCTTTACGAATCTTCGGATTTGGAAACTTTTGACCCCGTTTGCATCATGGTGGAAAACTCCTCTCTCGCGGGATACACGAATCGTTGGGCGCCGGAACTCCATCGCTATGAAGGCAAATATTATCTCATTGTCTCTTTGTTCCGTGCCGACAAGGGCAGGGGAAGCATGGTTCTCGTGTCCTCGTCCTTGGGGGAACCTTTCGTCCCTTTGACGGGTGAATACATCACTCCCGAGGGATGGGGTTGCCTCGATGCGACGTTATTCATCCACGAAGGCAAACCATATCTTTGCTTCTCCAATGAATGGACGACCCCCATCACTCACGATGGGGACGGAGCTCTTTTCATCGCCGAGTTGAGCCACGACTTGCGTCAACTCGTCACCCCGCCCGTGAAAATCATCAGTGGCAAATACAACGGTCTTAGCAAACAGGTTTGCAATTCCGAGGCGCGGGGCTTTGTTGCGGAAGGCCCGTGGCTATATGAAGATGGCAACCGCATCGTTTTGCTTTGGTCGACCTTCACCGAGACCGGTTACACGGTGATTCAAAGCCATAGCGAAGGCGGCGTTTATGGAGATTACGTCTTTGATCGCGTCGTGTTCTCGAAAGACGGGGGCCATTGCATGAGATTCCTGGACCTTCAAGGGAAACCCTGGATCACGATGCATCAACCCAACCAAACTCCTTTGGAACGCATGCGCCTTTTTCCTGCCGATTGAGCGCTAAAACAAGATTTTTCGTTGTTCTCCCTCTTTCTTGACTTTATGATGAAATCAACGGAGGGAATTGCATGAACATCCAAAATCCCTTTTTGTCGATATCCGCATCCCCAATGGGTGGAGAACTGACTTCCATCCAACTTTTCCGTCAGGAGATCCTTTATCAAAAAGATGGTTGGTGGCAATGCCAAGACCACCTGATTTTCCCCATCATTGGGAAAGGCGATCGTTACTCTTGCCACCACGTGGCCTTGAGCATGAATCAGCATGGTTTTCCGAGAACTTCCGATATGATGGATGTGCAAAATAGCGACACCAATATGTCGTTTTCCATGCGTTCCACGCCAGAAACCCTCCGTTCCTACCCTTATCCATTCCGCTTAACAGAAACCTTCGAACTCGATGACGACGTCTTGATCCGAACCCACGAAGTCGAAAACACCGGAGAAGAAACCATGCCTTTTGGCATCGGCGATCACGCCGCTTACCAAGTGCGGTTTGGCAAGGCAAAACTCATCCTCCCCCCGCTGCGCTATATCCCGAAATCGCGAGATGGCGTGACGCATTCTTTCGATGAGGCGTTTCCTTTTTCCGGCGAGCTTTTCCTGGATTCCGAAAAAGAATTCATGTTGAACCAAGACACGATCATTTTCATGAATGAAGGCGTTCCCATCATTCTTCACACAGGGAAAGGCGTGGCCATCGAATTCCATTTCTCTTCCCCGTATGTCGCGATGTGGACTCCGCCGAATTCCGATGGATTCCTTTGTCTGGAACCTTGGTGGGGCTTGCCAACGAGAGACAAAGATCCTCTTGAGCTAGCGGAAAGAAAGGAACTTCGTTTCCTTGAGCCTGGGCAAAAAGCCTCCTTCCAATCTCGCATTCGTTTCTTCCTCGACTAGACATTTACTTTCCCCAGGGACGTATCCTCATAAAGTAAAGGAAAGTGACATTCCATGTCTCCCCCTATACAAGCGCATAAAGCGCGTTTATCATTGACATAGAAAGGCGTGCTTTTGCACGGAAAAGAGAAATGAAAATCACTCTTAAAAAACTTCTTGGCTACGTGGCCGGCCTCCTTGCCGTTGTCGCGTTATTGTTGCCCCTGGCCGCGGCGTTCGTTACTCGTACAACAGGGTTTACTGGTAACGAGGTTGTAACGACCTACACGAACCTCTATGCCTTCATCTTTGGCGGAACCGTTGCCGTTCAGGGCGCTTCCGGCAGTTTGAATGGCTCCCTCGAGGGCCCCGTTGCTTTGGTCCTCATCGGCTGGATCCTCCTTGTTCTCGCAACGCTCGGCATTGTTGCCGCCATCGGCCTTGGCTGCGTGAAGAAAGCGCGCCTCGGCAACCTTGTTTTCCTTGGCTCCGCTCTTGTTTTAGTTATTGCCGCGATTATTTTCTTCGCCTCCAAATCGGCTCTCGTCACGGCTGCGCTTGGCGAGGATCTCGCGAATCAAATCATGGGTAGTGTTTCCCTTGGCTTTGGCCCCATCGGGACTGGCATCTTCGCGCTTCTTTCCGGCGCTTCTTGCGTTGGTTCCGCCATCCTCAAGAAATAAGGCGAATAGACGCAATGGCCGCGGGGTTTTCCTCGCGGCTTTTTCTTTGGTTCGGTAAAATGAAGAAGGAGGATCTACGATGAAAGCTATCGATACTATCTGGAAGTTAAAAAACGGCCGCGAAATCCCTTCTTTGGGACTTGGGTTTTGGCAGGTTGCCCGCGAGGATGCGGAACGCGTTGTTCGAGAAGGATTCGAATCCGGTTATCGCCATATCGATACCGCGATCGCCTATGGAAACGAAGAGGAGATTGGGATGGCCTTAGCCAAATCCTCTTTGCCTCGCGAGGCTTATTTTTTGACGAGCAAGATCCCGGCACAAATCAAGACCTATGAGGAGGCGAAACAAGCCATCGTTGATTCGTTAACGCGCCTACGCACCCCTTATCTTGACTTGATGTTGATTCACGCCCCTAAGCCTTGGAGCGAGATGAGAGACCCTACGAAGCCTTATCGTTACGAAAAGGAAAACGTCGCGGTCTATCGGGCCATGGAAGAGGCTTATAAGGAAGGGAAGATTCTCTCTTTGGGCGTCAGCAATTTCAATGTATCGGACATGCAGAACATCATGGATCACGCGACGGTGCCGCTCATGGTCAACCAGATTCCGTGCTATATCGGGAACGTCGACGATGAAGTCATCGCATTCGCCAAACGGAACGGCATCTTGATCGAGGGCTATTCCCCTCTTGCCACCGGCCAACTCGTTCATCATCCCGAGGTGCAAAAGATCGCCGAGAAATACGGCGCGACCATTCCGCAGGTTTGCATTCGCTTCGTTTATCAATTAGGCGCTTTGCCCCTTCCGAAAACGACGCACAAAGAATTCATGGAAAGCAACGCGAAAATCGACTTCGCGTTGAGCCCGGAAGACATGGCGATCCTGAAAAACATCTCGTTTCGGCGAATGCCTACCAAATAAAGTTGGATTTTGCCGCCTCGCCGTTATCGACGAGGACATCTTGCGCAGTCATGGAACGGTTGACGACTGTCAGGAAATAAGCCCATTCTGCGATTTCTTCGGTTTCCGCCCAAGCGTGAAGCATCGTCTCATTCAGGACGGCCTCATAGAGCTTTTCATCTTGAAGGATGTGGGCGTTGAGTTCGTTATTGACCCCACCGGGGGATAGGGCGTTGCAGGTGGCCCCAAAGGAAGCGACGCGGGCCGCGAGGTTCTTCATATAAGACACCACGCCCCCCTTGGATGCTGCGTATTCCGGGAATTCCGCGCCCGTTGACGCGGAAGCGGAAGCGATGAAAAGGACGCTGCGAATAGAGGGCGAAAGAGCGTATTTTTCGCTCACGCGGATCGTTCCTTTCAAGTTGACATCGATAACGTTTCCTTCTTGGATCCCGGCGTTATTGATAAGGATGTCCGGGGATTCGATTTCCGGAAGCGGGTCCGAGGTGATATCCGCTTGGTGATGCGTATAGGATGGGTGGACGATGGACGGCCCAAGAACATCGATGCCAATGACTTGATGCCCGCGTTTCAAAAAGAGTTCCGCAATGCTTTTCCCGATGCCACGGGTCGTTCCGGTGATAATCACTTTCATGCGTTGTTCCTCCAAGGGGTTTGCATCAGCGCGAGATAGTCTTTCCCGACTCCCGCCGTTTTCCATTTCTTGCTTACATGATACCCGATGGGGGAGAAAAGAACCTCCATCAATAGTTCCGCGACCATGCCAAGAGAAGCGCAGACGAAGACTTGGGGAATGGTCCATCCGAAAAACGCGACCGACACGATCAGACTGAAGACGAGGTTGTCCACGAATTGGCCGACGGCAGTCGATACGTAGGAACGGAGATAAAAGACGAACGCATTATCCTTTTTTGCTGCTTTTCCGATGGCCCAAGAGAGAACGTTGTTCACAATCGCGGAAACGAGGAAAGCTACGGTGCTCCCTAGCAAGACATACCATTGTCCCGCGAACGTGTGATTCAAAGCCGCGTTCAGAAGATCCTCGCTCCCCTCGACATAAGATTCCCCCCACATGCCGGGCAACAAAGCCGCGAGGAAGAAAACTAGCGACATGCCAAGGTTCACGAGGACGGCAAAGACGGCAACTTGATTCGCCGCTTTCGGTCCGAAATGCTTCGTGATCATGTCCATGGATAGGAACGATACCCAGGAAAGGAGGATTCCCGCGTCCAAAGCAAAATGGGGAAGGGGGATGTCGAGGGATTTGTTCGCCAGAAGATTCATGCCCACCACGGACACGACGAACAAAGCCAGAACCGATCCGGGAATCGAGCGGAATAACAAAGTGATTTCTTGTTTTTGCCTTTGAAAGAAGGAACGGGTGACCTGATTCATGAGAAGTCCTTTCTGCCACAGCAGGAAGATAGACCTGCTGGGAGACGAAAGAAAACGCGTCTCCCAGTCACGAAAGACGCGTCATTGAGGTCAATCGTTCCTGGTTTTGTTTAACGACAGGATGGCAACAACGAACTGTCGGGAATTTCTTCCGGGCAATAATCTATCACGACTCTATCCCGGAGTCTACGAAAGATTCCATGCGAAGGAAAAAGAGAAGATGCCGGTCTCCCCCAATTCTTCCAAGGAAAAGAAACGGTTGCTTCCTTGATAGCGATATCCGAAAGGTCCCCCTGCCGGAAACGAAGTCGGATGAAACCCTCGTGCTCGAAGCAAAGGCAAGTAAACTTCCTCCCAGTATTCCCTCCCGATTCCCGAATTGGAGAAAGTCGCCGTTCCTTTCGCTTTTCCGGGGCTAATTTCGGTGAGACGAACGTTCGTAACGAAAGAAGATGGCGGGCATTCCGGAAACGGGGAGTCGATGAGGCGTCTGTTCAAGAAGGAGAAGTTCAGCGATTCGACGGGCTCCATGGAGAATCCGAAATAAAGGATTTCTCGTTCCCCCTCCTTCCAAAAACGGATGTCAGCCCGGTTGTTTCTCTCACTCAGTCGGAATGTTTTTCGATAGACGCCCTCGCTAATTTTCGCAAAGCCATCCTGAACGAGCCTTTGTTCGAAACGGGGCAAGGCGTTGCTATGAAGGGACGTCACTTGGACGTTATCGAGAACGAAAGCATCCGAGAATTGGACACTAGCCCCTTCCAAAAACGGAATCGCATCTTCCGTTCCGGCGTTTTCCAGAATGTAATCCCGGATATCCGGATCATAGGATGTGCGCGGGCTTAGGGTCGGAGGGAAGCGGACGAGGTTTTCCACCGCCGGACATTCCACCATTCCGATTGAGCCGATGCGGAATCGTTCCGCGTCCTGATCGAAAGGTGATTCCAGATCCCCAAACGCATACGCGATGTCAACTTCCGAGCCAAAGTATTGCATCTCGAAAAATCGGAGTTGGCTTTGCGGCCGAGAATCGCCCACGAGAGATAACCAAGCCGACGCGAATGGAGACGAGAGGTCCCTCAGATTAAAACAGCCGGGTTCCGCTTCATCGAATTCGCCCTTCCCGAGATTAGCGAGAACCTTGAGGCCCCATTCGTTTATTAGCTCCCCTTCTTGGACAAAATCCCCAAGCTGGACATCTTCACCCGTTAAGGAGAATTGGAAAATTCCTTGGTCGCCAACGGTGATTAATCCGCTTGCATCGTCGGCGAAAGCGGCATTGCCAAGAAAGCGGAACAAAGGGGCCTCATCTTGGAAGAGAACGCCGTTGTTGTCGCTGAATCGGAGCCACAAGCCCCGAAGCCTTTCGTTTTCTTCGATTTTTGGGATGGAAACAGAAGAATCCTCGGATGCGTCACGATGCGAGGAGTTAACAGAAGAAGTCGAGATAGGATTGGCGCATGAGCATAACAAAAGAACGCTGCATGCGAGAAACACGATTTTCATGAAGAGACCTTTCTCCCCGTCCCGATTTCGATTTTAAAGCGCTTTTCGCTTTTGGGAAGACGAAACCTGTTAAGATGGAATCATGTCACAACTTTCGGACGCCCTTCTTCGCTTTCACCAAGAGAATCCGCGAAACCTCCCTTGGAGAAAAGACCCTTCCCCGTATCACGTTTGGGTAAGCGAGATCATGCTTCAACAAACGAGGGTAGAGACGGTGAAAGGCTATTTCGAACGATTCATGGCCTGTTTGCCCGACGTCGCTGCTCTTGCTCGGTCGAACGAGGATTTGTGCCTAAAACTTTGGGAAGGCCTCGGTTATTATTCGCGAGTGCGCAATCTGCGAAAGGCCGCGATGGAGATCGTGAAAAAGCATCGGGGAGAGATTCCTTGCGAGGTTTCAGACTTGAAGCGCTTGCCTGGGATTGGGGAATACACCGCCGCCGCGATCGCCTCGATTGCCTTCCATGCCAAGGAGGTGGCCGTCGACGGAAATCTCGTGCGTATCTATGCCCGCTTGTTCGCCCGACCTCTTGATCCGGGCTCCCCAAAGGATCGTCGTCTCGTTGCTCTTGGTTTCGCGGAACAAATGGATATCGATCCGGCGATTTTCAACGAAACCCTCATGGATATCGGCCAACTTCAGTGCCTGCCGAATGGGAAACCTCTTTGTTCCACGTGCCCTCTGAGGGGCTTTTGCATCGCCCATCAGAGGGAAGAAGAACAAAAATACCCTCTCGCGAAAAAGAAAACGAAAAGGAAAACCGAAGACCGAACGATCTTGATACTGACGAAGGATGATCGCGTTTATCTCGAGAAGCGACCGGAGAAGGGGTTGTTATCCTCCCTTTATCAACCAATGAATCTGCTTGGCCGATGGAAAGAGGAAGGTATCCGAGATTATTTGGAAAAGAAAGGGTACGTTCTCGGCTCTTTTGAAAACCTGGGGGGCGCCAAACATATCTTCAGCCATGTCGAGTGGCACATGACGGGTTGGAAAATCGAGGTCCTGGCATCCCCTAAGGACGCTTTATTTGTAACTCAATACGAAAAAGAAACCGAGTATTCCGTTCCATCTGCTTTCAACGCTTTCTTGGGTTGAGGCGGCAATCATTTTTGTTCCTCTACCTTCCCTTTGGCCGTTATAATAGGCGAGTTAGGAGGTTACTAACATCATGTACAACGACGAGAACCGCGCGATGGCTCTTGCGAAGCACTTGAATGGCTTCGACTACGTGCTCATCGACACCTGTTCTCTCATGGAAGATGCCTTCCCCGCGTGGATGGATCGTCTGGTCGCTGCACAGGATTATTTGGAAGATTCTTCCACGGAAATCTACGTTCCAAAAGAATGCATCGAAGAATTGGAAAGGCATTCAAAGAACAAAAAGGATTTCGATAAGCGGGGCCCTGCGAAAAGGGCGCTGAAGATTCTCAAGGATGCAAAGAGACGCAAGCTTATCACGATCTTAAAGAAGCAGAAAAAAGATCGGAAATCCTTCGCTGACAACGCCATTTACGTCAAAGTCAGCACCGACCGGTTGAGCCAAAAAATCCTCGTCATCACCCAAGACAAGAAACTCGCGAGCGATCTCATCGCCTTGAACAATCTCCTTTCCCAAAGGGGAAGGAATGCCCACATCATGAAATTTGAGGGCGCAGAAGGGAATTTGGTTCCCAACCGAGGCGAGATTCTTCCGTCAGAGAAAAACAATCACAAGCCGAATGGCTCTTCCGACAAATCCCATGGGCTTCCTAAGCCGATTTCCGGCGGGCCGGTCAAGCCGATCCCCGGGGTCGTGAAACCTCAGGCTCCAGAACCAAGAAAGATAGAAAACAAAACCCCTCCCAAAGAGGAAAAGCCCGTGAAAACGGATACCGTTCCCGCCTCTTTTTCGGTTAAGGAACCAAGCAAGGAACCCGCGAAAAAGACGGTTTCCAAGGCGCATTCCGCGACGGGCAATTCGTTGCAGTCTGCTATTTCTTCTTGCGCCTCGGGCATCAACTTGATGTTCCGTTACCCCTCGATCCCTTACGCGCGCCAATTTCATGGCGATGTCGATTTAACCGAGACGGATTTGGAACACATCGTTTCGAGTCTGGAAGAGCGGAGGAGCCAAGGCATTGCCAGGGTTCATTATTCCTATAAAGGGCTTTTGTGGTCCGCGGAACCTCTTGATGGAAAAGGCGGATATCGCGCCTGGATTGAGAAAATCTCGGTTCCAGAAACCACCAAAATTCCTGACCAACCCAAGGATAAAGCATCCCCTGAGCCCGAAAAGAGCAAGGAAGTGATGCCCAATGGCGTTGTGAAGGTCATCAAAACCGTCGCAGTCCCGAAAGAGGGTGAGTCCAAGGCGTCAACCCAACCGGGCATGACGGACGAGGAATACGCATCGGTGAAGGAAGGCATTCTCGCCAAGCTGTCCTTCGTTTCCGCGAGATCCCTCAAAAAGACTTTTGGCTTGGGCCCCTACCGGGCATCCAAGGTCATTCGACGGATGCAAGAAGAACATCTTCTTGGGACCGAGCCGAATCCCCAGTACGGGTTCCCTGTGCTGAAGCAGGATTCCTCACCCTCCGCTGAACTCAAAGCCCCGGAAACGGAAAAGCCCGCGTCGGACAAAGCCTCTTCTCATGCTTTCTCGAGGAAAAAGGCTTCATCGGCCAAATCCCCCTCTGCCAAAAAGGATGCTTCCCCCGAAAAGGAGAAGGCTTCCACGGTAAAAGCGGAACCCGCGAAGAAACCCGTGGCAAAACCAACGAACGAGAAGAAGCCGTCTCCGGCCGCTTCCAAATCGTCCGCCGATTCGAAAGCTGGTTCCCCAAAATCCCAACCCGCCACCGAGGGCGCGTCGAAGAAGGTTTCGGCCAAAGCGCCCGCGAAAGCCAAGGCAACATCTTCCGCCCCTTCCGCGAAAACTTCGTTGAAAACGATGAAAGAAGAAAGCAAGCCTTCTGAAAACAAGCCGCAAAAGCCGAAGGTTGCGACCATGAAGGCCAAACAGAACGCTCCGAAAAAAGCGGTCGCCCCTTCATCGCCTGCGACCCCAAGCGAACCCCGCCTCATCGTCCTTGCCCCCACGAACGAAGAGGAACGGAAAGCCATGACTCGGCGGACGACTTCGAAGGCCAAACCGAAAGCGGAAAGTCCGAAAAACGAGTCGAAGGATTTCGCCTTGGCGAAAGAGAAGGAGAAAGCCCTTCAAGCGTTGATTGGCAATCCTTCCGCCTCGAAAGCGAAAGTTTCGAAAGCCATCGATGATCAACTCCTTCTCATCGAACGGTTGACCCCCTCCGAAAAGAGAAAGCTGACGCTTCACAAAACGCAGCTTCTTATGATGAAGAAGTCCTGATGGATTGAACCCGCGTTTGCCTCGCATGCGCGGGTTTTCGATATTTGTTTGCTTTTTTACGCATTTGCATAGAAGATTGTTCCATGAAGAAAAACATCATCGTCTCCCTTGTCGTTTATCCGATCATCGCAATTGCCACCTTTTGCCTCTGCTTTTTCGTCCGGGGAAATTATGAAATTACGGGATGGGCCGATGCTCTATTTTTCAGCGGCGTTTTTTTTTTGGTAGCGGGGATATTTGCGATTTTGTGGTTATTAGGAGCCGTTTTTTTTGTGGTGTATTGATT
>JAQYPI010000011.1 GCA_028726925.1 Caryophanales bacterium | reverse complement strand
GGATCGAGGCGGTTCCGATCGCGAGGATCAAGCCCCAGGCCACGCCGTAGATAACGTATTTATTCCTCTGTTTCATCGCGTAATCCTCATCAAATGTGCGCCCTAGTCCCGAAGCAACGGGAGAAGGGATGGGCGGGAATCAAGAAAAGATGGCAGGAGGAAATAGGCAAGGAAGAGAAAGCCCGGCTTGCTAGAAGCCGGGCGCGCCAAGCTTATTTCGCGAGGGAAGCGTAGAAGGCTTCGTCGCCTTCGAGGATCGCGTCGAGATGCGCAAGAACGGTCGCGACGGGTAGGATCGGGCCATGTTCCATGGTCCAATTCAAGGTCGCGAGGCCTTTCTCGTCGAGCATCGCTTTCTTCTCTTTCGCGGAAAGGGCGATGGCATAGGTCGAGGCACCCTCCTCGGCGTTAGCCAAGGAAGGCAGAATCTCGAAGCCGCGGGTTTTCAGGGCTTCGATGAGCTGGCGGACTTCTTCGATGTCGTGTCCGACAGCGGGGATGATTTCCATCCCGGTTTTGTTCGTATTGTCCATAAGGGGACCTCCTCCGCGCATGGGTAACGGCGCGTGACGTTGTTTGGCGTTTGGCCTTCGGACGGCCCTCCCCCACAAAACCGTCGTTCAGACGAGTGCCGATCCGCGTACGGGATTCAAGGCTCTCATATTTTCACTCTTTCTTCTCAAATAGAGAAGGGGTGAATTTGGACAAAACGCGCATTCCGCGCGACTCTCTTGCGATTTCCCTTCCCCAACGTTATGCTTTTCTCCATGGAGAAGCGGGCGAGTCGCCCGCGAGCATCGACATGTTGAAAATCGTTAAAGACACCGATCCGCGGATGCGGAAGAAATGCGACCCCGTCGCGGTCCCGCTAACCGAGGAGAACGACGCGCTCATCCACGAGATGATGCGCTACATCAAGGACAGCCAGGACCCGGCTTTCCGCGAGAAGCATCCTTCCGTCCGGGAAGGGGTTGGCCTCGCCGCGCCCCAGATCGGAAAATCCCTGCGGATGCTCGTCATCTATTACCCGCGAGGTGACAAATACCCACCCGTGGAACTCGCTCTTGCGAACCCCCGCATCATCACGAACTCGATTCGCAAAGCCTATCTCCAAAACGGGGAAGGGTGCCTGAGCGTCGACGCGGACCATCCCGGCCACGTCATCCGCGATTTCAAGATCAAAGTCCGGGCTTATGATGCCTTGGCGAAACAGGATGTCGAGATCGTCGCGCGGGGATATGACGCGATCGTCCTCCAGCACGAGATCGACCACCTGGATGGCATCCTCTTCTACGACCGCATCCCGAAGGACAACCCCTTCGCGGAACCGCCGAATTCCGAGGCCATCTGAGATCCGCCGCCTTCTCTCGAGGCGGCTTTTTCTTGCCATCTCGGGGGCGTTGACGCGCGCTTACGAATAAAAAGTAAATCGATATTGGAAAATTGCTTCTATTTTCGTTTTCTCCCCAAGACTATAATGAGCATAACAAGCGGGTTTCGCTTATCCCGCAGAAAAGGAAAACAACCATGAAAGCCAAGAACCTCCTCCTTCTCTCCGCGAGCTTCCTCTTGCTCGCCTCCTGCGGTGGCGATGCCCCGGCCCCCGAAGTCACCATCGAAGAAGCCCAGACCATCTCCAAGAACGCCCAGGCCAAATACGCGGCCGACGAGGTGACCATCCCCTCTGACTTCTCCTTCAAGTCCGTCACGAGCGCGACCGTCGAAGGTAAGACTTCCGAGATGATCGTCGAAGTCACGAGTGCCATCACCGCCCAATACTTCCACGTCAAGACGGCGGGAACCGTCGATGGCGAAGATGCTTCGAGCGAACAATACGTCTTCGTCCGGGACGGCGTGTTTGTCATCGCCGCTGCCATGGGCGAAGAAAAGATGTATCAGGAATCCTCCATCGGCGCCGATACCCTCTTCGAGCAAACTGTGGCGGAAATCGGAAGCAAGTTTGACAGCAAGGAAATCGCCACCGATTTGATCGAAACCCTCACCTCCACGATCGACCACCTCATCGACATGATGCCCGCCGATATCGAGGGTGAGGTCTCCTACCCGGAAGGCGTGACCAATTGGTCCGCGACCTGCCGCAGCTCCGGGGAAGGCAACCTGAGCGTCGAAGCCACCATCAAAGCCACGATTAAAGAGGGTGAAGCCGAAAGCAGCGTCGCGCTTTCCATGGACAACTACCTCCCGCAGAGCATGTCCATGAGCGAGACCGCCGGTGCGGATTCCATGTCCTCGATCACCGAATGCCACTGGGGCAACGTCGACCTCGTTTATCCGAACGCCGCCGATTTCAAGGCCTGAGATCGCGATTCCATCTCGCGAAAACCGGGACCCGTTCCCGGTTTTTTCGTGCGGGAGTTAACTTGAAAAACGCCTTTCCGATCGGATGAAAGGATTGCTTCGCTTAACTTTTTTTAACATTTTTTTGTGATTTTATTGACATTTATTCCCTTCGATACGAGAATAGTGGTGCCATAAGTTTTCTTATGGCCGTCCGGGCCGCTGTCCGGGAGAGCCAGGCGTCCCCCCTTACACCTGGCTTTTCTTTTTGCTTCTTCGTCGCCTAACGGGACGGCTTTTGCTGAAACCCCTTTCATTAAAGAAAGGGCTTTTCCTTTCGCCCAATACCACGTATATTACAAGTAACGAACGTTAACCAACGAGAACACCACTCCAATTTTTCTAGAGGTTTTTATGAGAGATACCCCCGTCAATATCTTTGCCCTCGGCGGACTCGGAGAGGTAGGCAAGAACACCTACTGCTTCGAGACCGACCGCTCGCTCATCCTGGTCGATGCGGGCGTCCGCTTCCCGGAAGCGAACCTGCCTGGCGTCGATTACGTCATCCCGGATTATTCCTACTTGAAGAGCAACCGCTCCAAAATCAAGGCCCTTTTCATCACCCACGGCCACGAAGACCACATCGGGGGCATTCCCTTCTTGCTTCGCAGCGTGCACATCCCCGTCATCTACGCCCCGCGCCTCGCGGCCGCGCTCATCCGGCACAAGCTCGAGGATGCCCGTTTCCGCGACCCGGTCAACATCGTCGAATACGACGAGAACGCCCGCGTCAAGATCGGGGATGATTTCGAGGTCTCCTTCTTCCGCGTCACCCATTCCATCCCGGATTCCTTCGGCATCTGCATCGATTGCGCCTCGGGCCGCATCATCGAGACCGGCGACTTCAAGATCGACCTGACCCCAGTCGGCCCGAATTTCGAGATCGACAAGCTCACCCGCCTCGGGACCGAGGGAGTCGACCTCCTCATGGCGGATTCCACGAACGCCGAGATCGAGGGCTACACCCCAAGCGAGACGAACGTCCGCCGCGGCGTCGAGGAAGTGTTCGACAAAGCCCCCGGCCGCATCATCGTCTCGACCTTCTCGAGCAACATCAACCGCATCCAGCAAGTCGTCGAGGTGGCGGTCGCCCACGGCCGGAAGATCTGCGTCCTCGGCCGTTCCATGAAAAACGTCATCGGGATCGCCCGTGAATACGGCTATATCAAGATTCCCGACCAAGCCATCATCCAGGAAAACAACCTGCGCAATTACCGCAATGCCGAGGTCTGTATCGTCTGCACGGGCAGCCAGGGCGAGGAAATGGCGGCCCTTTCCCGCATCGTCAACGGGGATTCCCGCTTCACCTCGATCTACCCGGGGGACACGGTCGTCTTCTCCTCGAACCCGATCCCAGGCAATGGGGCCCTCGTCGAGAAACTCGTCAACAAGCT
>JAQYPI010000010.1 GCA_028726925.1 Caryophanales bacterium | reverse complement strand
AAGGGAGTCCTTGCCCCCGGAGATGCCGAGGGCGATGCGGTCCCCGGAATCGATGAGGGAGAAGAGCTCGTCGGCTTTGCGAAGGGAAGCGAGAACGCGACGGATGTAACGCATGGCAAGATTATGCCACGAAGGGAAAGGAAAGAGAATTCCTTAACGCGCGCCCGCATCGCGAGTATGATGGATAGGACATGGAAACCGCCTCCCTTTCCGGGATCCTTCTCGTCGACAAAGCCGAGGGGGTCACGTCCCGCCAAATCGACAACGCCATCCAAAAAGCCTTCAAAACCCGCAAAGTCGGGCACCTCGGGACCTTGGATCCTTTCGCGACCGGCCTCCTTTTGGTCGCGGTGAACAAAGCCACGAAATACCTTCCCTTCCTCGACGATTCGAAGAAGCGTTACGTCGCTTCCTTGCGCCTTGGGGTCGCGACCTCGACGGGGGACAAGGACGGGGACGTCACGGAAGAAGCGGCCATTCCGCCCCTAAGCCAAGGGGATATCGAGTCCGCTCTTTCCTCGTTCCTTGGGGAAAGCCTGCAGGTTCCCCCGATGACCAGCGCCATCAAGATCGGCGGCAAAGCCCTTTACGAGCTCGCCCACGAGGGGAAGGAAATCCCTCGGGATCCACGAAAGATCACGGTCTACGAAATCGCCTTGACCTCCTATCATCCCCCGGTCGTCGTCTTCGAAGCCCTCGTGAGCAAGGGGACTTACATGCGGACCCTCGGGGAAGACCTCGCGCGGAAACTAGGGACCGTTGGTCATCTAGAATCCCTTCGCCGGGTTGAGGTCGGGGACATCGGCCTCGACGGGGCTAAACCCGCGGAGGAAACCACCCAAGAGGATCTCAAAAACCCCGCGGATTTCCTGCCGTCAAACGCCCGCGTCATTCTAAACAAGGAAGAAGAGAAGCTCGTAAAAAACGGGCGTCCCATCGCGCTTTCTTCGAATAAAGAAACCCTTTTCGCCCTTTCTCACTCCGGGGAAGGCATCGCGGTCCTTCAAAAAGGCGACCGCGGCCTCTACCGCGTCTTACGAGGCCTTTTCTGATGGATATCGTCCGCTTTTCCTTAAATGCCCTCCCCCCAAGGGAAGAAGGCCTTGGCCTCGCCCTTGGCTTTTTCGACGGGGTCCATCTTGGCCATCAGGCCCTCTTTCGCGCCTGCGCCCTCGAATCCCGCGGCCCAAGCGCCGTCCTGTTCCTCGATTCCTGCCCCTTCAAAGGGGAGGAAAAGGAATGCCTGACCCCCCTAGAAGAGAAGTGCCGCCTGGCCGCCTCCATGCGCCTAGACAAAGCCTATATCCTCGAGACGGATTCCCGGTTCTTTTCCTTATCCCCCAAAGAATTCATCGATTCTGTTTTGGCTCCCCTTGGGACCGAACTCGTGGTCGTGGGGGAAGATTACCGCTTCGGGAAAGGGGCAAGCGGCACCATCGAGGATCTGCGTGCCCATTTCAAGACCATCGTCGCCCCGACCGTCCTCCAAGACGCGGAGAAAATCTCCACGACGAGGATCAAGGAACTCCTCAAGGAAGGGAATGTCGAGCAAGCCGCGTCGATGCTTGGCCGCCCCTATGAGATTGCTGGCAAGGTGATCCATGGCAAGGAACTCGGGCGCACGATCGGCTTCCCGACCGCGAACCTCGCTCCAAGCGCCCGCTACGTCTTGCCAAAAGAAGGGATCTACGCGGGTTTGACCTATGTTCGCGGCATCCCTCACCTTTCGATTGTCAACGTCGGCAAGAACCCGACGTTCGGGGGTTTGGACGAGCCGCTTGTTGAGTCCCACATGCTCGATTTCGACGGGGATTGCTACGATGCGACCGTCTACATCGCTTTTTTGCGCCGCGGGAGAGACGAAAGGAAATTCGCCTCGAAGGAAGAACTCGCGGATCAACTCGCCAAGGATTCCGCCTGGGCCCGTTCCCTCGAGCTATAAAAAAGAGCAAGGCGAACCTTGCTCAGGAGTTGGCCTCCGCCTCGGCGAGGGCCTTTTTCTTCGCGTCGAATTTCTTGCGTTCCGGGGTGGAGAGGATGCGCTTCCTCATGCGGAACGCGGTTGGGGTGACTTCCACGAGCTCGTCGCTGTTGATGTAGTCAAGGCACGCCTCGAGGGTCATGCGGCGCGGGGATTTGAGGACGACCGTCTGGTCTTTGTTGGAGGAACGGACGTTCGATTGCGGCTTGGCCGCGGTGACGTTGACCGCGAGGTCGGTCGGGTATCGGTGTTCCCCGACGATCATCCCCTCGTAGCACGTGGTGCCCGGCAGGATGAACATGGTGCCGTGTTCCTCGACTTTCTCGATGGAATAGGGGGTCGCGGGCCCGGCGTCGACGGAGACGAGGACGCCGATCGCGCGTTCCCCGACGGTCTTGCCGTACATCGGGCGGTATTCGCGGAAGGTGTGGTTGATGATGCCATACCCCTTCGTGAGGGTCAGGAAGTTGTTGACGAAACCGAGGAGGCCGCGAGAAGGAATCACGTAGGTAAGGCGGGTTTGGGCGTTGGAATCGACCATGTCGACCAAGGAGGCGCCGCGTTCCCCAAGCGTCTGCATGATGTCCCCGACGAATTCGGTCGGGACGTCGATTTGGAGGTCTTCGTAGGGCTCGCATTTCACCCCGTCGATCTCCTTGATGATGACGTGGGGCTTGCTCACCTCGAGCTCATAGCCTTCGCGGCGCATCGTTTCGATGAGAACACCGAGGTGGAGTTCCCCGCGGCCGCTAACGGTCCAGCTTTCCGTGTTGGGAATGCGGCAGAAGCGGAGGGAGACATCGCGCTGGACTTCCTGGAAGAGACGGTCCTCGATGACGCGGGCGGTCACGAATTTGCCGTCTTGCCCGCGCAAGGGGCTCGAATTGGTCCCGAATTCCATCTGGAGGGTCGGCTCGTCGACGCGGAGGCGCGGGAGGGGATCGTTCACGCCTTGGGCGCAGAAGGTGTCGCCGACGTTCATCTTGTCATAGCCCGCGATGGCGCAGATGTCCCCGCAGGCGACTTCGTCGACCTCGATCCGGCGCAAACCGAGGAAGGTATAGAGCTTCATGATCTTGAAGTCGTGGGGAAGGCCGTCCTGATCAATGTCCGAGATGGTGTCCCCGACGCGGGCTTTGCCCCCGCGGATCGTGCCGATGCCGATGCGGCCGACAAAACCGTTATAGTCGAGCAAAGCCGGCTGGAAGCGGAACGGGGCCGAAGGGTCGCACTTAGGTTCCGGGATTTCCTTGAGGATGGTCTCGAAGATGGGATCCATGCCCGGGGCTTGGGTCGCGGGGTCCGGGGAATAAGAAGAAGTCTCGTTGAGGGCGCTAGCGTAGACGACCGGGAAATCGAGCAGGTCATCGGGGGCGCCGAGCTGGATGAAGAGGTCAAGGACCTCGTCCACCGCTTTTTGGGGATCGGCGTTCGGGCGGTCGACCTTGTTGATGACGACGATCGGCTTAATGTGGTTCTCGAGGGCGTTCTTGAGGACGAAGCGCGTTTGGGGCATCGTGCCTTCGAAGGCATCGACGAGCAAAAGGCAGCCGTCCACCATGTGCATGATGCGCTCGACCTCACCGCCGAAGTCTGCGTGCCCCGGGGTATCGACGATATTGATCTTGGTGTCTTTGTAGACGATCGAGGTCGTCTTGGCGAGGATCGTGATGCCGCGTTCCCTTTCCTGGGGATTGCTGTCCATCACGCGGTCCATGACGGCTTCGTTGTCGCGGAAGGTCCCGGATTTCTCGAGCAACGCGTTGACGAGCGTTGTCTTGCCATGGTCGACGTGCGCGATGATGGCGATGTTTCTCATGTTCATAAAGGGGTCCTCCCGGTTTTTTGCCGGCGCACATTTTATTCTTGCGTACGTGCGATAGCAAGAATCGGTTTCGGGAAAAGCGTTTTCACGGGTGAAAAGAAAGCCAGCTCTCCTTTTCTTGGATGAAAAGGAAACTTAGGGGAAGAGTATCTTGTTGGTGAAAAACGGAGAAGAGATGGATATAGTGAAATCCATGGAAGAGGCAAAGAAGATTCGTCTGGTCCAACCGGATTTCTCCGGTGAGGTGTTGAAAGAAAGATCCGCATGCCGAGGGATTCTTATCCGCGAAGGAAAGATCCTTCTTGTTCGTTTCCGCGTCTCGGGAAATTACATGATTCCCGGCGGGGGCATCGAGCAAGACGAAGAACTTCAGGAGTGCTTGACCCGGGAATTCGCGGAAGAAACCGGCATTTTGGTTGTCCCCGGGGACGAATTTCTGATTCTTGATGAATATTTTGGATCCATGCATTTCGTAAACCATTATTTCCGTTGCCAGGAAGCGGGCGGTGAAACAAGAAGGAAACTTACGGAGAACGAGAAGAAGCTCGGTTTATCGTTCGAATGGGTCCCGTTTCAAGAAGCCTTGGCGATTTTCGAGTCGTACGAGACGTTCCGAGAGACCAAGCCCGAAATCGCCGGGCTCTACCATCGCGAATTCCTCGCTTTGCGCGCCTTTTCTGAGGAATGAAACGACAATTGGGGGAAGACGAACTTAGAAGCGAAAACCCTTGCTTCTTAAAGCGTTAACCCGTATGATTTCCCCGCAGCTTTTCGAGGTGGAGACCATTCTCTCCTTGATCCCGCTTCGGGAAGCCAAGTAACAAAGAAAGGAGAAAACGAACATGGCACTCACCAAAGACGTGACTTCCGCGATCATCAAAGAGTACGGCAAGAACGAGAAAGACACCGGATCCCCCGAGGTTCAGGTTGCCCTCCTCACCGCCCGCATCAAGGATTTGACCGCCCACCTTCAGGCCAACAAGCAGGATGCCGGCGCCCGCCGCGCCCTCCTCATCTTGGTCGGCAAGCGTCACAGCCTCTTGGACTACCTCCGCTCCACCGACGCGGACCGCTACGCGGCCCTCATCAAGAAGCTCGGGCTCCGCAAGTAAGAGACGAAAAGACCTCGAAAGGGGTCTTTTTTCATACTCTTAAAAGGGAGAAAACGTTTTCTTACATATGTTGTTCTATATCAGAATAATCCCTTTGGAACATTCATGGGGAACCCAAAAGAGGAAGATGAAAGAAATCCACGTTTCCTCTAGGCTATCACTCTAAAGAGTGGTATCCTTAATGGCGTTTTAGAATAAAGGAAAAAAGAATGAAAACAGTATTCGAAACCGAATTCGCCGGGCGGAAGCTTTCCGTCGAGAACGGCGAAATCGCGAAACAGGCCGATGGGTCTGTCCTCGTCCGTTTCGGCGACACGGTCGTTCTCGCGACCGCCTGCTGCGCCGATGAACCCAAGGAGGGCGATTTCTTCCCCCTCACCGTCAACTACGAAGAAAAATCCTACGCGGTCGGCAAGATCCCGGGATCCTTCCTCCGCCGCGAAGGCCGCCCCGGCGAGCACGCGACCCTTTCCGCTCGTCTCATCGACCGCCCGATCCGCCCGCTTTTCGCGGACGGCTTCCGCAACGAGGTCCAGATCGTCGCGACCGTCATGTCTTGCGACCGCGACAACACCCCGGAAATGACCGGGATGCTTGGCGCCTCCCTTGCCCTCTGCGTCTCCGACATCCCCTTTGACGGGCCGGTCGCCGGCGTCTACGTCGGCCGCGTTAATGGCGAACTCATCATCGATCCGACCGAAGAACAATCCGCCCAAAGCGACATCAACCTCGCTGTCGCCGGCACGGAAGAAGCCATCATGATGGTCGAAGCCGGCGCCGCCGAAGTCCCCGAGGAAGAGATGCTCGACGCCATCATGTTCGGCTTCGAGGCCATCAAGAAACTCTGCGCCTGGCAAAAGGAAATCATCGCCCAGATCGGCAAGCCCAAGCGCGAAATCCAGCTTTATCAGGCCGATCCCGCCATCAAGGCCGACATCGATGCCCGCATCGGCGAGCGCCTCAAGAAAGCGATCTCCATCTTCGACAAGCTCGAGCGCCAAGACGCGGTCGATGCCCTCAAAAAGGAAATCATCGAGGATTACGACCACCGCGAATACGAGGACGAGCATGACCACAAGATGTCGATGCTCATGGTCAACGACATCCTCGAGGGCATGGTCGCCGCCGAGGTCCGCCGCCTCATCACCGAAGAGAAGATCCGCCCCGACGGACGCAAAGTCGACGAAATCCGCCCGCTTGATTGCCAAGTCGACCTCCTTC
>JAQYPI010000009.1 GCA_028726925.1 Caryophanales bacterium | reverse complement strand
CAGTCCGCGATATCGGGGATGGCGATACTGCAATAAATAATCTACCCAAAATCAGAGTAAGAATACCTGGGCCTGTTAAAAAATAAGAGCGTTTTCACCTACGATTAACTAAAATCTTTCTATAGAAACGACAGGTATCGGACGGTCATCAAGCTGTTGTTCCTAAAACCTTTTGACCAAAAAGTCATCTTGAAGCGGCTGTATGATCTTGGCATCTTTGATGAAACTCGCAATGAAGCTCCCAGAATCAATACCATCATATCGAATGAAGATGCTGACAAAATAATTCGAGAAGGAGAGAGGCAATGAGAAAAATACTAATCTCAATAAACCCTGAGCACGTTGCCAAAATCCTTTCAGGCGAGAAGAAATTCGAATACCGGACGAAAGCCGCCAAACGCGATGTTGACTCATTGATTATTTATGAAACGACTCCTGTTAAAAGAGTCGTCGCCGAAGCAAAAATCATTGAGGTCATCGAATTACCTCCTGAGGAGCTTTGGAACGAAACCAAGCGTCAGTCGGGAATCAGCAAAGAGTTCTTCGATGAGTATTTCCAAGGCAGGAAGGTCGCTTACGCCTACAGACTTGGTGAAGTCAAAGCATACGACGCTCCAAGGGAACTCAGCTTCTACGGAATTAAGAGCGCACCACAATCATTCGTCTACCTCAGGGGTTGACGTTATAAGGGCTGTGACAAAACCTCCCGTTCGTTAGGAAGTGGGGTTGCGCCCTTTTTTACTAATCCGCTAGCCCCTCGACCAGATGTCAACGTCGCTGATTAACACCCCGGCGTTCTAAAAAGGCCCGTTTTGGGCCTGGCGGTCGAATCCCGTCTTGGTGGAAATTAGCGGATTTCGAGGTCCTTCGAGTACGGGAAGATCGCCTTCCTCCCAACGTTCTCGAGGGCGTACTCGAGGTAGCGGTTCGGGTTTGAATTTGAAAGAACGCCGATTTAAATACGCTTACTCGGAAAGGCACGGAAGTCGCGCCGCAACACAAAAAGGTGGTAAGTAAGCATTAAAAAAAGCCCGACGGAATCGGGCAAGGTTACGAATGGTGGCTGAGGGGGGACTCGAACCCTCGACATACCGGGTATGAGCCGGTTGCTCTAACCAACTGGGCTACTCAGCCATTCATGGTGGAACTTATCGGGATCGAACCGACGACCTCATGCTTGCAAAGCACGCGCTCTCCCAGCTGAGCTAAAGTCCCAACCCAATGTGTTCACCGCTTTCGCGGCTCGGATATTATGCACTAGAGAGGGGAAACCCGCAACAAGTTTTTGAAACTTCCGCGACGACTTCTTGTGTAACAAGGAAAGGCCGCGGTTCTCCCGCGGCCTAGCCTCATTCGAGGGCGAATTGGGAATTGTAGAGCCCGGCGTAGAAGCCGTTCTCGGCGAGCAAGGATTCGTGGGTGCCTTGCTCGACGATGTTGCCATCCTTCATGACGAGGATGAGGTCGGCGTTCTTGATCGTGCTTAGGCGGTGGGCGATGACGAAGCTCGTCCTTCCTTTCGTGAGGCGGTCCATCGCTTCCTGGATCTTCTCTTCCGTGCGGGTGTCGACGTTCGAGGTCGCCTCGTCGAGGATGAGAAGCGGGGCTTTTCGAATCATCGCGCGGGCGATGGTGATGAGCTGCTTCTGGCCCGCGGATACCTGGTTCGTTTCCCCGAAATGGGAATCAAGACCCTGAGGCAAGGAACGGGTGAAGTGAACGAGGTGAGCTTCCTTGATCGCCGCGAGGACGTCATCATCCGTCACGTTCTCCGTGTTGTAGACGAGGTTCTCGCGGTAGGTGCCGTCAAACACCCAGGTGTCTTGCAGAACCATGCCGAAGATCTCGTGGATCTCGCGACGCGTCATGTCCTGGATGTTCACCCCGTCGATGCGGATCTCTCCCTTGCCGATCTCGTAGAAGCGCATGAGCAAGTTGACCATCGTGGTCTTGCCGGCGCCCGTTGGGCCGACGATCGCGACTTTCATCCCGGGCTTCACGGTCGCGGAGAAGTCGTGGATGATTTCCTTCCCTTCCTCGTAACCGAAGCTCACGTGGTCGAAGACGACTTCGCCTTGGACGTCCTTCTTCCCCTCGCCGAGGAAATAGGTTTCCTTCCCTTCTTCCCCGGGTAATTCCTCCTCGGCGAGGAAGGAATGGACGCGGCTCGAAGCGGCCCCGATGACCTGCAGGGCGTTGAGAGTCTGCCCGATCATGGTGAAGGGCTGCTGGAAGAGGCGGATGTAGGTTAAGAAGGCGGTGATGACGGCCATGTCGATGCCGAATTTCTTGCCGTTGACCGCGCATAAGCCGCCGGCGACGAGGACGGCCGCGTAGCCGATGTTCGAAATGAAATTCATCGTGGGGTTCATGAGGCCGCCCATGTCCTGGGCGACGAACATGGTGAAGCCTAGCGTCTTGTTCTCCTTGTCGAAGATGGCCTTGCGGCGGGCTTCCGCGCCGAAGAGCTTGATGACGTTCTGGCCGCCATAATCCTCCTCGACGATGCCGCTCACCTTGCCGATCATCGTCGCGCGCTTGTTGAACGCGGGCTGGGCGAATTTGAGCTCGAAGAACAGGAACAGGGCGAGGAGGGGGATGGTCGCGATGGCGACGAGGGCCATGAACCAGTTCGTGACGAACATGGCGATGAGGGAACCAAGGAGCATGAACACCGCCATCGCGATGGAGGCGATGGACTGGTCAAGGTTCTGGGAGACGCTATCAACGTCGTTGGTGACGCGGGACATGATGTCGCCGGTCGCGTGGGAATCGAAATACTGAAGGGGCAAGACATTGATCTTGCGCTCAATCCCTTGACGAAGGGCATGGCAATAATGCTGGACCGCGGTCGTGACGCAGAAGGCGGATAGGTAGCTAAGGATCGCGATCACCCCATAGACCGCCGCGAGCACGTAGACCCGGTGCATGATGTAGTCGAGGTCGAGGGTGGCCGGGGCGAAAGCCGCGTCCGCGAGGGCCTGGGAAATCTCCCCGAGGACGGTCGGGGCGATGACCTGCAGCACGCAGGAGATAAGGCAAAGGATGACGGAAACGACGATGAGGGGCCAATATTTCTTGGTGTCGGCGATCAAGTGCTTGAGCGCCTTGGGGTCCATCTTCTCGCGGACCTGCATTCTTGGGTTCGGGCTCATAAGCCAAGTTCCTCCTTGGATAGCTGGGACAAAGCGATGTCGCGGTAGGTCTCGCAGGTCGCGAGCAATTCGCGGTGGGTCCCTTGTCCGACGACCTTGCCTTCGCTTAAGACGAGGATCAGATCCGCGTCCATGATGGTGCCGACGCGCTGGGCGACGATGAGCTTGGTCGCGTTTGGATAAGCTTTCGCGAGGTTCTCGCGGACCGCCTTGTCGGTCTTGAAGTCGAGCGCGGAGAACGAATCGTCAAAGACGAAGATCTCGGGGTCGATCGCGCATGCCCTCGCGATGCAAAGACGCTGGCGCTGGCCGCCGGATACGTTCGTGCCGCCCGCGGCGATGTGGGATTCGTAGCCTTCCGGCATCTTCTCGATGAATTCAGAGGCGCAGGCGGTTTCCGCGGCCTTGCGCATCGTATCCTCGTCCATCTCGTCGAGGCCGAAGCCGATGTTCTCGCGAACCGTGCCGGCGAAGAGGTTGCCTTTCTGGGGGACGAAGCCGATCTTCTTTCGGAGGGTCGCTTGCTTCATGTCCTTGACGTTGACCCCGTCGACGAGGACCGCGCCCTCGGTCACGTCATAGAGGCGGGCGACGAGGTTCACGAGGCTCGTCTTGCCGGAGCCGGTCTCGCCGATGAAGGCGATGGTTTGCCCTTGCTTGGCGGCAAAATTCACGTCTGCGATGACGGGATGGGCACCGCCTTCGTAGGCGAAGCTCACGTGGTCAAAGACGATCTCGCCTTGGATAGCGGGATCTGGGAGGACTTCTTCCTCAGGGTCCACGATGGAGGGCTTTAGGCGCAGCACCTCGTCCACGCGGCGGGCGCAGACCATCGCGCGAGGCATCATGACAAAGAGCATGAGCAGCATCATGAACGCGAAGATGATCTGGATGCAGAGGGAGGAGAACGCCACGATGGTCGCGTAATCGATGGCAAGGGACTTCATGAGATGGGCCCCGACGGCGTAGATGCCGAGGGACGCCCCGTCGAGGACGATCGTCATGAGCGGGTTCATGAGCTGCATGATGCGGGACGTATAGAGGTTCAGGTTCATGAGGTCGTCGTTGGCCTTCTCGAATTTGTCGTTCTGGTATTGCTCGGCGTTGTAGGCGCGGACGACGCGGACCCCCGAGATGCCTTCGCGGGTGACTTGGTTCAGGCGGTCGATGATCTTCTGCGAGATCTTGAATTTCGGCAGGACGAAGAACATCATCGCGGACAAAGCGAGGACGATGATGAGCACCGCGACGATCGCGACCCACGTGAGTTCCATGGACGTCGCCTGGATCTTGCAGATGGCCCAGATGGCCGTGACGGGGGCGCTGAAGAGCATGCGGAAAACGAGGAGGGTCGACATCTGGACGTTCTCGATGTCGTTGGACGTCCTCGTGATGAGGGAGGCCGTGGAGAAGCGGTCGATCTCGGAAAGGCCATAGGCACTCACGCGCTCATAGACCTCTTCGCGCAGCCTCGTCGCAAGGGAGGCGGTCATCGAGGAGGCGAGAATCGCGATGACGACCTGGCAGCCGAACTGGCCGGCCGCGACGGCGACCATCATGCCGCCGTTCCACCAGATGGCATCCTGGTCGAGGGTGACGATGGCCTCTGTGAGGCCTTGCATGTAATCGACGTTCTTCATCGAGCAGAAAACCTGCAGGACCGTGAGCCCGCAGATGAAGGCGAAGAACACCCAATCGTACCATCGGAATCGTTTATATAGACGCAAGAGACTCATACGTTTCATCCCTCCTTAAGAACTTCCACCACGCGTGGACGCTTGCATATCATAGGCGAGCGCGTGGGTTTTGCAAGTAGAAACGGGTTGCTTCCTTGCAACTTCTAGTTTCCGCGCTAAGATTCTCGACAAGCTATTCAAAATTCGACCCACGTTCTCGCTTCTTTTGCACATTCTGTCCAATTTGAAACAACTTGTCGTTCTTCGGTTCTTTAGGCATGGAGTATACTTTCCCCGAAAGGAGCTTTGCCCCATGAAACCAACCGTCTATTTCTCTTCTTCCCTCACTCCCGAGACCTTGATCCGCCTTTACGAAATGCTAGGTTCCCCATGCTCTGGCAAGGTCGCCGCAAAGATCCATTCCGGGGAGAAGGGCAACCAGAATTTCATCGCCCCCGACTTCCTCTTCCCCCTTATTGATACCGTGGGGGCCACGGTCGTCGAGACCAATACCGCTTATCCCGGGGCCCGGAACAAGACCAAGAAGCACCTTGGCCTCATGGAGGAGCACGGCTGGGCGAAGCGCCCCTTCGAGATCCTCGACGGGGAAGGGCCGGACCTCGAACTCCCGGTCGTTAACGGTTTGCGCCTCGAGAAGAACCTCGTGGGCAAAGGCATCGAGAAATACGATTCCTTGCTTGTCCTCTCCCACTTCAAGGGACACCCGATGGGCGGGTATGGCGGCGCCTTGAAGCAACTCTCCATCGGCATGGCCTCAAGCGCCGGCAAGGCCAACATCCATAGCGCGGGCGCGAGTTCGAGCCCCGTGCTTTGCTGGGCCAAGAAGACGGAGCAGGAAGCCTTCCTCGAATCGATGGTCGACGCGGCGAAGACCGTGATCGAGTATTTTAAGAAAAAGAAGGGCATCGTTTACCTCTCCATCATGAAGAACATGTCCGTCGACTGCGATTGCTGCGCGAAGGCCGAGGACCCCTGCATGAAGGATATCGGCATCCTCGCTTCCCTAGATCCCGTCGCGATCGACGCGGCTTGCCTTGACCTCGTCGAGGCAAGTGATGACCCCGGCAAAGAACATTTCCTCGAAAGGGTCACGTCCAGGAAGGGCTATCACACCATCGAGATGGCGGAGCGCCAAGGCCTTGGCAGCCGGGACTACGAGCTCGTTCGGATCGATTAAGAAAGCTAGACAACGAAAAAAGGGGCGTAACCTGCCTCCCAACGAAAGGGAGGTTTGGTTACAGCCCCGTTTTTTTCATGCGCTCGTTATTTTCCTTCTTCTTTCGGGGGATAGGCCTTGGCAAGGAGGGCGTTTAGGTTCTTCACGAACGCGGGCTTGTCCTCGATGTCGAACCCTTCCGCGAGGAGGGCTTCGTCGTAAAGGACGTGCCCGATGCGGGAAACCTCTTCTTCGTCCGTGACGCCTTGGATGGCGGCGAAGAGGGGATGGTCCGGATTGATTTTGAGGACCTTCTCCGCCTCAACCTTCTCCTCGGGGGTGACCCCGGGGTTTTCGTTCAGGACGCTTTCCATCTGGAGGGAAAGGCCGGCTTTCGTGGCGATCGCGACCGGGGCGTCTTCTAGGCCGAGGTCGAAGGTCACTTCCGCGACCTTGCCCGCGAGGGCGGTAGAGAGGTCATCGAGGATGCGCTTATGGTCGGTCTTGAGGACGTCGAGGCGCTTCTTCTCCTCTTCCCCGAGCTCTTCGGGATCGAGGCTCGAGATGTTTTTGAACGGCAGTTTCTCGTATTCCGGGATCATTTGAATCGTGAATTCGTCGATGTCCCCGGTCAAGAAGAGGACGTCTTCCCCGGATTTCTTGAAGCGGGCGATCGAGGGGAGCATTTTGAGGGACTCAACGGTCTTGCCCGAAGCGTAATAGATGGCTTTCTGGTTTTCCTTGAGGCCTTCCTTGTACTCGGCGAAGGTGATGTCCTTCTCCCCGTTTAGATGGGGGAACTTCAGCAAATCCTGAAGGTCTTCGGCTTTTGCTCCATAAGAGGAATAGATGCCGAATTTGAGGAAATTGCCGTAATTCTTATAGAATTCCGCGTATTTCTCAGGATCCTCTTTCTGCAGGGATTTGAGTTTCTCGACGAGCTTCTTCTCGATGTTCTTCTCGACTTTGGATAGCAACGGGCTCTTCTGCAGCATCTCGCGGGAGATGTTAAGGGATAGGTCCTCCGAATCGATAAGGCCGCGGACGAACTTGAGGTAATCCGGGACGAGTTCCTTGTTCTTTTCCTCGATGAAGATGCCTTTCGCGTAGAGGGCGAGGCCTTTCTCGTAGTTCTGGCTATAGAGGTTATAGGGCGCGTGCTTGGGGACGAAGAGGAGGGCGTCGTACGAGAGGGTGCCCTCGGCTTTGACGAAGAGGGAAAGCAAGGGGTCCTCGTAGTCGTTGAAGCGGGACTTGTAGAACGAGGCGAGTTCTTCATCCGTGACGTCCTTCTTAGCCTTCTTCCAGATCGGGGTCATGGAATTGAGGGTCTTGATTTCCGTCTCGTCGTGGTATTTCCCTTCGATGGGCTTGCCTTCCTCATCCTTGTCCTGCACGGACTTGGTGACTGCCATCTTGATGGGATAACGGATGAAGTCGCTATATTGCTTGACGAGGTGAGTAATATTCCATTCCTTCAGGTAATCCCCGTATTTCTCGTCGTCCTCGTCGTCCTTGAGGTAGACGCGGACCGCGGTGCCGGAATCTTGCAGAAATGAGTTCTCGTCATCCTCGATCGAATAGGTCTCGACGCCATCGCTTTCAAACTTGTAGGCGTGGCCCTCGAGGTCGCGGGTAAAGACCTCGATTTTCTTGCCGACCATGAAGGCGCTGTAGAAGCCGACGCCGAATTGGCCGATCAAGGATTCCTCGCCCTTTTCCTTAGCTTCCTTCATCTTCTCGACGAATTCCTTGGTGCCGGATTTCGCGATGGTGCCGAGGTTCTTCTCGAGGTCCTCCTTGGACATCCCGATGCCGTTGTCCTGGATCTGGATGTAACGTTCTTCCGCGTTCGTGGAGAGGAAGATCTCATGCTCCTTCGGGGGGTATTTGCCTTCGCTTGAGACGCTTAGGTAACGATATTTGTCGATCGCGTCGCTCGCGTTCGAGATGAGCTCGCGCAGGAAGATCTCCTTATTGGAATAGATCGAGTGGATCATCAGGTGGAGGAGTTCTTTGGATTCCGCCTGGAAACGTTTTTCTTCTTTCATGAATTCTCCTTTTCGTCTGTTTTAGCAGTGTTCGGTCAAGAGTGCTAACACGCATAATATTAGGCGCTTTTCCGCCCGTTGCAAGAGGATGTTGAAAAAAGACGGGGAGAAACGTCGGTTGTCTCATGCGCATACGCGAATACCGCGAGCTCCTCTCTTGAAAGCGTTTTCATGAATTTCGATTCTAGGCAAAAGGGAGCGCCTGACATAACATAAAGACCCGGAGCAAAAAGATATGAACGCCCGGGACACGCGAATCCAACTTCCCTTCTCCGAGGGGTGCTTGTCTTCTTATCCCGTTCGTTTCGAGGCCGTTTGAGGCCTTATTTTTTTGCCCAGGGAGGTCCAGAACAATGGAAGCAGAAACCAACACCATTCCTCAACCCTCTTCGGAAACCCCGGTTCATGAGAACGGGATGCTCGTCGAAGTCGACGAGATGCCGAAGAAGAAATCGCAGACGATCGTTCTCGCGATTCAGCACGTGCTCGCGATGTTCGTCGCCTGCATCACCGTCCCGATGATCGTCTTCGGGCAGTACAGCATCGTCCTTGGCGGGGAGAGTATGAATCTCGCCTCCGTCATGATCGCCCCGACCCTCTTCTCCGCGGGCATCGGCACCCTCTTCTACCTCTTCGTCACAAAATTCAAATCCCCGATGTTCCTCGCGTCGAGCTTCGCCTACATGGGCGCCATGAGCTCGGCGATCGCGATCGACTATGAAGCGACCGGCCAAGTGAACCTCTGGATCCTCCCCATCGGCATGGCGATGGTTTGCCTCGTCTACTGCCTCGTCGCCCTCCTCATCAAGGTCTTCGGCGTCAAGTGGCTGAACAAACTCCTCCCGCCCGTCGTGGTCGGCCCGATCATCATGGTCATCGGCCTTAGCCTCGCCGGCAGCGCCATCAACAACCTCGCCAACACCGCCGTCTCCGCGGACAATTACAACTGGATCTGCATCATCTGCGGCATCATCGCGATGGTCGTCACCGCCGTCTGCGCCCACTATGGCAAGAAGACGGTTTCCCTCATCCCCTTCCTCATCGGCATGGGCGCCGGCTACATCGCCGCGGTCCTCTTCACCCTCCTTGGCTACTACGCCGGCCAGAACGAGTACTTCAAGGTCGTCGACTTCAGCCCGCTTGTGAACCTTTTCTCCAACATCCGCGTCCAATCCTTCATCGACTACCCGAAATTCCTCTTCCTCCTCGACGCGCAGAGCGAATCGATCGCCCCGCTTACGGGACCCGCGGTCGCCCAAGCCGCCCTTATCTTCATCCCGGTCTCCCTCGTCACCATCTGCGAGCACATCGGCGACCACAAGAACATGTCCGGCCTTCTCCAGCGCGACCTACTTGAAGAACCGGGCCTCACCCGCACCCTTATCGGCGACGGCGTCGCGACCGGCCTCTCCGGCCTCTTCTGCGGCGCGGCCAACACGACTTACGGCGAAAACGTCGCGGTCGTCGGCGTCACCAAAATCGCTTCCACCAAAGTCATCTTCCTCGCTTGCCTCTTCTCCATCCTGCTCGGCTTCTTCAGCCCCTTGATGGGTTTGGTCCAGACCATCCCGGCCTGCGTCACCGGCGGCGTCTCCATGATCCTCTATGGGTTCATCGCTTCCTCCGGCGTCAAGATGCTCGTCAATGAGCACATCGACATGAGCAACACCAAGAACATGTTCGTGAGCTCCGCCGTCTTGGTCGCTGGCATCGGCGGCTTGGTCTTCTCCTTCGTCTTCGGCGACACGACCGTCGCGATCACCTCGGTCTCCGTCTCCATGATCATCGGCATCGTCCTCAACGCGATCCTCCGCGAGAAGAAGCCTGCCGAGCAAGCCAAATAACGCTTAATCGCCAAAAGGAAAGCGGCAG
>JAQYPI010000008.1 GCA_028726925.1 Caryophanales bacterium | reverse complement strand
GTTCTTGGCTCGCCAGGCATTTGCAGAATCTCCCGTTTTGTTTCCGTTTCCGGGCATGTTTTTTCGGATCGTTTCTCAAAAAAACGAAAAGGCCTTGGGTGGTGCCAAGGCCGTGGATTCGTGGGTACGTATCCCTTATTTTTCTTCCGGAAGGGGCCCTTGGAGGAAATCCTGGATGATCTTCAGGATTTGAGGGCCGACATAGAAATAGGATGTGGGAGGCAGAATGCTTCGTATCTCGTCATTCGTAACGGGCTTCTCCGCGACAAGCTTGTTTAGGACCGCCTCCGTGAAGACGCGATTAGGAGCAATGTGCCTCTTGTTGGCATAATCCTCGCGGAAGATGAGCAAGGCGTTCCTTAACTGGCCGTCATCCTCGGACATTGGGGTTCCCCGGGACGTCTTGAAGACCTTGTTGCCTTCGCGAAGATTCCGGTATAAGTCATCCGCGGAATCCCTCATCTTGTCGTTCGGGGCGAGGAACAAGCCAAAGAGCTTTTGGTCGAAGAACGTCTCCCCGAGGGAGGCGATGTTCGTCTCGATTTGCCTCTCGATCTTCGTGAAGCCCGTGTCGCTTTTGGTCCAGTTCGCCGGGGTGGTGGACGCGTTATCTTCCTTCTGGGATTCGAACGTCGGGCGGATCAAGGTGCCGAAAAGATAGTCGAAGAAGCGGAACGAATCCTTGAGGAACAGTTTGAAGTTGTTCTCGTAGAGGGGAGGAAGGAACCCGAAATCGAAAGCCTGCTCTTCCGTCGCTTCCTTGTAGAAGGAGGCGTTGGATCCGCTTTTGCGGCAATTGTCCGCGAAGGCGGGGCAGTAGCGTCTCTTGAGCAAATACCCGATGGTCGCGAGGGCATAGAAGACGCCGTTTTTGGCGAGCCCTCTTGAGGTGGCGTCCGCTTCCTCGTCCTTGCCGGCTTTCCTCTTGTAGGACTCAAGGGCTTTGAAGAGGAACAGCAAGCTTTTTAAGAACGGGAACGAGTATTCGTGCTTGCGGAAGATGAGTTCGTACTTCTGCTCGTTTTGGAGCATTTTCGAGACGTTGTTCCTCGCGGGGCCGGGGTGGAGGAAGACGAAGGCGTAGAGGATCTGGGCGAGTTCCTGGTTCTTCATCTTCTGCCAAGGCTCGGAGAAAGAGCCGATTGGCTTCTCTCCGCGCTTGATCTCGAGGAACACCCCTTCCTTGAGGAGGGCGCTTTTGAGTAGGCGCTGCTCGGGGCGGTTCGCGATGAGGTCCTTGGCTTTGATCGGCTTCTGGGTATTGGAATATTCCGCGACCTGCGAGACGAAGAGGGCCTTCTTCTCCTGGTCCTCGAACCGGTTGATGACGATCTTGGCGAGGACGAAAAAATCCTGACCTATGGGGGTCGTCCCGATCATGCGGGTGGTTTGGCCACCGTTCACGACCGAGAAATTCTTGAGGCGCAGGACGCCGCCTTCCAAAGAGGCGGAATCGCAGACGATGATGATGCCGTTGTTGAAATACCAAAAATCGCCGGGGTTCTCGCGGATCGAGCGCTCGACGTTGCCATCGATCGAGGCGTTCTTGATGTAGTAGCGAAGGTTCATCGCGAGCAAGCCTTTGTTCCCTTCCTTGTCCCATAGGTCCTTGAGGGATTTCGCCGACACGTTGCAGACGAAGGACTTGTCCTCGAACCGGAGGACGTTGTTTGGCCGGTCCAAGCGGAGTTCCCCGGCGGGTACGTTCTCATAGGGGGCGAGGTTCGACTCGATGGTCTTGGCGATGTCGACCCCGAAATCGAGCTCCGCCTCGACGTGGACGGAACGGGAGGAAAGGTTCATCGACCCGATTCTCCCTTTCGCGTCATAGGCCTCAACTTCCGGAAGATCTGAAAGGGTGAGCACCTTGATGAGCACGGGGCGGACGTTGTCTTCATCGTCCTTGGAGAGGTATTCCTGCAAGAGGGATTCGGCATTGGAGTTGCCGATCGTGAATCGGCCGACTACGACGTTCGAGACGAAGGTGGCCACATCTTTCACGCGCTTCTCGACCTCTTGGATGCTGAAGCCGGATGAGGGCTCATAATAGGTGTAGACCACGACCGTGTCTTCTTCGTAAGCGGTCGAAAGGAACACCCCGAGGACCGGGATTCCCCTCCCGAGATCGTTCGCGATACCATCGTTCAGGTCATCGATTTGATTCAGGTCTCCCCCGTAGATGTCATAGAAAGCCATCAAGGTGGTGAGTTGCAAAGGAACCCCTTTGTTCGTGGCACCAAGATCGCCGATCGTTTTGGCGTAGTCCTTTAGATTCATATGTATGCGTCCCCTGTAGATCTTTTGATGATAAACCCCGGGGATCTATGTGTAAAGATCGGGGGATCAAAGGAAATGGAAGAGGATGGTTACCAATAAAGAAAGGACCGAAATGGCGATGCTGATGAACGATGCGAGGCGGGCGCGCTTGCCGTCTTCTTCACCCATTTTCGATTCTTCTCGTGCCGTTTTATAATGACGAGGTGGAATTCAAAGATTTTCTAAGAACGTGCACAAAAGAAGATGGGACCCCATTAAGCGAGAGGTCGATCGACCACTATGAAAGTGGGCTTAGGGTCGCGTCGGAAGACATGCTCCGGCAAGGGGTTATCTCGAAGCCTCTGATGGACATGAATCTCTTTGAACTCGATGTCGCGATCGAGATCATTCGAAGGGACCCCTTTTTCGAAGCCAAGGACAAAAGAGGCAAGCGGATGTATCGCAACGCCCTCAAGCATTATCGGCTTTATGTTTATTCCCTCGTCGGCGGACAAGACGCCGCGAAAGACGAGGAAAGAAAAATCATCCTGGACTCTTCCTTGCAACAAACCGAAAGGGAAGCAATCGTCCAAGCCAGAATCGGCCAAGGCATCTATCGGGAAAAGTTGCTTCGTAAATATAACAATCGCTGCATCATCACGGGAATCAACCTTTCCGAAATTCTCATTGCGAGCCACATCAAGCCTTGGGCGGCATCGAGCAACAAAGAAAGGATCAGTTTAGAGAACGGTCTTCTTTTAAGTGCGACCTACGATCGGCTTTTCGACCAAGGGCTGATGTCGTTCGAGAACGATGGGAAAATCCTTCTTTCCAGCATTGTCACGAAGGATAACGCCGAGAAACTAAGACTAGGCACCTCCAGTAAATATGACATCAAATACGACCCGGGAATGAAGGATTATCTGGATTACCATCGAAACATCATCTTCATACGGTGAGAAAGCAACGATGGGAGGCGGATTAATCGAGTCTTAAAAAGAGCATCATGATTTCCCTATTCTTGCTGAATCGCGAAACCTCACGGACATCAATTCACATCCTTGGCTTCTTCGCCAGCGAATAAACGCGCTCTAAAAAACGCGAGAGGCAGCCGGTGCTTATTGTGCGCTCCAACCACTCTAAAAGAGGGAAGTCAAAATCTTACCAATAACAGCGACGATTAGCCCTATAATTATCGGAACAAGGATATTCCAAAATACTTTCTTTTCTTTTGACGCGAAAGTAAATGTCTCGCCATCGACAACAACGGCTTTGTAGATGGCGCTGTTCTTTTTACGAAGGGCTTTGGCTTGATTCTTTGTAACGTCTAGCTTATCGAGGTCAACCCTCGCTTCCTCGTAAGAACACAGCAAGTTAATAATCCTAGTTTTCACGTTTGAGTAAACCGAGGAATAGAAAGAGGCGGGAATCAGTTGTCTGATCGATGTGCACATCACGCCAATGCCTTCTTTGTTGGTATTTTGATAGACTTCGCTAGCAAGAGGCGTTAAGTCTCTATAGATATTCTCTTGCAGGGACATTCTCTTTTCCACTTCTGCAACGCCTTCAAACAAATTGACTTTCTCAACGTCATTTAAGGTTTTGCTAGATAAAAACCCTGGTCCAATCGGAGTATTTGTCATTTGGAAATGGCCGTTAAGCCCAGAATATGCAATGTTCCTGCTTGTAAACTTCCGATAATCCGGGAGATCGGCAGGAGTTTTATAACCATTTAGCTCTTGAACGCACCATTCCGATAATCGCTTGTTCTCGGTTTTGTTGGCAATAACGAGTAATCTCTGCAATCCTTCCTCAAGTGAAATCTCATTTGACACAATTTCATTCATGAAACTAGACATTTTGATTTATCCTCCGCCTTCATTGTAGGCCCCCATTCCGCGAAATCGAGTATTTGATTGCGTTTGAAGCTCTGCAGTTCTTATGGGCCTACAATCGTCCCAGCAAGACAAGACTCCTTTGAAAATCTTTTACCGAGATAGGCGGCGCATTGAATCTCCGCCATCCAACCGTTTTCCCTTCCCCTCTCTTAAGGAATTTTTGACTCAGAGGCGGGAAAAGCGTTCATTCGAATGAACAAATCGATGAACAAATCCACACAAACGTCATGAAGCCTTCCGCCTTTTATTGAGGGGAACTCTTCCGAGGATTCCAACAAAGTTACGATTCTCGAAAGATCAAGAATCTCGATTGCGTCCAGAGCAAAATAAACAAGGTAATCAACATCTTCCGCGTATTCCTTTAGAAACGTGGTAAGCGTATTTAAATCCGCGTTCTTCCACAGTCGAACCCGAATCGCCATGATTTCCGCGCCAAAAGGAGGAAACACGACATGGCGAAAGACAATTCATACCTAACCTCGTTCAAGATCGACCTGGTCCGCCAGGTGATGGAGGGCCACGAGCTGAAGGCCGTCGCCCAGAAATACGGCGTGAGCAAATCCACCCTCTGGGGATGGAAGTGCAAATACGGGCAGATGGTTTGCTCGGAATGGGGGCTTTCGGAGAAGGCGAGGCCCACGGACGGGGACTTCGTCGACGTGGTCGCCCCCGCGAGGGAGGCGGCGGAGGATCCGGCGCCCCTGATGCAGTTCCGGTCCGGGGTCGTGGTGATGGAGCATCGCGGGTTCACCCTGCGGTTCGACGTCGGCAGGCTCCCCGAGGTCATGGAGATGCTCGGGCTATGATAGACCTCGCCAAGGTGGACCACGTCTACCTCTACCCCGGCCACACGGACCTCCGCTTCGGCATGGAGAGGATGAGAGCGCTCGTCGGGTCCTGCCGCGTCGGGAGGGGCGAGAGGTGCGTGTTCGTCTTCTGCAACAAGAAGGAGAGGATCCTGAAGATCTTCGAGAAGGACGGCGAGGGCACCTGGCTCTATACCCGCAAGCTCGACGGCGCGAGGTTCGGCTGGCCCGAGACCGCCGAGGAGGCGAGGGAGATAGACAAGGCGCAGATGACCTGGCTGCTGATGGGGCTGAAGGCCATAGGGCGCATCAGGAAAAAGCCGCTCGCCGAATACTGACAAGCGCTCCCGAAAACGCGAAAAAAGTTCGATGAAACCTTGCTTTTTCTTGATTTTGGCAAGGTTTTTCGGTATAATTTGGAGGTGAAAAGAAAAGAGCTCGAGAGCATGTCCAGGGAAGAGCTGATCAAGCTCGTTTTGGGCGTGTCGTCGGAGCTCGAGGACGCGGAGGCCAGGTTCAGGAAGGCCCAGGAGGAGCTCAACGCGGCGCTGGCGGAGATCGAGAGGCTCCGCGCCCTCTCGCGCAAGGAAAGGGCCGACCGGTTCGGGCCGAGGAGGGAGGACGTCAACGCCTTCGACGAGGCGGAGTCGCTGGATGCCAAGGAAAGGAAGCCGGAGGCGGGGAAAAGGGGCAGGAAGCCCGGGTTCGAGAAGGACCTCTCCTGGTACGAGTCCAGGGCGTCCGAGACCGTCCACGTATGGCCCGGCGGGGCCGGGGGGCTCCCCGACGGCCACGAGGAGATCGGCCGCGAGGTCAGCTACAAATGCGTCTGGGTGCGCGGGTTCGCCAAGGTGGTCCGCTACGTCCGCCACAAGACGAAGGCGCCGGACGGCTCGATCGCCTACCCGGATTGCAGCGCCGACCCGTTCCAGAAATCCGTCTGCACGCCGTCGCTCGCCGCGGCGCTGATGGCCAACAAGTTCCTCCTCGGGATCCCCTACTACAGGCAGGAGAAGCTCCTCCTCGCCGCGGCGGGCGTCGACAGGCAGGACATGTGCCGCTGGCAGATGCGCTCGACGGAGCTGCTGAAGCCCATAGCGGACCTGCTCCTGGAACGCCTCCTCGGCTCGGCCTCCAGGGCCGTCTACTCGGACGAGACGACGCTCCGGTGCGTGCTCGAGAAGAAGGGGAAATGCTACCTCTGGGTGTTCTGCTCCGGGTTCTACGACCATCCCGTGTACTACTATTCCTTCGAGAACGGGCGCGGGCACGAGCACCCCGCCGCCGTGCTGAGGGGCTACGACGGCTGGCTCGAGACCGACGCCTGGGGCGCCTACGCGCTCCTCGAGGGCGTCAAGAACTGCTATTGCTGGGCGCACGCCAGGCGCAAGTTCTTCGATTACCTGAAGGGGCTCCCGGACGCGAAGAAGGAGGGCTCCGTGGCCTTTGGGGCGCTGAGGATGATCGACGCGCTCTTCGCCAGGGAGGCGGGATTCAAGAGGGAAGGCCTGGGCCCCGCCGGGATAAAGGAGGCGCGCAACCGGCCCGATTACCTGGCCGCCCTCGCCGAGATAAGGGGCTACCTCGGCTCCTTCGAATACGAGGAGGGCTCGGCCTTGGGGAACGCCGCCCATTACCTGCTGGACAGGTGGGACGGCTTCGTCGAATACGTCAACAACGGCCACGTCGAGATGAGCAACAACATAAGCGAGAGGGCGATCAAGCCCTTCGTCATAGACAGGAAGAACTTCCTCTTCGCCTTCTCGGGCGACGGGGCCGAGTCCTCCGCGACCTACTTCACGCTGCAGCAGACCGCGAGGGCCAACGGCCTCGATCCGGAGAAGTACGTCGCCAAGTGCCTCGAGCTCTGCGCGGGCAGGGACCCGAAGGGTGACTATTCCGACCTTTTGCCTTGGGAGCTTTGCAAGAAATACGACCTGAAATGACGCTGACGGCCGCGGGATCGCGGCCGGGGCATCGGCAAGGCCGCGCGCCCTTTCGCGACGCGCTCGGCTAATGGCATTGGTCCGGCACCGTCTTCTGCCATGTCGTCTTTCATCCTTTCGGCACGGAAATCATGGCGATTCGGGTTCGAATTTGAAAGAACGCGGATTTAAATACGCTTACGAAACGTGAGGGCTTTTTTGTCTTTGCTTAATAAATAGAATCCGCCAAATGCACCATTTTGTTCGACGTGAAGTCTTGCGCCTTGCTGCTCCAAAAGAAAGATTACCTTGCGGTCCGAATGATCCGCTTTCCTTAAGGAATTAAGATGTTTTTCGATGTTACTGCGAAAGGAATGGAAGAAATAATCGTAGGTAAACTCATCGTAGATCTCGCGATGGGGATAAACCACCGCTTTTCCCTTCTCAAAATCGGATGAGAGAAAGGCTTTCTGTTCTGACTCAAAGCAAGAAGCGAATTTTCTATCTCTTGTCTGTTTTTCTATGCGGAAACGGGAGCCTTTCCGGTTCTGTTTTGAGGAAGTCACGACAAAGTGTTCGAGAATCGCTCCGTCGCACAAGAAATCCGGAAAATCATTTTCGTTTGGGTTTGGGACGGCAGACGAAAGATAAACGCTAAACCGCTCCTTTTTGGAATTATCAAAGACGATTTTTGGAGAGTTGATCCTTTCAAAATAGGCATCGCATACAAGATTCAGACAGCGCAGCTCGTCACTTCTAGCCATTCAAAAATTCCTTTCGCCAAGAATCCAATTAAGCAAAGCGTGATATCCCTTCCCCGAGACAATCGACAACCTCTCGATTTTATCTTATCAAACCCTTTTTCAAGGTATCGCCCACGACGAGGGCATATGATTGTTCTCCGGCAAAGCACAGGATGTTTCTTCCTATGGTTATTAAAACTCAGATTACTTGTGCTTGAAAGGCTTGGCCTTCTCCTTCCTCGATTTGCGCCCCTTCGGCGACCTGAAGCCGGCGGCGGTGAGGATTCGGTGGAGGGGTTTGTAGGTGATGGAGATCTCCCTTCCTCATTCTGTTTCTCCAGAAAATGCCTGAAATTGAAGCCGGCGTACTTGCCTTCGTAAAGCGAGAGTATCCTTCCTTCCGTTTCGGGGTCCTTCCTCCACGCCTTCGCCTTCCCTTTGTTTCCGTGGACAAAGCACGACGGCCCCTTTTCGGAATAGGCCTTTTTGAGTCTGTTCACGTATTGCTTGCCGATCCCGAGTTTGCCATTGATCAAAACGCATCGCCTTTACCCTCTTTTCGAGATTTAAGCTTCGCAAAATCCAGCAAAATGAAAATGGACCCGTTATAATGATTGCTGTTTCCCTAATCAGCGATGAATTCCACACCTTTTTTGAAAGCAAACAATCCAATCGATTTCATCCCTCTCCTTTCAAAAATGGCGGGTGAGTATGCTTTTTTGTTTCCGACTAGCACCGGCTTGTCGAAATCAATCATGGACGCCACCGCCGGCGTTCGATGGTTCCTAAACATTTCGGGTCTCCATGACTATGCCCGTCAACAGCAAGGCCCTGAGAACAAAGTGCTTCTTTCCGCCTTCTTCGTGAAATCAGACTCCATCGTATCCTCTATTGCCTCTTTATATCGGCCACGAACGAAGCACGGCGATCCAAGAATTTGGTTTAAAGGATTAAACGAATACGCAAGCGCCGGAGATCTTTTGGTGCTCGTTTCGATTCAAAAAACGATATATGTCCTCAACCTTTCCAATCCGTCCGTCATTTCCTCCATACAAGAAAAGGGCATCGCTTGGCGCGTCCTTCAAGAATCTAGAAGAGAAAACGAGTCCACAAAACTTCAACTTTTAGCAAGGTTGAAAGAGATCCACGATAGAGGATGGATCCCTTCCGTGACC
>JAQYPI010000007.1 GCA_028726925.1 Caryophanales bacterium | reverse complement strand
GAAACAAGCGCGATGATGGAGTTGATGAGGGAAGTGGTTCTTTCGACGTCGCCGGATAAGGTCCGGACGACCTGGCCTTCCGCGTAAACGCAATCGTTCTCAATGGAAAAGGAAGAGAAACGAACGCGTTTGCTCCCGATTACGCGAATCTTCAGGGAGTCTTTTCCCTCGACGCAGTCAACGATGCGAATCAATGTGCCGAAAGAATACAGATTCTCTTCTGAAATCTGGTCAACTTCCGGATTCTTTTGGGATACCAAAAACAAAAGGTTATTGGAATCCGCCATCGATTTCTGGATGGCGTTGATGGAAACTGCGCGTGACGCCTCGATCTCCTCGCTGATGGTAGGGAAAACAACGAGGGATCGAGTCACAAGGAGGGGAAGGCGTAAGGTATCGCTTTTGGTGATTGCTGGCATATTGCCTCCTTTCCGCCTCGACTGCGAGACGTGTTATTCGGCTTTGGTATCAGCCGACTTTTTGGTCGTGGATTTTTTAGCCGTGGTTTTCTTGGCCGCGCTCTTTTTGGGAGCCGGCTTTTCTTCCTCGGGTTCTTCTTCGGCTTTTTCAGCGACGACTGCCGCCTCTTTCTTGGCGTTTTCGCCGTTGTTGGCAAGGAGGAATTCCTGGATCTTGCGATTCTGGAGATTTTCGCGGAAGGTCTCGAGGCTGTTGCCAAGGGCTTTGCGGATATCCTCGACCTTCATCTTGTATTGCTCGGCCATCTTGGAAAGCTCGACGTTAAGTTCCGCATCATCAACAACCATGTGCTCCTTGGAAGCGATGGCTTGAAGGACGAGGAAAGTTTTGAGGTTTTGCTCGCTGCCTTTACGAAGGTTCTCCTTCATTTGTTCTTCGGTTTGGCCGGTGATTTCGAGATACTGCTTGAAGGTGAGTCCGTTGGATTCAATTTGCTTTTTGGTTTGCTCTTCGCGGGCAGCAACGTCGGATTCGATGATCTCAGAAGCGATCTCGACGTGAGAAGCGGCCACGATCTTGCTGACGATCGAATCGTAGTAAGCGGCATTCGCGGAATTGGTCTTCTTCTCAAGGAGCGCTTTCTTCTCGTGATCCTTGAGTTCTTCGACGGTCTTGACGCCTTCGATGCCAAGGTCCGCAACGGCTTCTTCGGTGAGGGCGGGCACGGATTTCTCCTTGACCTCGTGGATGTGGCAGTGGAAAACGGCTTCTTTTCCGGCGAGTTCGGCGACATACTGCTGCGGGAAGGTGATGTTGACTTCTTTCTCATCGCCCGCTTTCACGCCAACGAGAGCTTCCTCGAAACCAGGAACGAAGGAATGGGAGCCGAGCTCGAGGGAGTAATTCTCAGCCTCGCCACCGTCGAAGGCTTCGCCGTTGACGAATCCCTTGAAATCGAGGACGACGGTGTCGCCTTCTTTGGCTTCGCGTTCAACGACAGAAAGCTCGGCGGCAGCGGCAAGACGCTGGGAGATGGAATCGGCGATCTCTTCTTCGGAAACGGAAACGACGGCGCGCTTCTCTTCGATTCCGGTGTAAGCGCCAAGGGTGACTTTCGGCATGGTCGTGACCGTGAAAACGAGGGTGAGTTCCTTGTCCGTGACCTTGCTGACATTCACGCTGGGGCGATTGAACGGTTGGATGTGTTCCTCGTTGAGAACGCTCGCATAAGCCGGGGTGAGGACTTCGTCCAAGGCGGCGTTCATGACGCGGGAAGGATCGACATGCGCCATGGCCATGGCTTTGGGGGCCTTGCCCGGGCGGAAACCCTTAATTGAGACAGTGGAGAGAGCCTTATTCAAAGCTTTTTGCTGGGCAGCTTCCCAAACGGTGGGATCCACGTCGACGGTGATCTCAATGCGGCAATCGCCAAGTTCTTTGATGGTGTGTTTCATTTGAAAAATTCCTTTGATATCAAAAAAGCGAAATTAATATACCTTATCTATAGATAGGTTCCAACAAAAACGTTTATGACGCCAGGGGAGAAGCCTCTTGCAAAGCCTCTTCGAGGACCTGCGCTCTATGGACGACATCTTCCGACCCTGAGTTGGGTTTGATGGATAGGTATTTTCGGGCCAGGTAACGGAAGGCTTCGTGGTCCAAAGAGGGGTTCTCCGGGCAATCATAGGTTTCGGGATAACGTGCAAGGACGTATTGATCGAGCAATTCGCCAGCCACCTCCGAAACCGATGGCTCGTTTCCTTGCTGGATTAGGAGACGAACACGGGAATATTCCGGGGTTGCATAAGGCATACGGACTTCCTGAGGAATCAGCGTGAAGCGTTTCCCTCCTTTTTCGAAGGAAACGGTCGTGTCGTCATGATGGGCGCTCAATAGCATGAGGGCATAACTCTTGACATCATCATGGACATCTTCGGCTTCCAACAACGAGTGAAGATCTCCGAAAAAGGGCTCCAAGTCGAGTTTCTTGAGGGTGTTTAGATAAGCGAGCAAAGTCGCAGGATCCCTCTCATCGCGAAGCAATGCGTGCATTTCTTCTTCGTCAATCGGTTTTGGTCCGCCGGAAGCGATTTCCTCGACGCGAATTCGATGAGGCAGGTCGCGCAGCTGTTCCTCAATCGCTTGGGAAACATAAGGCAAATTCTGGAAATAGCGGAGGTCTTCATACGCCTCGTCGAATTGGCGAAGGGCAAACCGGGTTTCGAAATTGGCTTTCAGGAGAAGCGAGGGATTGCCTTTCCAAAGGAGCTCCCTTTTCTCAAGAAGGAGCTGCATCGCCTTTTGGCCTTGGCCTAGGGATAAAAAGGCCGATACCACGAAAAAAACCTCGGGAGCGGTAACCGCTTCCGATTTGTGTGAGACAATCTCGACATAATCGCCGTTATCGGATAGTTTTTTCCAATCGACCACGCCGAAATTATACTCCTGTCAGCGAAAAGTCCTAGATAAATTCATTGATGGGCGGGAAATAATCAACAAAAGGAAAGGTCTTGTCTAGGAAAAAGGTTCCGCGTATATTTTCCCTATGATTATCGCGATTATTTTGCTGTTGCTCGCCCTTGGATTACAGGGCGTTTTGTTTTGGCTTTACGGGTGGTATCAAAACTTGATCAACCTTTGGACCTGGATCGTGCTTCCCTTCGCCTTTTTCTGGGGCCTGTTTGCGATTTATGTCTTCCTTTTGTTCCTCGTTGGCGCGATGTTCGGGAACAAAGAACCGAAAAAACCCAGCAAATTCGCCAAATTCATTGTGGAGCAAACCGCTTTTATTTGCATGATCTTCATGCGAATTCATGTCCACGCAAACGGAATGGGGAAGGTTCCTTCGAAAAAGACCCCTTTCATGCTCATCAACAACCATTTATCCATTTTTGACGAGTTCGCCATGATTTATGTTTTCCGCCATCATGGCGTCCTCTTCATCTCGAAAGAGGCCAATTTCAAGATTCCGGTCGCCGGAAATTGGCTTCGCAAAGCCGGTTATCTTTCCATCATTCAAGGGGATCTTGTCAACGGAACGGAAACCATTAGCAAAGCCGCCGAATACATCAAATCGGGTGAGAATTCCATCTGCGTCGCTCCAGAAGGAACTCGGAACAAGACCTTCCCGAATCCCTTGCTTCTCCCTTTCCATTCGGGCACCTTCAACTTGGCGAAAAACGCCAATTGCCCCATTGTTGTCGCGGCTATTCAAAATACTTACGCCGTCATGAAGCGTTGGCCTTTGAAAGCCACCTCTGTCTATATCGATATCGTCGGCGTGATCGACGCCGAAACGGTCCAGCAATCTTCTTCTTCTGAACTCGCGGAACAATCCGCTTCTCTTATCCTTAAGCGTTTCGAAGAAAAAGAAGCGAGGTTCTACCACCTCGACGAAAAAAAGCCTGCCGAAAGCGAAGAATCCGCTAAGTAACGCACACAAAAAAAGACCCGGGGCCGGAATCTTGAGATTCCTCCCCGGGTTTTTCGTTATCGCTTTCGCCAGTAAGGTTCGGTCCCGACTGGAAGCAGAGTGACAAGCCTCGTTTGCTACAGAGATCCTTTTGAAAACCGATTGGTGCGCCCGAGGCGATTCGAACGCCTGACCCACAGCTTAGAAGGCTGTTGCTCTATCCGGCTGAGCTACGGGCGCGCCTTGAAATGTTACGCCTTTTTCTTTTCGCTGTGTAGTTTTTTATGCAAGGCCACCGCGGATTCCATCGGCAACAGCTGGGCCAATTCTTCAACGTTCGCAGAAACAAGCGCGTCCCTTGACGAATAATGGCGCCGAATCAGTTCTTTTCGCTTTTCCCCAATGCCGGGAATGCCGTCAAGAAGGTCCTTTTTCATGGCTTTCGAACGCTCGTTGCGATGGAAGGTTATTGCGAACCGATGGACTTCGTCCTGCATTCGCATGAGCAAGAAAAACAAGGGGGACTTGGAATCGATCGGGAAAACATTGCCATTCTCGTCAATCAAGCCTTCCGTTTGATGCTTGTCGTTCTTGAATAGCCCAAACGCCGGAATGGTGTCTACGCCCGCCTCTTTCAAACCCTCTTTCGTCGCGCGCACTTGGGGCAATCCGCCATCCGTCAAAATCAAATCGGGCATACTTTGATTTTCGGCTTTCAAACGAGCATATCTCCTCTTCACGACATGAATCATGGAATGATAATCGTCACCCGCCACTTGAGGATCCAAGTGGAATTTCCGATACATTTTCTTCGCCGGCTTTCCGTTGATATAGCAGACCATCGCCCCGACCGGGGACGAACCTTGGAGGTGAGAATTATCGAACAATTCGATTCGAAGAGGGAGACGAATGCCCAGGAGGGCGGCGAGGTTTTCAAGAAGTTCTTCCGCTTCGTCATCGAGACGCGCGGTCATGAAATGGGAATCAAGGGCCTGTCGGGCGTTAAGCTCGGCCATGGAAACAACATCGGACAGGCGACCTTCTTTGGGATAAATGACCGTTACTCCCTCGTAAACGCTTTCGACTTCTTCTTTCAAAGAAGCAACGCGGGCAACAATCTCTTTCGGGGCATCATGGTTCGAATAGTATTGCAAGCAAAGGTCGCAAACTTGTTCTTGGAGGTCGCCGAATACCGGCACCACATGAATGCTTTTGCCCAGAAGCATTCCTTTCCGATAAGTTAGAACCGCAAACGCCAAATAACCTTCCCTGGAGGCGAAGGCCACGACGTCACGGCTTACGGTGTCTCCTGCAAATTCAACAGTTTGCTTCGCGGTGACATATTCAATGGCGTCAAGGGTCTTCTTACATTCTCCGGCCATTTCGAAATCGAGTTTGGAAGCCGCTTCCTCCATTTTTTCCCGAAGCGCCGCCCTGGCCGCGGACGTATCGCCGCCCAAGAAACGTTTGATCTCGACGTAGAGTTCGTTGTTTTGCTTTTCGTTTACGCCATGGATGCAGGGGGCAAGGCACTGACCCATGGAATAATACAGGCAAGGCTTCGTAGGAATCGTACGGCATTTCCGGGTCGGGTATATCTTGTTCAACAATTCCATCGTCTGATAGCAGGCGGAGGCAGACGGGAAAGGCCCGAAATAAAAGAAATTGGGATCTTTGGAGTTACGTGCGATTTTCAGCAAAACGTCTCCGTGTTTTTTCAAGGCAATATACGGATAGTGGGAGTCGTCCATGAGCATGATGTTGTACCGCGGGTAATGGGTCTGGATCATGTTCATTTCGAGAATGAATGCTTCTTTCTCGCTTGAAACGATGATGAAATCAAAATGATCCACGTGACTCACCATCGCCGCGACTTTTCCCGATTGTGGCCGCAAGAAATACTGGCTCACTCTCTTCTTTAGGTTTTTCGCCTTTCCGATGTAAATGATTCGATCGTCCGCGTCTTTCATTTGATAAACGCCGGGCCGATCGGGAAGAAGGGCGATTAAACTTTTGATCTTTTCGCTTAGCATGATTTTAAGTAGACGACGGTCGCGCCGGATCCTCCCTCGAATTCGCCTCCAAGTTCATATTTCTTCACGAAGGACGCGTGGCTCTTTAGATATTCGTGGGTGGCTTTCCTCAAGGCTCCGCTTCCGTAACCGTGAATGATCCGAACCCTTTCGAAACCTTTCCTGCGGCATTGGTCGAGGTAACGATCGATTTCCGGAAGCGCCTCATCGACATGCAAGCCGATGATATTGAGCTCAAGACCGACGCTCGGTCCAGAACCGACGGAATCCAAGACGCTTCCTTTCATTTTGACTTTCTTTTCTTCCGGCGCGCGGGAAGAAACGACTTTATCTTTTGTCGTTTCCCAGCTCATCCCGTCACGCGTTGTAAGGAAAACCTTTTTGCCTTGAATTCGCGCGACTCTTCCCACCAAATCAAGAGACGGGATGCGAACGTAATCTCCGACCTTCACTTCCGTATCAAAGGATTCTTCCCTCTCTTTTTCTTCGAGCGACTCCAACCGTTTTTTAGCAGCGATTGCTTGATGAAGTTTGACTTCCGGCGAGGCTAATTCGGCCATAATGGCATCGATTTGGTCGCGCGCTTTTTGTAGCAACGCTTCTTTTTCGGCTTTCACTGCCGCAAGGAGTTTTTCCTCTCTCAGGTTCAGGTTATTCTCGCGGATCGAAAGGTTTCTCTCCTGCATCTCAATTTGCGCTTCCTTTTTCTGGAGGCGGGCTTTCAGCTCCTCGGACTCCCGGATGATTTGCCCGAGGCGCTTTATCGCATCGGAAACGTTAAGATCCGTCGACTTGGAGATGTCTTCCTCGGCATCGCGGATCACGGAATCGGGCAAGCCGAAACGCTTCGCCACTTTTAAGCCATAGGATTCGCCGGGAAGCCCCATTTTGATTTTGTAGGTCGGCAAAAGGGCTTCCTCGTCGAAAAGCATGGAAGAATTCTCGATGTCATCATGCTCAAAGGCAAATGCCTTTAAGGCTTCGAAGTGGCTAGAAACCATCGCGGTGCAATGTTTGCTCAGCAAGTATTTGACGATCGCCTTGGCCAGCGCCTCGCCTTCTCGGGGGCTAGTTCCCGTTCCTACCTCATCGAGCAAAACAAGGTCTTTTCCTCCCACGATTCGCAAGATCGATGCGATATTCGCCATGTGCCCCGAGAAAGTAGAAAGGTTGTCCTGAATCGATTGTGAGTCCCCAATATCCAAGAAAACCTCGCGATAATACGGGATGATGGCCCCGCCGAGACAAGGGAGGGGAAGCGCAGCCTTGAACATCAAAACAAGCAGGCCAACCGTCTTAAGAGCAACCGTTTTGCCGCCTGCGTTTGGGCCGGAAATGATAATGACCCGCTGCCCTGGAAGAATCCGGAAATCGTTCGAAACGCATCGTTCCGGGTCCAGCAATGGATGTCTTGCCGAGGGAATGAAAAGGGATTGATCCTCAGAAATGGTTCCAATATGACCATGGATTTCTTCCCCGAAAAGGGTTTTGGCCTGCAAGAAATCAAGATAACCAATCAACTTGTTTCCGGCATTCAACGAATCGGAGGAACCGCCGACTTTGTGGGACAATTCCAGCAGGATACGATGAATCTCTTCCCTTTCTTCCGTTCGCAGAACGGTTATCTGGTTATTGAGCTGAACCAACCTTTCGGGCTCGATGAAAGTCGTGCCCCCAGAGCCGGAAACGTCTTGAACGATTCCGCGGACCTTATTTTTGTGAGCGTTGGAAACGGGAAGGACATAATGTCCGTTTCTTAACGTGGCTTTGTCGCCAGAAAGGAATTCCTTGTTTTGCTGAAGGACATCCAGCAACGTTGCATCGATTTGCTTTTCGAGCCTCGCCAAGGTGACCCTAATCTGTTTCAGTTTCGGCGAAGCGTTATCGAAAATCGAGAGATCGGGAGCGATGACGCGATGGATTTCTTCTTCCAAGAAGGAACAATCTTGCAAAGCGTTCAATTTCGTTTGAAGACCGATTGTTTCTGGCATCTTAGAAAAATAACGTTTGAGATCTGCGATGAGTTGGATGTCATGGCAAATCCTTTCCAGTTCTTCTTCGGAAAGGGCGGCGCCCTTTTCTGCTCGTCTTAAAACTGGTTCAAGGCAGGAAGAACAATCAATTGGGAATCGACCAGAAAGGAAATAGGCGGCGTTCGCTTCGGCCAAATAAACCATCTCTTTTGACAATTCGTCTTTTTCAAGGGGTAACAAACCAAGGCAAAGGCTGCGACCGATCTCAGTCCTGGCGTTCTTTGCAACCATACCCAACAGCCGGTTCCACTCAAGTACATCAAAACAATTCTGCATACCTAGGAAATTATACATTCTTAACGGGATTCTAACGAGCGCTCAATAAATCTTCCCAAAGCGATGAAAAGCGGTATCATTCTCTCATGCAGGACAGCGTTTCATTATCCGTGACTGAACGGGAGGCTGACTATATCGCCGCCCTTTATTCGAATATATCCTTGCCGTGCCCTACCCCGCATATTCGATTTTTCGCATCGGGTCCAACCTTAACAATTTCAATATATAAGAAAATAGACAAGGAAGGAAATGTTCGCGTCGTTTTCCAAGGAATCGATGCTAAAGCAGAAGCTTCCAAGTTTTCAAAAGAGCAAACGGCAAAACCAATGGTTCCCCTTTTTCCAAAGAAAAAAGCGACGCGAACCCAGTTTTTCCCTCAGATCGGCAGCGACGAAGTGGGAACAGGCGATTTTTTCGGCCCCGTTGTCGTTTGCGCCGCTTTGGTTTCTCAAAACGACAAAGAGAAACTAAAGGAACTTGGAGTGACCGATTCCAAAAAGATGGACGATTCTTTGATCATGGCCATTGGGCCCGATCTATCGTTGTCTTACCCCCATTCCCTTTTGATTTTGCGAAATCAAAAATACAACGAGGTTATCCAATCTGGTTTGAACATGAATTCCGTCAAGGCCAAGATGCACAACCAATGCCTTCTCAACCTTTCGAAAAAGTACCCCAAAGCCAAACTCTACCAAGACCAATTCGCTCCTTCCGACTTATATTACCGGTACCTTTCAAACGAAAAAGAGGTCGCCACTAACATTACCTTTGAAACGAAGGGCGAATCAAAGTATCCCTCCGTGGCATTGGCTTCCGTCATCGCGAGATACGCGTTTTTGTCTGAAATTAACAAAATGTCCCAAGCATTGGGCCGACCGATACCCTTGGGAGCGGGACCTGTGGTAGATCGATTTGCCGAGGAGCTCGTCCGCGAAAAAGGCATCGATACCCTCGGATCTCTCGCGAAATTAAATTTTGCGAATTATAAGCGACTCTATTCCCAAGACTTAAGATAGGCTTTCCAGGATTTTTTCGAATTGATCCGGCAGAGGGGCTTCAAACGAAACTTCTTTTTTGGTTTTTGGGTGAATGAAAGTCAGTCTGAACGCATGAAGGAGTTGGCCTCCTTTTGCGATCTTTCTATTTCCTTCGCCGTACAAAGGATCACCGATGACCGGATGACCAATGTACTCCATGTGCACCCGAATCTGATGCGTTCTCCCCGTCAAAAGACGGCAAGATATGAGCGTGACATCATCTTTCGGGAATCTTTTTAACACGTGGAAATAGGTCACGGATTCCTTCCCCGTTTTTAAATCGATCGCATTTTTCGTTGGATTCTTTTTGCTTCGGCCAATCGGCGCGTCGATCTTGCCATCGTCCTCCAAAATGATTCCTTTGACGAGAGCGAGATACTCGCGATGCATCGTGTGATCGCTTAATTGTGCTGCCAGGAATGAGAAAGCAGCATCGTTTTTTGCGCATACGAGCAAACCCGTCGTGTCCTTGTCGATTCGATGCACGATCCCGGGCCTTTTTGGATCGGAGCCGGCCGAAAGCGATTCGTTGTGATAGAGGAGGGCGTTTACGAGGGTTTGATCTTCGTGGCCATTCCCGGGGTGGACGACGAGTCCGGCAGGCTTGTTGATGACGATCACGTCATCGTCTTCAAAAACGATATCCAGCGGAATGTCCTGAGCCGGCAAGTCGATTTCTTGAACCTCCGGGGTTTCGTATTCGAGAACATCTCCCTCTTTGAGCCAATCATGAGGCTTACATGTTTTGCCGTTCAGAAAGACCTTTCCTTGTTTGAAAAAGGGTTTGGTTTTGCTCCGACTCGGTACGATGCCCAAGGCAAAAAGTGCTTCGTCCGCTCTTTTTCCTTGCAAGTCCGATTCAATTATGACCTTCTGCATCGTTTGATTTCTCCGCGTCGCTTTGTTTGGGGGCATCCTTGATACGCGGATCTTTGGAAAGCCCGCCATTCTTCGATTCTTTGATCATGTCAATAACCATAAGGACGATGAGCATAATTATTCCGATCGTGAGATAGGAGTCTGCCAAATTGAAGGTCGCGAAAGGATTGACAAAATTGTTAGGCGCCGAAGGACCTCCCCCCAAATAAAACTGAATGAAATCGATGACGCCGTCAAAACCCGTGATGGCTTCCCAATAAAATGCCCTATCAATCAGGTTCCCAACAGCCCCTGCCGCCAAAAGCATCGCGATGGAACGCTGGAAATTGTTGAATCGGTCATCGTTCAAAATCCAATACCACAAAATGGCAACGCTCATAACCACGGAAATCGTGATGTTAATTGCCCGGCCGACCGGCATAGGCAAGCTGGAGCCGAGGGAGAACGCAACCGCCGTGTTGTAGGATTTCGTGAAATACAGAAAATTCGGGATGATCGCATTGAGTTCGCCTTCCACCAAGAAGATTTCTGCAAGCCACTTGGTCAACAAGTCAATGCCAACGAGCAAAAGAGCGCCAACGCCAAAAAGAATCAAACGCTTGGAATCTTTAAAGCTAAGAGGTCGGGTGAGTCTCATCCTTTAATTATCTCCCAACGCTTCGGCGCAGCGTTCGCAAAGTTGCTCTCCTTCGCAATCAACGAGTGCCGAGACCCTTTGTCTGCAACGCGGGCATAGAACTCCGTCCGAAACTTCGGCGCTAGCGGAATCTTCTTCTGCCGTGGTCAAGTTAACTTTCGATACCATGAAGAACTTCGCGAGCATTTCGTCGCTGTTTGAGCGAAGAATCTCGAAAAGATTTTCGTCCGCGACGCCCAACGAAAGAACCGCGTCGACGGAGGATCCGAAAAGACCTTTCGCGCGGCCTTCCTCCAATGCTTTGAGGCCGATATCCCTAAGTTTCATGAAAGCGGAATAATCGTCGAGGAGCACAGGGCTGTATTCATGGCTTTCTTTGGGCATATCCTCGAGCTGCGCGAATTCGCGCTTCTTCCCAGGAAGGTAAGAATGAACTTCTTCCATCGTAAAGGGGATGATTGGGGTCAGGAGCCTTGAGACATCGCGTGCGACGGAATAGATGACGCTTTGAATCGCTTTGCGCCGCGAAGAATCGGCGGCATCGCAATAGAGAATATCTTTCGCGTAATCCAAATAGAAAGAAGACATGTCGCTCGAAAGGAAGGTGATGACCGCGTTCACAACACCCGGGAAATCATAATTCTCAAAAGAGGAGACAGCCTTGTTTTTCACCGACTCCAATTTAGCCAAGATGAAACGATCGAGCATGGAAAGCTCTCCAATTTCCGTTTCGGGATCAAAACCCGCGAGGTTTCCAAGCATAAATTTGAAAGTGTTGCGGATCTTTCGATAATTGTCCGTGGTGGTTTTGATGATGGACTCCCCAAGACGCACGTCCGCGTGATAGTCCACGCTAGCAGCCCAGAGGCGAAGGATATCCGCACCGAACTGGCCAGCCAGTTTATTGGGATCGATACCATTCCCGGCCGATTTCGACATTTTCGCCCAAGATTCATCCATGACCCAACCATGGGTAGCACACGCCTTGAAAGGCGCGACGCCATTCACGGCCATCGAAACAATCAAGGAACTGTTGAACCAACCACGGTATTGGTCGGAACCTTCCAAATAAAGATCCGCGGGATATTTCAAATTCCTTTCGACCAAAACCCCGTTCCAGGAAGACCCGGAATCGAACCAAACATCCATGATATCGGTCTCTTTGCGGAAACCGTCATTCGGCGATGCCGGATTTTTGTAACCATCAGGCAAAAGTTCCTTGGCAGAGAGTTCAAACCAGATGTTGGACCCATGCTCAGCGATCAGTTCCCGGATATGATCAAAAACGGGACGCTCGATGATCGGAGATCCATCCTCGTTGTAAATAATAGGAATCGGGACACCCCAGACACGTTGTCTCGAGATGCACCAATCGGCTCTATCCCGAATCATGTTTATCATTTTGGCTTCGCCCCAAGCTGGATACCATTTGATGGAGTGAATGGCCGAAAGGAGGTTCTCACGGATTGGATCGATGGAACAGAACCATTGCGGGGTGGCGCGGAAAATGACCGGCTTCTTCGTTCTCCAATCGTGAGGATAACTATGGACGATGTCGATTTCTTTCAATAAATGGCCATTTTTCGTCAGTTCGTCGATGACGATATCATTGGCTTCCTCGTAAAATTTTCCGTTGCAAGGATCGTCGTCCTCAAGATGCATGAAGCCTTTCTCATCCACGGGGCAGAAAGGTTTGATGCCGTATTTGAGGCACGCGTTGAAATCGTCCACGCCATGATCGGGCGCGATATGAACGAGGCCAGTGCCAGATTCTTCCGTGACATAATCGGCAAGAATAAGCGGGGAATGGCGGCCATACAAAGGATGGGCATAAACCACGCCTTCCAGTTCTTGTCCCTTGAACGTTTTTAAAAGGTTTGCGTATTCGAAAACACCTTCCTCGCTGAGTTTGTTGGTAAGGGAGCAAAGGAAGACGATTGTGCCCTTGTCCGTATCGAAAAGTCCATACTCGAATCTTGGGTTCGCCGCGATAGCTTGGTTGGCTGGTATCGTCCAGGGAGTGGTCGTCCAAATCAAGAACTTGGAATTGGGCGGCAGGATTCCCTTTCCGTCCACGATGTCCATCGTGACGTACATCGTTTTGGCTTCCACGTCATGGTATTCAACTTCCGCTTCCGCGAGAGCCGATTCGCTTGAAGGGGACCAGTAAACGGGTTTAACGCCTTTGAAAATCAACCCTTTTAATGCCATTTCGGCAAAAACGTCAATTTGCCTTGCCTCAAACTCGGGCAAAAGGGTTAAGTACGGCCGATCAAAGTCACCGATACAGCCAAGACGTAAAATTTGTTCTTTTTGATGTTCGACTTGCTTTTTGGCGTAATCCTCGCAAATCTTCCTGAATTCAGGAATTGGGGTGGTCTTGCGATTGACCCCGCTTTTGGTAACTCGCGTCTCGATAGGGAGGCCATGGGTATCCCACCCAAAAATGAACGGGGTTTGGAAGCCGGCCATATTCTTGTAACGAACGATGAAATCTTTTAAGCAACGATTCAAGGCGTGGCCACAGTGGATGTCGCCATTGGCATAAGGCGGGCCATCGTGAAGCATGAACACGGGCGCATCGATGCGGTTTTCGTTCATCTTTTGATAAAGGTGGCTAGTTTGCCAAGCCTCTACCATTTTCGGCTCTTTTTCAGAAAGCCCCGCACGCATCGGGAATTCCGTCGAAGGCATTTTCAATGTTTCTTTTAAATTCATGGGTCCTCCAATGAAAAACGCCAGACCATCAAGGACGCTCTGGCGCGCGGTACCACCTTGTTTCCCCGCCGCAAAAAACGGGACTCTCTATGCGGATAACGCCCGCAGGCGATTTCCCTACTAATTGTTCAGGAAACGGGCTCCGAAGTGATGGTCGACGGTGCGTGCCCTTTCTCAGCTTCAGCAGGGCTCTCTGTCATTGCGTTGTCGATCGTGCCTTCTTCCACGCCGGGATAATAATAGTTTCCTTTAAGGAAAATGGCAATTCGCAAAGAACTATTCCAGGCCGTTTTTCAAGAAATCCGGGAGAATGGACGTGGCAAGTGCGGAGTCTTCGCTCGGGTTGTTGTCTTCTTCCCTTTCTGCTTCGCGGATTTTTTCCTCGCGAATATTATCCACCCCAAGACCGACCATGGTCCTCGAACTCGGCGCCTGGAACGTGGGGATGGACGTGAAGTCGTACTCTTCGGTGAAATCGCTTGCAATAACGGAAGCCAAAATGCCATCGCCGAGTTGCGGATTGATGGACACGCCGAATTTGATATCGACATTGGTTCCGGCTTGCTCGATGATCCTCTGAACGCATTCTTGCGCTTCGTAAAGGGAAACATCGGATCCACACGTCACAGCGCAGATTGCGCTACGCGCGCCGGAAATGGAAGCTTCAAGCAAAGGGCTGTTGATGGCATTCTCGGCCGCTTCTTCCGCTTTGTGATCGCCATGCCCTTCCCCGAATCCGATGAGCGCAATGCCGGAGTCTTTGAGAACGGATTTGACGTCCGCGAAATCCAAGTTGATCACCGCGGGGAGCAAAATGAGTTCGACAACCGTCTTTACCGATTGGGCGAGAACCCGGTCGCTCTCCGAGAAAGCCTGGGAAATCGGCAAATTCCCCGAAGCCATCAGCAGTTTGTCGTTCGAAACGATGATGATCGAATCAACGGCATCCTTCAATTCGCTCAATCCAGCGACGGAGTTCGCGATTCTGGTCTTGCCTTCGAAGGTGAAGGGACGAGTAACGATCCCAATCGTAAGGGCGCCTTCTTCCTTAGCGATCCTCGCCACGACCGGGGAAGCGCCCGTGCCGGTTCCGCCGCCCATCCCCGCTGCGATGAAAACCATGTTCGCGCCGCGGACGATGGAACGAATGGTGTCTTCGGACTGTTCGGCTGCAGCTTTCCCGACGGACGGATCGCCACCGGCGCCCAACCCATCGGTAACCTTTTCGCCCAAGACGATTCGATTGGCAGCCTTCGAAGTGGCCAAAGCTTGTTTGTCCGTGTTGAAAACGTAAAACTCCACATTGTCGATTCGATCATCGATCATGCGGTTCACAGCGTTGTTCCCGGCACCGCCACAACCGATTACGACAATGCGGATTACCGGTTCGTAATTATCTAAGTCCATGGTATCCATGTGCGTTGTTCCTTTCATGGGATTCTATAAGCGTCAAAGGCTGTCATCCTCTGGCGACGATGTTCTCTTAGGCTTCTTCTCCTTGGGAACGGCGCGGCTAACGCGGGGAAGGCCCTGCTGCGATTCGGCGAGCGTGTGCTCGGAACGGGAGGCGGCAAGCAACAAGCCGAGCAAGCCGACATAACGAGGGGAGCGAGCCCCGATGACTTTCGGGGAATAACGAATGACCTGTTTGCCAGGGAAGTATCTTTTCGCCAAAGAAAGCATGCCATTCAGCATGGATCCTCCACCGATGAGCACCAAAGGAAGCGAGGCGGCGTCAGGCACCATTTGCTCGATGGCGCGGAGGCCGCTCCCGATTGTTGCAAAGTACTTTTCGGCAAATCGAGAAATCGAAGCGTTGAGTTCCTTTTGAGAAATCCTGCAATCGTTATCGGAAGAACCTCTCCAAATCGGCGCTTGGAATTCTCTCGTTCGGGTGGAATAACCATTCATGATCTTCAGGTGTTCCGCGGTTTCGGTTGAGATTGCGAAATCCTGAACGAGGGCTTCCGTGAGTGAATCGCTGCCTGCATAACAGCTCTTGCAGGCAACGGCCATTCCATTCATGACCAGCGTCAAATTCGTGACCTTTCCTCCCATGTTGACGATGATGGCACTTTGAGGCATGGAGGAATCCGCCTTCAAGGCAAGACCTTCCGAATAAGAAGAGACGGCGGTTTGATTGATGCGGAATCCTGCCTTGAGGAAAGATCCGTAAAAGGAATCGGTGATGCTCTTTGGCAGAACATGGGCGATGGCGGAGACGGTAAGGGTTCGGCTGGCTTTATCGATCGGCGCCTCGAAAAAACGCTGACCGTCCTCAAGAGTGAATTCTTCGGGGATGATGTTGATGATAGAAGCTTCAGGCGATAAGGCGTCTTTTTGGAAGAGCGAAAGGACGTTGGATACATCGATGCTCGTCACGGACGAGCCGACGGTATTGGTGGTTTTCTTGCCGCGAAACGCTTGGAAGCCCAACGAGGGAAGCAGGACGTAAACATTTGTGATGTTAATAGATAGTCTGGAAGCTTCGTCCTCGATTCTGTGCAACTGGCTCAAAGCGGCTACAAGGGCGCTTTCGTCCTTGATCATCCCGTTTTCCATGATTCCCGGGATGGCGATTTCATTCGTGCAAAAAACAACCGGTTCATTGTTTTCGACCGTTCCTAGGAGCACGCGAATGGAGTTACTGGAAACTTCAAAACAAGCAATTACTTGACCCATAGCCTATATTTTAATATAGGGTCGTAGAAATAAGAAGAGGAAATGGCACACATTTTTCTACCAAAAAAATACGAAAAACCCCCAATTAATGGGGGTTGAGATCTTGCTAAGACGGCTTATAGGGACGAACTAATCTCTTCGATGCTTTCGACAACGTCGAGATCGGCGTCACTCGTTTCCACGGCCTCTTGGGCGGTGGCAGGTTTCGACGAAGCGTTGGCGACAACAAAGATGGGAAGAGCGGACCCCACAGCCAAGGCCACTATGAAAGCGAAGGCTTTCCCGAAGGAACGAAACCGATAATACGCTTTTTTATGTCCGTATTTCATCAACTTGTCTTTCATGGTTGGCCTCCTTTCTTGCGGGTGGTTTTTTCCGGCCTTATTTCTTTGCAAGGATTCGTAGTTTTGCGCTTGCTGCGCGGCGGTTGTTCTCCAGTTCTTCGCTGGACGGGACAATCGGTTTCCGATTGACTAGGGCAAATTCCGGCTGACGGATGGCGCCCGGCATCTCTATGGGGCCGTGGCGGGAACCCGTTTGTTCGGACAATTCCCTGAAGCGTTCTTTAACGAGCCTGTCATCGATGGACATGAAGCTGATAATGGCGAGACGTCCGCCTGGCCCAAGAAGGGAAGGCGCGATCTCCAGCATTCTTTCCAAAGATCTTTCCTCGTGGTTGACTTCGATCCTTATCGCCTGGAAGGTTTGCTTTGCTGGATGGCCTTTTTTCGAAAGGTCTTTCCAGTTTTTCGCATCCTTGACGCATGAGACGAGATCGAGCGTTGTCCGAAGAGGCGATTCGGCACGCCGACTGCAAATCGCTTTGGCGATTCGGTAGGCATCCTTTTCCTCTCCGTATTCTCGAAGGATTCGAACCAATTCCTCGAAAGAATATTCGTTGCAAACCTTCGATGCTGTGAGGGGGCTTTCTCGATTCATTCGCATATCAAGCGGTTCCTCTTCTTTGTAAGAGAATCCTCTCGTTGGATCGTCCAACTGAGGGCTCGATACGCCGAGATCAGCGAGAATCCCGTCGACTTTTCGGACGCCGCGTTTGGCCAATTCCTCTGCCACGAATTCGAAGTTCGAGGCAATCATCTCGAAGTTTTCGCCGATTGTTCTTAAACGGCTTCCCGAGCAACGGATTGCCTCTTGATCTTGATCGAAGCAATAGAGCTTGCCGTCCGGGATTCGTTTGAGGATTTCCGAAGAATGCCCTCCCCTTCCCAGCGTCAAGTCCACATAGATGCCGTCCGGTCGGATTGACAATCCCTCGATTGCCTCCCAGAGGAGTACAGGAACATGTTCGTAAGTCATGAACGGTTTCCTTTCGAAGGTATGCCCAAGCGATCAAACGCGCCGCCGTGGCGAATGAGGTAGCTGGCGAAGGCCGTCGAATCCCAGATTTCGAAGTGATCTAGAGCCCCGATGATCGTGACGTCTTGGCCGATTGCGTATTCTTCCAGCGTTTGCTTGCCAAGAAGAATTCGTCCATGAGAATCGATCTTCATTTCGTTGATCGAACTCGCTGCAAGGCGAACATATGCCCTTTGTTCCTCGTTTCGGTAATCCATGGCTTGAAGCCCTTCCAGGAATCTTTCGAAAGCCTCTTCTCGATAAACCGATAGGCATCCGTCAAATCCTCTAAGGACATAAAGAACCTTGTCTTCCGAAGAAAGGAGTTTTGAGGGAATAAGCAAGCGGCCTTTCTCGTCCAGAGAGCGGTTGAACTTTCCGAACAATGTTTTTACCACTTTTTCCCACCTCGCGACTAAATGATAATATCCGAGAAGAAATCGTGCAATATCAAAAAATGGTTTTTTCGACTTTTTTAAACGAAAGAAAAGGGGCGCCAAGATGATGTGTACCCAATTTGCTGGACCGAATTGAAACCATCATAACGACGCTCCGCATGGATGTCCACCGAAGCTTGCCTCGAAACAAGCCAAGGGGGTCATCCATTTTTTCATGCCTTTCTGGTATCTGATCCTCGTCCCGTTGTACCAGGCGATGTACTCGTCGACCGCATGCCTGAACGAATCGAAGCTTTCGAATTCCGATTCATGTCCGTAGAACATCTCGTTCTTCATCGTCCCGAAGAACGACTCCATGATGCAGTTGTCCAGGCAGTTCCCCTTCCTCGACATCGATTGGAGTATCCCCCTCTCCT
>JAQYPI010000006.1 GCA_028726925.1 Caryophanales bacterium | reverse complement strand
GGTATTCTTCATGCTCCCTTCTTGCGTCCCAGCCACCCCCCTTGACGAATCCGGGGCCATCCTCCGGGCCCGGGATCTCGAGCCCTGGTACGAGAACCCGCGGGTCCTCGGCCTCGCCGAGATGATGAATTACCCCGGGGTAATCCACGAAGACGTCCAAGTCCTCGCGAAGATCAAGTCCGCGCTTTCTCACGGCAAAATCGTAAACGGTCACGCCCCTCTTTTAAGGGGCAAGGACCTCGATGCCTACATCGCGAAAGGCATCTACGACGACCATGAATGCTCGTCTTTCTCCGAAGCGAAGGAACGCATCGAGAAAGGCCAGTGGGTCATGATCCGCGAAGGGACGACCGCCCACAACCTTGAAGGCCTCATCGGCCTCTTTGAGGAACCTTATTGCTATCGCTGCTTGCTCGTCGCGGACGACCAGCACGCGAAGGATCTGCTCGAAACCGGCCACATCGATCACGTCATCCGCAAGGCCGTGCGCCTCGGCGAGGACCCGATCATCGGGATTCGCATGGCATCCCTCCAGGCCGCGCAGCATTTCGGTTTGCAGGGCCTTGGGGCCATCGCCCCGGGCTACAAGGCCGACATCCTCGTCCTCGATTCCCTTGAAAACGTCGACGTCCGTGACGTCTACCTCGATGGCCGCCTCGTCGTGAAAGACAAGGTAACCCTCCCCTTCCATATGCGGGAAGTCAATGGGTTCCTGCGAGAGAGAATGCTCGATACCATCCATTTCGAGAAGGTACGCGCCGAGGATTTCCTCGTCGCGGAACGCCCCTTGCCCGCCCGCATCATCGATATCGTCCCCGGCGGCCTCCTCACGAACGTCCTGTTTCAGCCTCTCGATTTCTCGAAAGGGAACGGGATCGACGTCAAGAACGACATCCTCAAGGTCGCGGTCGTCGAGCGTCATCGTTCGACCGGTCACATCGGGATCGGCTTCATCCATGGCATCGGCCTCAAGCGCGGGGCGATCGCCTCATCTTGTTCCCACGATTCCCATAACGTGGTCGCGATCGGCATGAGAGAGCAGGATATCGCCTTCGCGGTCAATCACGTGAAGAAGATGCGCGGGGGCTTCGTCGTCGTCGACGGGGGTCACGTCCTCGCGGAACTCCCCTTGCCCCTTGGCGGCATCATGTCCGAGGAGAAGGCGGAAGTCGTCGCTTCCCAAAACGAGGCGGTCCGCAAGGCGAGCCAAACTCTTGGCGTCCCCACGGACATCGAGCCGTTCATGCTCATGGCCTTCATGTGCCTTTCCGTCATCCCCCATCTCAAGATCACGACCCTCGGCCTCGTCGACGTCGACCGCCAAGCCCTCGTTCCTCTCTATAAAGAAGATTGATCACCGAATCGCCCGTTTCCACAATTTTAAAATTGGTAGTTGAAACGGGTTTTTCTCTCTCCTATAATTACCGAGCCGTCAAAAGGCGGCGCTTGCACGCATCATGGGTGTTTAGCTCAGCTGGGAGAGCACCTGTTTGACGTACAGGAGGTCACAGGTTCGATCCCTGTAGCACCCACCATGAAAGCAAGCATGACCACCGCGAGGTGGTTTTTTCTTTATTCGGGGTATATCATTCTCTCGATATGGAAACCTTCAAACACACCCACCGTTCCGCCCTCCTTTATTTCTTCTTGAACGCGATCACCCTTGGCATCTTCGGGGCCGCGATGTTCGGCAGAATCAAGAAAGAATACGAGGAGATGGCCAAGGATAGCCCGAACAAGAAGAAGATCGGCTCTTTCGCCGCCGCCTATTTCCTCGGGTTCCCGACCCTTGGCATCTATCCCCTCGTCCTTGGGACCAAACTCGTATCCGCGGTCGGGGAACTCGCGAAAGAAAAGGGGATGGAACGTCCCCGCATCACGGGCAAGTTCTTCATCTTGTGGGTGACTTTGGGCGCCGACATCCTCGTTGGTCCTTTCATCGCGATGCATCGTTTCCTCCTCGTTTTGAACGCCTTGGAGACGAAAGAAAATGAAACCCTTTTGGCCGCTATCGAAGCCGAGGAAGCCCGGCAAAACGGCATCGCGACCATAGAGGCCGCGACCGAAGAGTCCGTCCTAGAAGAGCCCCTGCCCGAAACCCCCGAGCCTCGCGATCCCGTGAAGGACTTGCTCGAGAAATACGCTTCCTGCCCTGAAGGGCGCTTCAAGGTCCGCTTCGAGAAAGGCAAAGAACCCCTCCGTTCCTTCCAAAAGAAAGAGGACGCGATGGCCTTCGCCCGCGAGCTCGCATCCTGCAAGAACACCGGCCTCCGCTACGTCAAATTAAAGTAGACACCACCGGGAATCCGTATATAATTGTCCTTGCGCACCCTTAGTTCAGTGGTAGAACATCGGCTTCCCAAGCCGAATATACGGGTTCGATTCCCGCAGGGTGCTCCATCATCATCAAATGAGTTTGACGCGAAAAATTGCGTCAAACTTTTTTGTCTGAGCCGACGTGGAACGTCGAGCGAGTGAAAACTCCCCGATAGTCGGGGAGTTCGGTGAAGCTTATAGCTTTGCACAGTCGGAAAAGGCTCCTTACAATTGCCTTGCGGACCAACGCAAGCATTGAAAGGA
>JAQYPI010000005.1 GCA_028726925.1 Caryophanales bacterium | reverse complement strand
GGAAGAAGACCCCTATTTATTGCTTCCCTCGCCCTTTCCTCCCGAGAATTTCAAGGTTCTCGTCGCCCCGAAGGTCAGCGTTCGCTTCCGGGATCGAGAGCGTTCCTATGAGGAGGTCGGTCGGTATTTGTCCGCTTTTGTCGGCTCGAAAGTCGGGAATTATTTCCTTTACTTCCCGAGCTACAAATATTTGCAAGGTGTGAGGCCTTACCTCGATTTTCCCAAGGCGAATGTTCTTGTTCAAGACAAGAAGATGCCGGAAGAACTGAAGACAGAATTTCTCGAGACGTTCAAACCAAATCCCCAAGTGACTAGCGTTGGATTGCTCGTTCTAGGGGGCGCCTTCTCCGAGGGGATCGATTTGCAGGAAGACCGTCTCATCGGCGTCGCGGTCGTCGGGGTCGGGCTCCCCATGGTTTGTTACGAAAACGATCGGATTCGTGCTTATTACGAGGAACGCGGGGAAGACGGGTTCGATTTCGCCTATCGCTATCCGGGTCTCAACAAAGTAACCCAGGCGGTCGGAAGGGTCATCCGTTCGGAATCCGACGTCGGCGCCGCCCTTTTGATCGACGATCGCTTCCTCCGGGGCGATTACGCGCCGAGCCTCCGCCGCCTTTGGCCCCAACTCGAGCCGGTGTTTTCCCCGGATGAGGTTTCTTTTGCCCTTTCTTCCTTCTACAAGAAGAAAGAGGGATAAGGTATAATCACACCCGTTAATATGGCATTTGACCCTTCCCACATCCGAAACTTCAGCATCATCGCCCACATCGACCACGGCAAATCGACCCTCGCGGATCGCATTTTGGAATTGACCGGGACCGTCGACAAACGCGATATGAAAGAACAATTGCTCGATTCTCTCGACCTAGAAAGGGAACGAGGCATAACGATCAAATTGAACGCCGTCACGGTTTCTTACACCGCGAAAAACGGGGAGAAGTACATTTTCAACTTGATCGATACCCCGGGGCATGTCGACTTTTCCTATGAAGTCAGCCGCTCCCTCGCCGCTTGCGAAGGCGCCTTGCTCGTGGTCGACGCGACCCAGGGGGTCCAGGCCCAAACGCTCGCCAACGTCTATCTCGCGGTCGATAACGATCTATACTTGCTCCCCGTAATCAACAAAGTCGATTTGCCTTCCGCCATGCCAGATCGCGTCAAGGACGACATCGAAAATCGGATTGGCGTCGATTGTAGCGAAGCCTGCGATGTGTCCGCCAAGACGGGCTTTGGCGTTCCGGAAGTTTTGGAGAAAATCGTCCGGGACATCCCTGCTCCGAAAGGGAAGAGCGACGCTCCCCTGAAAGCCTTGATTTTCGACAGTTATTACGATTCCTATCGTGGCGTCGTCGTTTTGCTTCGCGTCTTCGAGGGCAGCGTCAAGCCCGGGGACACGATTCGCCTCATGCAAGCCGGGATGGAATACCAAGTAACCGAGCTCGGCATCCGCACCCCTTCCGAAGTGAAGACGAAATCCCTCGATGCCGGGGAGGTCGGGTGGCTTGCCGCTCAGATTAAGGACATCCGAGATGTCCACCCGGGCGAAACCGTCACCTCGGCTTCCAATCCAACACCCCTTCCCTTGCCTGGCTATCGCAAAATCAACCCGATGGTTTATTGCGGCCTTTACCCCGTCGATTCCAAAGAGTATTCCTCTCTAAAGGACGCCCTGGAAAAACTCTCTTTGAACGATGCTTCCTTGGTTTTCGAGCCCGAAACATCCCAAGCCCTCGGTTTTGGGTTCCGTTGCGGTTTCCTCGGGTTGCTCCACATGGATGTCGTCCAGGAGCGCTTGGAGAGGGAATACGGCCTCGATTTGATTTTGACCGCGCCGAGCGTCATTTATCGGGTGGTCAAGACCAATGGGGAAGTCATTATGATCGACAACCCCTCGGAATTGCCAGAACCTTCGAAAACCGCGGAAATCCAAGAGCCGTTCGTCACGGCCCAAATCATGTCGCCGAAGGAATATGTCGGCGCCATCATGCAACTCTGCCAAAACAGGCGCGGGGTCTTCAAGGACATGCAGGTTTTCGATGATTCGCGAAATATCCTTGTTTACGAATTGCCCTTGAGCGAGATCATTTACAATTTCTTCGATCGTCTCAAATCTTCCACGAAAGGCTATGCCTCTTTGGATTACGAGTTCCTCGAATATCGAAAAAGCGAGCTTTGCAAGATGGACATTCTTTTGAACGGCGATGTCGTCGACGCCCTTTCTTCCATCGTCTATCGACCCAACGCGTACTCTCGTGGTCTTGCCCTCGTTTCTAAGCTTAAGACCGTCATCCCGCGGCAACAATTTGAGGTTCCCGTTCAGGCCGCGATAAACGGAAAGGTCATCGCTAGGGCCGATATCAAATCCATGAGGAAAGACGTCTTGGCCAAATGCTATGGCGGGGATATTTCGCGAAAGAAGAAATTGCTCGAGAAGCAAAAAGAAGGCAAAAAGCGCATGAAAGCCGTCGGATCCGTTGAGATTCCCCAGGAAGCCTTCATGACGGTTCTTTCCATCGATGACGACGCGAAATAATCCATCGAAATAGTAGTTTTTCGGTTGAATCAAAGCCCGTATTTCCTATAATCAAAAGGGAACCTATGGCCAACTCTCTAAAAGAAACCAGCATCGTTTGCACCGATGAGCGTTACATGACCCCGAACGACGTCAAGGTTTATTTCAAAACCTCCCTCGTCGATTATCATTGGCGCTACATCTCCGAATATCGGAAGCAGCACGCGAAACAGCTTGTCCTTCGTGACATCAACAATCACTGCTTTTCTTTGACCTTGAGCCCTGCGATCGCGCAGAAGATGCAGGCTTTTGCCGAGCTTCTCAAGACGTTTTCGGAGCGCATCGACGGGTTCCTGTCGGAGGCTGGGTTCTTGGAAGCGTTTCGGAAAGAATCCTTCCTTCCCCTCTTGAAGACCTCTTGCCTCCTCGAAGGCAAAGACATTCCCGAACTTACCCTGAAAGCCATGTTGACGGGGATGTATCGCGAAAACGACCTTGAGCATGCTCCGATCCTTGGCCACCTTGCTTTTTTGGATTCTTTGCTCGATGGCCGAGCCCCGGCTTTCGGAGAAAGCTTGTTCGCTTCCCTTTTGGGGAAACTTAACGGGAATGTCGAACTCGTTTCCTTTTACCGCGAGAAGAACAGCCGATCCCGTTTCATGACGAACACGGCGAGCGAGATCGTCGAAGAATGCCCTTGGCGCTTGATCGAGAGCAAGATGAACGACCTTTTCGCCTCGGTGGAGCGCGAGAACATCCCTGTGATCGCTAAGGCCTTCCTCGTCGCCTATTTCGTCGCCTACCTCAAACCATTCGACTCCCATAACGATTTGATTGCCTCTCTCGCCGCCAAGGCTTACCTCGCAAATCAAGGCTATGGGAAGGCCATGGCTTTCCTCCCCCTCGAGAATTTGATGAGGAAAAGCGACAAAAAGAAAGATATCTGTGATTCCGTCCAGCTTTACAGCGACATTACATACTTCGTTTGCTATGGCATCGAGCAGATGACCCTCGCACTTTCCTCCCTTCTTGACGTGGCGACGCGAACCGTTCGCCTCGTTCTCGACGAGGAGAGGAACCGCCTGACCCCATCGGATATCGGACCATCCCAGGAATCCGCGGAAAAGGACGACGAAAGAAAGCCGGAGGAGACCGGATCCCCTCACGAGGAAACGCCCCCTCAGCCCGTTCTTCCAAAACCCGAAGAAACCTCTCTTCCCGAAGAAAAAGAAAAGCGGGTCCCGGAAGTGCCCACCTTCCCAGCCGAATCGGTTGGCCAGCTTGCCCTCAATCCCCCCAAAAGCCCGCTCTCGGACAAGGAAATCCGGGAAACCGCGCGTTATATTCTCGAGACGAACCCGAACATTCGGAAACCCCAAGCCCTGTTCTTCGCCTCCCACTGCACGGTCGGTTCCTTCTACACGATTCAGGATTACAAGAAGCATGCGCGCTGCGTGTACGAGACCGCGCGGACCAGCATGGATAACCTCGCGAAAGAAGGCTTCTACCGCAAACTCAAATTCAAGAACAAATTCGTTTACACCCCGATCAAACAAGGAGAAAAAGCATGATTGTATTCGCTGACAGCATGGGCTGGCTAACGCCCGTCATCATCGTCGCCGTCTTCGGCGTCATCGTCCTCGCGGTCATTCTCGTGAAGAAGCACGTGAAGCCATTCCAGAATCAGGACAAGCCGAAATCCGACAAGGAAGTCGCCCAAGAAGAGCTGGACCGCATCCTCCAGCCCGTCGAAGATAACGAAGCGAAAACGGCGATGCAAGAGTACGAGGACAGCAACAAGAAGAAGTAAGATGCCTTCGTTGCCACGATCTCTCTACGTACACGTTCCTTTTTGCCGGGACATATGCTCCTATTGCGATTTTTGCAAACTCATTTACCGAGAACCATGGGCCAGGGAGTATATCCCGGCCCTTTTTGATGAAATCGATTCCTTTCGCATCGTTCCAAACTCCCTCGAAACCCTTTATGTGGGCGGCGGGACGCCGACTTCTTTAGCAGACCCCCTTTTCACGTCGCTGCTCCAACGCCTCGCGCCGTTGCTTGGGCCGGGCGGGGAATTTACGGTCGAGGCGAATCCCGATAGTCTTTCCGCGGAAAAAGTTGCCATCATGGCGCGAAACGGAGTGAACCGCGTTTCCCTTGGGGTGCAGACGTTCTCTCCTCGGCTTTTGGCTCTTTTGAGGCGTCACCACACCCCTGAAAACGTCCGGGAATGCCTGCAAATGCTCGCGCGGGCGGGCATCGCTAACGTGAATGTCGATTTCATGTACGCCTTGCCCGGGGAAACGCCCGAGGAATTCGAACGAGATCTTTTGGCTTTTTCGGGCCTTGGGGTCCCTCACATCTCGACCTATTCGTTGATTCTGGAATCGGGCAGCATTCTTGGGGTGAGGGGATACCAAGAGGCATCTCAGGACGTGCAGGCGGATATGTACGAGGCGATTTTGGACGTGCTTCGAAAGAAAGGGTATCGCCGATACGAGGTCTCGAATTTCGCCCTCAAAGGTTCGGAAAGCCGACACAATCGAACGTATTGGAAGGACGAGGAATACTATGGGGCGGGCCTTGGGGCTTCCGGTTACGTTGGCGGGGTCCGCTACACGAACGTCCGCTCCCTCCCTTTATATATAAAGAACGCGCGCAAGAGAGAGACGGAAGAGGTCGTGAGCAAGGACGACGACCTTCGTTATTTTTTGCTGACGAACCTTCGCTTGGAAGAAGGGTTTCGAGAAATCGATTTTGAAAAGCGGTTCCATTCGTCCTTTCTTGAAAAGTGCCCCAAAGCGGCGGCGCTCCAAGAACGCGGGCTTCTTGTCGCCACGAATGACCGATGGGCTTGCACGGACCGTGGCTTGCTCCTTTTGGATTCCGTCCTCGTCGATCTCTTCCCGGAAACATAACGGAATCGAAAAGATTTAGCAATCCCATGTTGACAGTGCTAACAAGAGGCTTATAATTTCCCTAGCACTCAGAAAGAATGACTGCTAGGAAGGAGGAACCATGACGAGACGCGATCAAATCCTGAAACTGATCGTCGAAGAGTTCATCAAGACCGCGAAACCGGTCGGGAGCAAAACCCTTATCGAGAAATACGGCTTGGATGTCTCGTCCGCCACGATTCGAAACGAGATGCTCGCTCTGGAAAAGGACGGTTTCCTTGAAAAACCGCACACTTCCGCGGGACGTGTTCCCTCGGCGAGAGGATACGAATACTACGTCAATAATCTTCGTCAGAAGAGGTTTGATGAAAATGTCCGCTATGCCTTGGAATCCGTCTTGGAACAACGCAGCAAATCCGTCGAGGAAATCATCCGGGAAAGCTGCGAGATTCTCAGCAACATGACGAACCTCGCTTCCGTGGTGCTCGGCCCGAAAGTCGAGGAAGAACGTCTCGTTTCCGTCCAAGTCATCCCCATCGGCCCCCATACCGCCACCGCGGTATTCGTCACCGACCAAGGGTATGTCGAGAACAAAACCTTCCTGATCCAAGACGGGCGCAATGTGCAGGACGTCGTCAAGGCCGTTTCGGTCTTGAACGAGCGTCTCTCCGGAACCCCCGTCGCCGACCTCGTGCCGAAGATGCGGGCCATGCAACCGGCCATCAAAGATTACTTGATCGGGCAAGACGCCGTGTATCAAGCCTTGATCGCCGCCTTCCTCAATTTCGCCGGCAATCGCATGAATCTCTATGGGAAAGAGAACTTGCTCGACCAGCCGGAATTCGCCGAAGACGCAAAAAAGCTTCGCAAGGTCCTCGAACTCATCGACGACCCGGAAGCGATGCGAAAGGCCTTGGAAGGCGCGAGTCCTTCCGGGGATGGCGTCAAGATGAGCATTTCCGACAATCCGGATCTCGGGGAAATGGCCATCCTGAGTGCGCAAGTGAAAACGCCAGACGGGCAGAACACGACCTTGAATCTCGTCGGCCCTTCCCGCATGGACTACGATTTGGCGGTCTCCATGCTTCAATACGTCAGCGAAACGCTCGATGATTACTTCAGCCAAATCGGAGAGAAAGGAGAATCAGAAGAATGTCCCCAGAGGAAAAACGGAACCCCGAAAGCATAGAAAACGACGAAAAGGAAGCGGATAACGGAAAGAAGGTCTCCCGCGCCAAGCTCGAGAAAGCCGAAGCCGAAACCGAGCAGGTAAAAGCCGAGCTCGCGAAGGCGCTAGCCGATCGCGATCATTGGAAAAACGAGTATTACAAAGCCTTCGCCGACACCCAAAACCTTCGTCGCTCCCTCGAGGAAGAATCCCGCTCCGCGATCCGCTATCGCGCCGAGGGATTCCTGGAAAACCTACTCCCCGCCCTCGATAGCTTCCACATGGCTCTCGAGATGCCGGCCCCGACGAAGGAATCCATGAATTATCAAATCGGATTCACCTATATCTACAACCAAATCGTCGATTCGCTCACAAACGAAGGCGTCACCGAGATTTGCCCGAAAGTCGGAGACGATTACAACGAAAACACGATGCACGCGGTCGAAATGACCGAAACCGAGGACGTTGCTCCCGGCAAGGTCGTGCGCGTTGCCGCAAAAGGCTACAAGCTTCACGATCGCATGATCCGGGCCGCCATGGTTTACGTGGCGAAGGCCCCGCAGAAAGCCTCGGAGGAAAAAGCTCCCGAAACTGCGGATAATCAAAAACAAAGCGCGAAAGCGTGATAAAGGAGAACATGAAATATGGCAAAAGAAGTTATTGTCGGTATTGACCTTGGTACGACCAACTCCGTCATTTCTTATATGCAGGCGGACGGCAAAGTCAAAGTCATCCCGAATCCCGAAGGCACGAACACGACCCCTTCCGTCGTCGCCTTCAAAGCTAGTGGCGAGGAAATCGTCGGCAACGCCGCGAAGCGCCAGGCGATCACCAACCCGGACACCGTTTCGAGTGCGAAAAGGAAAATGGGGAGCTCCGAAAAGTTCCACATCAACTGCGTCAACAAGGATTTCACCCCGCAAGAGATTTCCTCGAAAGTCCTCGCTTACATGAAGTCTTATGCCGAGAAGAACCTCGGCCAGCCGGTCAAAAAGGCCGTCATCACCGTCCCCGCTTATTTCAACGACGCCCAGCGTCAAGCCACGAAGGACGCCGGCACCATCGCGGGGCTCGAAGTCGTTCGCATCATCAACGAACCGACTGCGGCTTGCCTTGCCTATGGCGTTGATAGCGAGAAGAACGAGAAAGTCCTCGTCTTCGACCTCGGCGGCGGCACCCTCGACGTTTCGGTCCTCGAAATCGGCGACGGCACCTTCGAAGTCCTCTCGACTTCCGGCGATACCCTCCTTGGCGGCGACGATTGGGACCACGTGATCGCCGATTGGATCCAATCCCAAATTCAGATTGAAACCGGCGTGTCCCTCACCGACAAGATGGCCCGTCAACGCTTCGTGGATGCGGCCGAACGCGCTAAGATCGAGCTTTCGAGCTCCCTCGAGACCACGATTTCTCTCCCGTTCATCGGCATGAGCGCGAATGGCCCGATCAACTTCGAGACCACCCTTAGCCGCGCCAAGTTCCAAGAACTCACCCGTCCGCTTCTCGAGCGCTGCAAAGCCCCGATGCAGAAAGCGATGAGCGATGCCCATCTCTCTTACTCTGACATCAATGAGATCCTCATGATCGGTGGTTCCACCCGCATGCCGGCCGTCCAGGAGATGGTGAAATCGGTCACTGGCCATTCCATCAACCTTTCCGTCAACCCGGATGAGGCGGTTTCCGCCGGTGCCGCCGTCCAAGGCGCCATCATCGCCGGCGATGTCAAAGACGTCGTCTTGCTGGACGTCACGCCCCTTACCCTCGGCATCGAGACCCTCGGTGGCGTCATGACTCCGCTCATCACCCGCAATACCACGATCCCGACGGAAAAATCCCAAGTCTTCTCGACCGCGGAAGACAATCAGCCGGCGGTTGACATCATGGTCTACCAAGGCGAGCGCCCGATGGCCCACGACAACAAATTGCTCGGCCACTTCCAGCTTTCCGGCATCCGCCCGGCTCCCCGTGGAACGCCGCGCATTGAGGTCAAGTTCTCGATCGACGTCAATGGCATCGTCAAGGTCAGCGCCAAGGACCTCGACACCCAGAAGACCGCCGACATCACGATCCAAAACAGCAATGGCCTTTCCAAAGAGGACATCGATCGCATGATCAAAGAAGCCGAAGAGCATAAAGCCGAAGACGAGAAGAGGAAAGGCGATATCGAGGTCAAGAACAAGGCCCAGTCCTACGTCGACCAGATCAACCGCACCCTCCAAGAACAAGGCGACAAGATTCCCGAGGACCAAAAGCAGCAACTCACCGCCCTGCGCGATGAGGCGAGCGGCGCGTTGGCAAGCAACGACATCGAAAAGCTTCGCGAGATCGTCGGTCGTCTTGAAGACGCGGCGAATCAGGCTTACCAGGCCCAGCAAGGCGCCGGTTCCCAACCGAATGGCGCCGCAAACGCCAAAGGCGAAGGAAACGAGACGGCGGATGATGTCGTCGACGCGGACTTCACCGACAAGAAGTAATCGAAACCTGTTCCATAACGGCGCCTCCATCGGCGCCGTTATGCGCGTTCTTTAGGGAAAGGAGGATTCCATGGCAGAGAAAAGAGATTACTACGAAGTCCTGGGCGTCGCGAAATCGGCGACCAAGGACGAAATCAAGAGCGCCTATCGCAAACTCGCCAAAAAATACCATCCCGACATCAACCACGATCCGGATGCTCCGGAAAAATTCAAAGAAGTGCAAGAAGCTTACGACTGCTTGAGCGACGATCAAAAGCGCAGCGCCTATGATCGCTTCGGGCATGCCGCGTTTGAGCAAGGCGGTTCCACAGGCGGAGCCGGCCCCTTCGGGTCCGGTTTCTCCTCCCAAGGGTTCGGGGATGTCGATTTGAATGACATTTTCTCGAGTTTCTTCGGAGGCGGTCCGCAGAGGTCCTCGGCCCAGACCGGGCCGATGAAGGGACAAGACAACCTTACCCGTTATCGCGTTTCCTTCATGGACGCCATCCGCGGAAAGAAAATCACGATCCCCGTTTCTTACGACGAGCCGTGCTCCCATTGCGGCGGTACCGGGGCCGATTCTCCCTCGGATTTGGCTTCGTGCCCCTATTGCGGGGGACGGGGCTACGTCACCAAGGAGCAACGCACGATTTTCGGGACCATGCAAAGCCGCGTGTCCTGTCCGCATTGCGGCGGAAACGGGAAAATCGTCAAGAAGACGTGTTCCGTTTGCGGAGGCAAGGGCTATTCCCGCGTTCGCAAGGATTTGACCGTCAACGTTCCCGCCGGCATCAATAACGGCCAGCAGATCCGGCTTTCCGGAAAGGGCGGGCGCGGCATCAACGGAGGACCTAACGGTGACCTCTATGTTGAAATCATCGTCGATCCGCATCCCGATTTCCGGCGTGACGGGAACGATATCCATCTCGATATCCCGCTTTCGTTCGTTGATTGCGCCCTCGGGTGCACCATCGATGTCCCGACGGTCTATGGGGAAGTTTCTGTTAAAATCCCGGAAGGGACCCAGCCAAATGAGGTTCTCAAGATCCGCGACCGGGGCGTTCAGGACCTGCGTACGAAGAAACCGGGGGACGAATTCATCCACATCAAGGTGACAACGCCGACGAAACTCAGCAAAGCACAACGCGCTTTGCTCGAGGAATTCCGAAGCCAGACGTCCAAGGGCGATGGTTCCTACGATAAGTGGAAATCGAAATTCAAAGCCTGAGACCGCGAGGTTCTCAGGTTTTTTTCATTGGAAAGGGCTTAAGCCTTTCGAGAGGAAGGCCTATAATAGGTAACATGCCAAATTGCAAAAATTGCAACCGCGAAATCACAAAAAGTGATTACGATATTTGCCCCTATTGCGGGCAAAAGAACCCGATACCGACCAACTACGAAACAATGGACGTCACCGCGTGCGTAAAGCAGATGGAACCGACGGAGCTTCCGAGGACCAAATCGCTCAAAACCATGACGATTCTAGGCGTTTTTCTCGGTTATCTAGGGATTCCATGGTTTTACGTGAAAAAACCCAAGGCCGGTTGGATTTCGCTTGTCATGACCATCTTGATCGTAGCGGGCGCTGGGATTCCTGCCTTTTTCTTGCTTTCCCAGACCGTTTGGTCCTTCCTTGTCCCGTTTTTCGCCGTGTGGCTTTTCCATATCGTTTTTTCAATCGTGTATTCGCGCCTCGATAACATCAAGGATGGCGAAGGGGAGTTTTTGCGCTGATGCAGCATTACTTCGGTTCCGTCCAAAATGGCCTCGTCATTCTTCCCGAAGAAGAGGTACACCATCTTTTGCATGTCAAAAGGGCTGAACTTGGCGAGGAAATTGAAGTCGGCGATGGCGAGGATGTATTCCGTTGCCACGTGGATTCTTTGGATCCTTTGCGATTGTCCGTCTTGGGTCAGGCCGTTTCGCCACGCGAACTCTCGGTCGCGGTGACCCTTGCTTTTGGCACCTTGAAAGGCGACCACAACGAATTCATTGTCCAAAAAGGCACCGAGCTCGGCGTTTCCTCGTTCGTCCCATTCCTTTCCGCGAGAACCGTCGTGAGGCCGAAAGATCCGGAAGATGGAAAACTGATTCGCCTTCGAAGGGTTGCCCAAGAGAGTGCAAAACAATGTCGACGCGGGAAGATCCCTTCCGTTTCCCCGTATTGTTCCTTCTCCAGCCTTTTGGCGAGAAATGAAGCAGTGAAGCTTTTCGCTTACGAAAGCGAAGCTTTGAAAGGCACTTCTTTATGGGAAACCCTAAAAGGACGTGATCTTTCTTCGATTCTCATCGTGATTGGGCCAGAAGGGGGCTTTTCGGACGGGGAAGCCAAGGCGCTCAAGGACGCGGGTTTTCTTCCCGTTTCCCTCGGAAAACGGATTCTCAGGGCTGAAACCGCGGCCTTGTATTGTGCAAGCGTCGTCTCCGCTTATGTGGAGGGGAAAGAATAACCATGGACCTTTTCGCGACTCTCCAAAGGCAGCAAAGGGGAACCCCCTTTCAAAGAAGCGATGAAATGCGCTTTTTCTTGACCTATTCTGGCGTTCTCCTTGATTATCCTTCCCTAGCTCGTTTTGCCAAAGCTGCAAAGCCTTTCGACATCATCCGAGCTAATATCTTGATTCGTGCGCTTCATAATAAAACGGAAATAGAAGAAGAATTTATTCGAGCGATCAAAGAGGCGAGGAAAAAACAAGAACAAGACCCGATTTCAATTGCTGTGGAAAAAACACGCGGTTTCGCTAAAAGGTTACCCTGCTTGGAGGATGGCTCTCGGAGAGTTTACGTTCCCATCTTGTCTCGTTCCATTAACGAAATATACGACAAGAACCTTCCCAAACTTCTGGATGAGAATTACAAGCTTCTCCTGACCACGTTCAACCCCCTGATCATTGATACGTTCGATGTTTACGGAAACCAGATTTTCGATTCGTATTTTACGAAACTCATACCCATTGCCGAGAATGAAAATATCAAAGCTTTTTATGACTATGATTCCTTTTCGGTTTACTTCGTGAATTCCCAGGGGAGACTGGAAAACCAGATCTGTCTTTTCGATAAAGGAATCGCGAGGAGAAACACCAATCACATGATTGAAAGACTCCTTCCCGTAGCGAAAGCTTATCTAAGTTTCAACAAGGAAGAGATGATCTATTGGCTAGTGGAAAATAAGTTAATTTCTAGTACTATTATTAACAAAATTAATTCGAAAGAAACGAGCCTTTATAAAAGGATGGAGAAACACTCAGGTGACTAATTTGTATTTTGTTCATAGCCTTGGTTGCAAGGTTAATTCATACGAAACCGCTGCTGTGGGAACCATCCTTGAAACGGGGGGATTTCGGCCCACGGACGTTTTGGAAAACGCGGGTGTCATCGTGCTCAATACCTGCTCCGTAACAGGAAAGGCAGATCAAAAATCCAGACAGCATATTTCATCGTTTCGAAAAAGAAACCCGAATGCCATCTTAGTTGTTATGGGCTGCTATTCCCAAACCCATGCGGAGCAAGCGATTCAACTCGGAGCCGACATTGTCCTTGGTGCCGCTTCCAGGTCCGCGATACTGACCTTAATCGATCGTTTTTCTGCTGAAAGAAAACCGATAGTTGAAATCTCACCAAGCATTCGGCGCGAGACTTATGAAGAACTTGGCGCAACCGCTTTTTGCGAAAACGCCAGAGCCTATCTCAAGGTTCAGGATGGTTGCGATAACTTTTGCAGTTACTGCTTGATTCCTTTCTTGCGGGGGAATTCGAGGAGCCGCGATCCGCGTGCCGTCATAGAAGAGGCGATGGCTCTAACTTCCTCGGGATATCAAGAGATTATCATCACGGGTATCCATATCGGGGCATACGGAAAAGATCTGGCCGACGGTTCTTTCCGTCTCGCGGACCTAATCGAGGCAATCTTGAATAAGTGCCCCGCTTTGCCCCGTTTGCGCATTTCTTCCATTGAGGAATCGGAAATCGACGATCATTTGCTTTCTTTGATGGCGAGGGAGCCGCGCATCGCAGACCATCTCCACATCCCTCTCCAATCCGGCAGCCAAGGCGTTTTGCAGCGCATGAAACGTCATTACACCACGGATGACTTCTTGACGAAACTCGCCGCGATTCGAACTGTCCGGCCGGATATCGCCATTACGACCGATGTCATCGCGGGTTTTCCTGGCGAAACGGAAGAAGAATGGGAAGAAACGAAGGATTTTTGCCGTCGGGCGGCATTTGCCGAGATTCACGTCTTCCCCTATTCGTCGAGGCCCGGGACGGCAGCCTCAAGACTTAAGGATCTCGATCCGACCACGAAGAAGAATAGGGTCAAGGAACTGCTGAACTTGTCTAGGGAACTTCGCGATTCCTATGAATCCCGTTTTTTTGGGCGAACCCTCCCAGTCCTTTTCGAGGATTATGACGCAGAGAAGCGAATCGCTTGGGGACACACCTCCAACTATTTGAAGGTGGCCTTCCCTTCGGAAGAACCCCTTCATGGCCAGTGGAAAGAAATCCTCTATATTCCTTCGATAAAATCTGATTAAAACCGTTCTATTTTTTACATTGTTCAACAAAAAAGATTGCGGGGCTTCTCAATCTCGGTATAATTTCCACGTTCCAAAGGAGGATTTACCATGGCTGTCCCACAACGTCGCACCAGCAAAACCGCGAAGCGTCTTCGCCGTTCCCATTTCAAACTCGAGGTCACCGGTCTCATCACTTGCCCGCACTGCGGCGCGATGATTCGCTCCCACCGTGTTTGCCCGAACTGCGGCTTCTACGGCGGAAAAGAAATCGTTCACGTCGAGCACGAAGACAACAAATAAGCTCGAAAACACCCGGTATCACAAGGTATCGGGTGTTTTTTTGTCTCTGTTATGGGATAATTAAAAGCGAGGTAATTTTATGGAATTAAACCGTTATTTCGATCACACGTTGCTCAAGGCGGAGGCGACTTCCGATCAAGTCTTGAAGCTTTGCGACGAAGCCCTTGAATACCATTTCGCATCCGTCTGCGTGAATCCCGTCTTTGTTCCCCTGGCTGCCGGCAAACTCGCCGGAAGCGATGTGAAGGTTTGCACCGTCATCGGTTTCCCGCTCGGGGCCAACGAGCCTGCCGTGAAGGCCATGGAAGCCGCGCTCGCGGTGGATGAAGGGGCCGATGAAGTCGACATGGTCATCAACATCGGGAAAGCCAAGGAAAAGGATTTCGCTTACATTCAGGAAGAAATCGCGAAAGTCAAGCAAGCCTCTCGCGAAGCCCTGCTTAAGGTCATCATCGAATCCAGCGCTCTTTCGGATGATGAAATCATCGGATGCTGCAAAGCTGCAATGGCCGCGAAGGCTGACTACGTCAAAACGAGCACCGGTTTCCACAAAACCGGAGGGGCTTCGGCTCACGCGGTCTCCCTCATGAGGCAAACCGTCGGAGAGACGATGGGCGTCAAGGCTAGCGGCGGAATCCATAGCCTGGCAGAGGCCCAGGAGATGATCGAAGCCGGGGCTTCCCGGATCGGATGTTCCGCTTCCGTCGCCATCATGGAAGAGGCGAAAAGGTCCTAAACACCCTGTTTGTCAAAATCGCCAAGCCCTTAAAAAGGATTGGCGTTTTTTCGTTTCCGGGAAAAAACGGGAGCGGTTTGGGTATAAATACAATGTGAAACCGAAAATCGCTTACCAAACCACGAAACACGGATGCGGGATCGCTTCCGTCAAAAACGCCTTGATCGACGCTGCCCACGATGACGGCTTTCGTTACTTGCCTGAGCCTGATTCCACGGATCTCGCCCCTTCGTTGGCAGAATTGATCCGCTACGGGGAGAATCATGGGCTTGCTTTGGAGGGTTATCGGATCGACCTTCCTCCGGGTCGCGGATGGGACCCGGGCAAAAGTATTCTCCTGCTGGGTGAGGAAGGATCCTTGCACGCGGTTTATTGTTCCTCGTTCGGTCCGTTTCTTTGCCGCGTCATCGATCCGGAGAAAGGGCGTTGCCTCGTGTCAAGAAAGCGTTTGCTGGCCTCCTTTTCGGGCGTATACCTTGCCGTCGGACCTTTTCGCGGCGTCACGAAACCAAAGGTGCCTCGCCCCCGCCGTTTCGGACGCGGCCTTTTGTTCGCCTTGATCGCCCTTTCGATCGTTTCCTTAGCTTTCGGGGGTCTCTTGCTTGGAACGAGTTTGCCCAAGATTTACTCCGTAATTTCGTTTTGCGTGGGATGTGCCGGCCTGGTGGCTTTCCTTTGCCTCGCTTCGGCCTTTTCCAAGGATTTCTTCCGACGTCATCGGTCTTTACTGTCGATTCAGGATCCCAAGGAAAGGCGAAGGCGGTTCCGGCTTCTATTTGGCCTCCGTTCCTTGCTGTTCGGGGAAACGCTGCGCTGGTTCGCTTTGGCCGTCGGCATCCTCTGCGCATGGGCGGTCTTGGCCGTCCGCGATTTCGCCCTTGGGATCGCCGTTCTCATCGCCGCATGCCTCCTTTGCGTATCTTGGCTAACCGATGTCCCCGTCGCAAAGTGGGAGACGAAAAGGCTAGAAAGAGAGGAAGAAGAATTCCAAGCCGCGGATTTTGCCTTGAAGGAAAACGACGGGTTACTTTCTTCCATCGAGAGAAGGTCGAATCTCCTTTCCCGTTACATCATCGCTCGCGGAATGCTCGTGATGGTCCTTTCCCTCTCCGTTTCCTTTTTCTCTGCCTTGCTGCGTTCGTCCCTTTCTTTCGATGCCGTCATGGGTTCGGCCATAGCGATCTTCCTGTTTTTGACGCAACTGGACCGTTTGTTCTCCTCATCAGGCGTCTTTTTGGACAAAAAGAAAGCCGAGCAAGCTTTCCTCATTCTCCGGACGGAAGAGCAAAACAGGAAGTCCACTTTACCTATGAAATAGGTTAAAATAACAAAGTATGGTCTCCGGCGTATTAACCATCGTTGGCGACGAGCCGCGCTTGTTGCTCGTTCAGTTCGAGATTCAGGGCGTGTCGTTTCTTTCGGGGGACGATTCGGCCGGCCTCGTTTCGTACCTTTCGCGCGATGGGAATAGCCCGTTTTTCGGGACCCTTTTCGATGGGGATGTCGATTTGACCTGCCATCCTCCGGTCATCGTCCGCGCCGCCGCGGATGCGAAAGGGACGCTGAAAGCCCTTGCCTCCGCTTTGGGTCAGGAAGGAACGTTTGTTCTTTGCGATCTTTCTTCCTTGGCGAAAGACGCGGCGTTTGCTCTCTCCGAGAAGATCGCCGATCGCTTCCCAAGCGAAAAGATCCTCCTTTTTGCCCCCGCCTGTTTCGATCGCTTCCCCGGAATCAAGGTCGACGCGCTGCGCCCTTTAGCCCCCGATCCCGAACCGGCATCGGGCCCCGAAACCGCCGCTGCGATATCGTTTCAAAACGATTTCGGCGGCATTGGACCTTTGCCCGACAACCAAATCGTTCCGTCGACCGCCCGGCGTTTCGCCCCGAAAAAGAGCGGAACCATCCTGGAAAAGCCCGTCGAGACGGCCCCCGGCAAACCGGAACCCATCTGGATGGACGTGTTTTTCGTGCCCGTATTCTTCCTTTTGTGTGCTGCTCTCAATCTGATTGCGTACTTTTTGTCCGACCCGAAACAGCCCTTATTTGGGGTCCTTTCGTTCGTCGTCGCGATTCTCTTCCAATTCTGTGCGTCCCTTCCCGTCGGCTTCGCTGTTTATGATGATCGTTCCCTCCGTTCACGGAACGTCCTGATTTCCTACACGGTACACACCTTGTTCGGACTGGCTGCCCTCGCCTTGTCGGCCTCGCTTCTCGGCTTGGCCGCGAAAGGATGGGAACCCGTTGCTTTTTGCGTGATGCTCGCGTGCTTCCCGCTTACGGGACTCACCACGGTCCTCATCGCCAAACGCATGTCCGCGGCAAAAGGTGAAAAGAAAGGAAAAAAATGAATCTAGAATTCGAAAATCGTATCGACCCTCAATGGGATTATCTCGAAGAAGATTATAAGCGATTGATGGAAATCGGCTTTTCCATGCTTTCCGTGCCAGAAAACTACGAAATCGATGTCTCCTTGGTCGGGGATGAAGAAATCCACGAAATCAATCGGGATTACCGTTCCGTAGACCGCGTGACCGACGTCATCTCTTTCGCCTTCGACGATGACAAGACCGAAACTGGGAGGATCGTGAATGATCTTTCCATCCCCCATATGCTAGGCGAGATCTTCATTTGCGTCCCTCAAGCCTTGCGCCAAGCCGCCGAGATTGGTAACTCCAAAGAAAGGGAACTTTCCTTCCTTTTCGTGCATGGGATGTTGCATTTGCTTGGCTACGACCACATGAAGGAAGAAGACGAGAAAATCATGTTCCCATTGCAGGAAAAAATCTTGGAAGCCGCGCTTCCGGAAAGGAAATAAATGCTGGATCGAGAATTGATGCGCGAAGCCATCAAAGCTAGGGAGTTATCCCATTCCCCGTATTCCGAATTCGCCGTCGGGGCGGCCGTCATGACGAAAGACGGAAGGGTGTTTCACGGGGCCAACATCGAGAACGCCTCTTATGGATTATCGATGTGCGCGGAACGGATCGCCCTCTATTGCGCCTATATGGCCGGTTGCACAAAAAGGGATTTCAAAGCCATGGCCATCGTTGCGGACACCCGCCGAGAATGCAGCCCATGCGGCGCTTGCAGGCAGGTGATTGCCGAATTGTTCCCCGAAGACGCCCCGATTTACATGGGGAATCTCGACGGGGATATCGAAGAAACGACCCTCGAGGAACTTTTGCCGCATGCCTTCACGGAGGAGGACCTATGAAAGTTGGCGTCATTGCGATTCTTGGCAAACCAAACGCGGGGAAAAGCACCCTTTTGAACGCTCTTTTATCCAAAAAGGTTTCCATCGTGAGCCCAAAAGCCCAAACGACGAGAGACTCTGTCATGGGCGTCCTTAACGAAAAAGATCGCCAAATCGTTTTCGTCGACACCCCGGGGATCTATTACGGGGACGGTAAACTCGATTCCCACATGAGAAGGGCCGCTTTCGGCTCCTCTCGCGACGTGGATGCCATCCTCTATCTCATCGACGGTTCGGTCGATAGCGTCGAGTCTGATATCAAGATCCTGAAATCCATCGACTCCGAGGCCCCCAAAACCATCGTCCTCAACAAGATTGACTTGATCCGGGTGGAAAAAGCGAGGGATATGGAAGCAAAAATCAAGGAAGCTTTCCCCGATGTTCCCATCCTGGAAACGGCGTTCAAGGACAATTTTGGCTTGAAAGAAGTGAAAAAAGCGATCGAGCCTTATCTTTGGGATGGGGATCCGCTTTTTGAGGCGGGAACGCTGACGGACAAAGACCGCGAATATCAAGCCAAGGAATTGATCCGCGAAAAGATGCTTCATTTTCTTCGGCAAGAAATCCCGCACCAAAGCGCCGTTCGCATCGATTCCTTCAAACGGGAGAAAGGCGGTTACCATATCGAGGCATCCTTGATCGTGGAAAAAGCCGCCCACAAATCCATCGTCATCGGAAAAGGTGGGGAAATGATCAAGAAGATCTCGATGGCGGCAAGGCACGAGATGGAACGTAACTGGCACGACCACGTCACGGCGCTGACCATCGAGGTCATCGTGATGCCCGGTTGGAGGAACTCCCCCAAACTCTTGGCCGAACTTGGGTATGGCGACCGCTGAAGTCAAGAAAATCCGCGGGATCGTCATCCGGCAATCCGATGCAAAAGAAACCGCCGCGGTTGTCACGGCAATCAACGAGGAAGGACTCTTTTCCTTTTTCGCGCACGGAATCAAAAAGATGGGCGGGAAGAACGCCGCCGGTTGCTCGCTGCTTTCTTATTCCGAATTCTCCGTCTCGGAATCCGGCTCCGGCACCTTGACGCTCAAGGAAGCCTCGCCTTTGCAAAGCTATCTTCAAACGGACTCGTTTGATAGTTGCGTATGCGAATCCCTTTTGGTCGAGATGGCGAGCCGCTTGGTCCAAGAAGACGAAGCGCCGGAAGCTTATCCTTGGTTTTTCGGGGCCCTTCAAGCGATTCATGACGGCAAGGATCCCTATACCGCCACCCTCATCGCAATGGCGCACTTCCTGGAACTCTGCGGCATCGGCTTGCAAGTCAACGAATGCGTCATCTGCGGCAGCAAGGAAAGGATTTCCGGCGTTTCCTACGAAGAAGGCGGCTTCGTTTGCCATCATTGCTTTGACCCTTCCGCGATGGAAAAGAGCCCGGATATGGTTCTGAAAATCCTCCGTTATATCTTCAAGGCGCCACTATCGGATTTCGGCAGAGTCTCCCTTGACCGGGACTTTGCTTTGCGGGTCGCGAGGCAGCTCATTCAGTACATCGATGAGATGACCGGAACGAAGCTTCGTTCCTTCGACGTTCTATATCATTCCTAGTTCCCTTAAATAGGGTTGTATGAAAAGGGGTTCAACCTATTATTTTAATTGTAGTTTGCTTTTTTGCGACAAGAGGTAAATATGGCGAAAAATTACACGTTCGATACGATTACGACCCACCTTCAAGACTCTGGGTTCGTCTTCCAAGGTTCCCAAATCTACGGGGGCCTTTCCAATACCTGGGATTACGGTCCTCTCGGCTCCGAGATGAAGAAGAACATTCGTAATCTTTGGTGGAAAAAATTCGTTCAGGAATCCCCGACCAACGTCGGCATCGACGCGGCGATTCTCATGAATCCCAAGGTTTGGGAAGCCACGGGACACGTTTCGACCTTCAACGACCCGATGATCGATTGCAAAGCTTGCAAAGCCCGCCATCGCGCCGACGAGCTGATCAAGGGGCAATACCCGGATGCCGATGTGGATGGCATGACGTTCGAGCAAATGGACGATTTCATCAAAACCCATGGGATGAAATGCCCGGTTTGCGGAAAGAGCGATTTCACGCCGATCCGTAAATTCAACATGATGTTCAAGACCCATATCGGGGTGACGGAAGATGCCTCGAGTGTCGTCTATTTGCGTCCCGAAACGGCGCAAGGCGTGTTCGTGAATTTTAAGAACGTCCAGCGCGTTACGAGGAAGAAATTGCCGTTTGGCATTTGCAACACCGGCAAAAGCTTTCGCAATGAAATCACTCCTGGGAATTTCACGTTCCGAACCCGCGAGTTCGAGCAATGCGAGATGGAGTTTTTCTGCAAGCCCGGCACGGATCTCGAGTGGTTCGATTATTGGAAGGAATATTGCCGGAAATTCCTCGAAGCGCTCGGCGTGAAACCGGAAAATCTCCGTTTCCGCGATCACGAGCCCGCGGAACTCGCTTTCTATTCGAAGGCGACGACGGATGTCGAATACGATTTCCCCGGCCTTGGCTGGGGCGAGATTCTCGGCGTGGCTGACCGGACCGATTATGACCTCAAGAGGCATCAAGAATTCTCCAAACAGGATCTCACGTATTTCGACCCCGACACCAACGAAAGGTATGTTCCCTATTGCATCGAGCCTTCCATGGGTTTAGATCGCCTCTTCCTTATGGTTGCAACGGATGCTTACGAAGAGGAAACTCTCGACAATGGCGACACAAGAATCGTCATGCATTTGAAACCTTCGATCGCCCCGTACCAAGTCGCTATCCTGCCGCTGTCCAAAAAGCTTGGCGAACAGGCGAAGGAGGTCCTTGACAAGGTCAACCATCGCTTCTCCGCCATCTATGACGAAACAGGATCCATTGGAAAGAGGTATCGTCGCCAAGACGAGATCGGCACCCCTTTCTGCGTTTGCGTCGACTTCCAAACGGAAGAAGACAAAATGGTCACCGTGCGCGACCGCGACACGATGGAACAGAAGAGAGTCGCCATTGAAGATCTCAACCGCTATCTCGATTCCATCATCAATGTAGATTAGGCGTTAATTAGTAGATTATTAGAAATTGTATACTTTGTATAACAGGAAAGGAGGATTATGTTCGAACGCGAAATGATTGACCGGCTTCTTAAGTCCGCGAACATCGTGGACGTCGTGCGGCATTACCTCCCGAATAGCCTTGTTAAAAAAGGAAAGAATTACGCGGCCGTTTGCCCATTTCACGATGACCACGATCCCTCGCTTTCCATCAATGTCGAACTTCAGATCTATAAGTGTTTCGTCTGCGGGCATGGTGGAAACGCCATCCGTTTCGTCCAAGAATACGAAAAATGTTCTTTTGTCGAGGCAGTACGGAAAACCGCGGAGATTGTCGGGTTCCACGACCCGGCTTTGACCCAGGGAATCCAAGTGACAGTCGACCCCGAAAAACGGAAACTGATGGACTGCATTTCCGATTTGAATTCCTTCTATCGCTATTCCCTCATGACGAATGAGGGCGCCGCCGCGCGGGAATACCTTGAGACCCGCGGGTTGACCCTTGCCGATGCCGAGGAATTCCTTATCGGCTATGCGCCCGCGGATTCTAGCAAGGCAATTGCCTTTCTGAAGAAGAAGGGTCATTCCATCAAAGCCATGGAAGACATTGGGGCGGTCATGGTCAGCGAGTCCGGGATGAAAGATCGCTACGCGGGCCGCATCACGTTCGCCCTAAAGGATGAGAACGGCCAAGTCATCGGGTTTTCTGCTCGCCAGCTGATAAAAGATGATTCCACGGGGAAGTACGTCAATAGCCCTGAAACCAAGCTGTTCCACAAAAGCAACGTTCTTTATCACTACGATGCCGTGAAGGAATGCGCTCGGCGAGAGGGCGCTTGCTACGTTCTTGAAGGTTTCATGGACGTCATCGCCTTGTGCAAAGCGGGCATCCCGAATGCCGTGGCGCTCATGGGCACGGCTTTCACGGACCGACATCTCGAAATGCTTCGGAAACTCAACGCCGAGATCTTGCTTTGCCTCGATGGCGACCAAGCCGGCGAGATGGGTATGATGAAAGCCCTCAGCAAACTTTCAAAGGAAAAGGTGCCCGTTCGAGTCGTCGACTATCAAGGCGACCCTCGCGATCCGGACGACATTTTGAGGGACGACGGCCCGGAAGCCTTGCGCAAAAGGATGTCCACCCTCTTGGAGCCTCTTGATTTTCAGCTCTCGTATTACCTGAGCGTCAAAAACGTCTCAAGCAGCGAAGACAAAAGCGCCATTATACGGCACTTTTTGCCGATACTTGCCTCGGAAGACGGCGTGTTGCGCGAAGACCACATGGCTAAGCTCTCCGCCGCCCTCCACTTCGATCAAAGCGCCCTGCGCATCATGGTCGAAAACGAAGCATCCAAAAAGGCGGACGTTCCCTTGGATTCCATCCGTTTCTCCAAAGGGACGGCTCCGAGAGCTTCCGCGCCGATGCTGAAACGACTGACCAGAAGGCTCGCCAACGCGGAGGACACGATCCTCTATTACCTTCTCTCGAGCCAGGACGCCCGTGACTACGTCAAGGAAAAGGGAAATCCCGTCTATAGCGCCCTTCAGAGAAGGATCGTGTATTTCATTCTCGAGTACGCGAAGGACCGAAATGACGTCGACATCAGCGGTTTGCTTGCTTTCATCGGGACGGATTCCGATCCGGAATCGAAAGAATGCGAAAAGGCCGTTCTGAACCTGCTTGGCAAGGCGTCGAACGCCCTGCCTTATAGCGAGCGTCTCATGGAAGATTGCTCCCGAATCATCTCTGAGGAGAAACAGTCCTCCGGGGAGGGGCGGATCGCGAGCAGGGCCCTAGAAAACGGCGATGGCCAAGCGGCGATTGAAGCAATCAACGTCATGGCGAAGAAACGCCGCGAGAAATGGGCGAAGGAGAAGAACAAATAACGCTGCGCAGGCTCTAGTGGAGCCACTGCAAAGCAAGGAGGAGAAAATATGGCAAAGAAAACGACGAAAGAAAAAGAGACGAAGAAAGAAGAGACGCTTCTCGACGATTCCTTGTTCGAGGATGAAGCGCTCGAGGCCGCGGAAGAGCCGATTGTCGACCTTCCCGACGTGGGAGACGAGGACGAAGAACCCCTCGAAACCTTGGCCCAGATCGAGGCCGACATGATGAAACGTGGGAAAGCGGAAGGCTTCGTCGACGCGGAAGAATTGCGGGATCGTACCACGCATCTTGGCTTGACCGACCAGCAAATCGAGGACATCCTCGAGAAATTCCGCGCCGCGGGAATCAAAACCGAGAGCGATGACGACGAAAAGGATATCGAGGAAGAGATCCCGGCCGATTTCAACGAGCTTTCCGCCGATGTCGACCAGAATGACGACGAGGACATCGACGGGCTCGACGAAGAAGCCATTTCGAGCGAGGAAGCCGAGGTCGCCCAGATTTCCGATGCCGACCTCTCGCGTATGTCGATCGGCGAGGTGAAGAACAACGACGCCGTGAAGATGTACCTCAAGGAAATGAGCAAAGTTCCTTTGCTTAGCCCGAAGGAAGAGCCCGAGCTCGCCAAAGCGATCATCGCCGGGAACGCCCCGGACGCGACGGAAGAAGAAAAGGAAGCGGGCAAGGCGGCGAAGGAAAAACTCATCACGGCCAACTTGCGACTCGTCATTTCCATCGCGAAGCATTACATCGGCCGCGGGATGCAGCTTTTGGACCTCATCCAGGAAGGGAACATGGGTCTTATCAAGGCCGTTGAGAAATTCGATTACACGAAAGGTTTCAAGTTCTCGACTTACGCCACTTGGTGGATTCGCCAAGCCATCACCCGCGCCATCGCCGATCAAGCCAGGACGATCCGCATTCCTGTCCATATGGTCGAAACCATCAACAAGATGACGAGGGTCCAACGACAACTCGTGCAGGAACTTGGGCGCGACCCGACCGCCGAGGAGATTTCCGAGAAGATGGAGGGATCCCTTTCCCCGGAAAGGATCCGCGAAATCCAGCGCATTGCCCTCGAGCCCGTTTCGCTCGAGACCCCTATCGGCGAAGAAGACGATTCGCATCTCGGGGATTTTATCGAGGACAAGGAATCGGAATCCCCGGTCGATTTCACGACCAAATCCCTCAAGAAAGACGCCCTCTTGGAGATCATGAAAGACCTCACTCCGCGCGAAGAACAGGTTTTGCGCCTTCGCTACGGCCTTGACGACAATCGTCCCCGTACCCTCGAAGAGGTCGGTCGCCAGTTCAGCGTCACCCGCGAGCGCATTCGCCAGATCGAGGCCAAGGCCATCCGCAAGCTACGACACCCCTCCCGCATTAAAAAGCTCGGGGATGCGCGCGATTCCAGCCTTTCGAACGGGACCCCGGATCCGAACGAATGAGTGAACAAAATCCGTCTCTTGAAACGCAGACCGAACTCGGCTCCGCTCGCGAAGAAGAGCTTTTGAAGCGGATTCGGGCCGGACGGGTCGAGGATTGCGGCCGAAAGGACCAAGAAAAGGCGGAAGAAGCGCGGGAAATCTTGCTCGCGAGCCTTTACCCCATGGTCCTCTCAATTGCGAAAGCCAATGTCGGGAAAGGGATCCCCCTCGCCGACCTCGTGACGGCCGGTAGCTATGGGCTCGTTAAAAGTCTGGAGGGATTCGACTTCCGAGAGGGGGTCCGTTTCTCTTCCTTCGCTTATCAAGGAATCCAAAACGAAATCACCGCCTTCCTGAGGAAGGAGGCTTCGGCGACAAACAAGTCTGTTTCCCGCAACGCCGTTTTTCGGCGTGTCCAATCGGCGAGGAAGAGCCTTAAAGAGAGAACCGGGGCCGAGCCTTCCGCCGCGGAGATTTCCGAATGGCTCGGGGACCTCAGCGCGGAGCAGGTTTCGCTCATCCTTTCGCGTTCCTATGGGGTCGGGTCTCTAGACGAAACCCTTTCGAAGGGCGGGGAAACGCTTGAAAACCGGTTGCCTTCCCCCTCGATTTCCCCGGCGGATGCCGCGATAAGCTCGGAACAGCGCGTCCTTTTGCTCCGCGCGATGGAAAACCTCCCGGAAAGGGAACGCCAGGTCTTAACTCTGCTTTATGGTTTGGACGGAGGGAAGCAAAGGACTCTCAAAGAAGTCGGATTGGCCTTTTCGATAAGCGGGGAAAGGGTCCGTCAAATCAAGGAAACCGCTTTGTTCCGCTTGCGAAAGATCATGGGAGGAAAAGCCGATGAAACGATTGTCCGCTAGGCTACAGGCGATCGCTGAAATGGTGGAACCCGGCTCGTATTTGGCCGATGTCGGTAGCGACCACGCCCTTTTGCCCATCCATCTCGTCGAATCGGGCAAAATCTCTTGGGCCATGGCCATCGAGAACAAGATCGGGCCGTACCTGCACATGACCCAAGCCATCGATGAGGCCGGCCTCCATGGCCGGATTTCCGCTTCGAAAAGCGATGGTATCTCCGTCCTCCGGGATGGCGTGAACACCCTCGCGATTTGCGGAATGGGCGGCCTCCTCAGTTGCGAGATCCTCGAGAAGAACAAGGAAAACCTAGCCCAAATCAACGCGATTATCCTCGATCCGCACCGAGATCTCGAAGCGGTGCGAAGGAGAGTCACCGCTTTGGGATACCACATTGACGACGAGACCATGGTTTACGAAGACAGGATCTATTACACCATCATTCGCTTCAAAAAAGGAACGCCCAGCGCGCCTTATTCCGTTGCCGATTGCCTTTTTGGCCCGATTTTGAGGAAAAAACGGGGCGAGGTTTTCGTCCGTTGGCTTGAGAACCAGAAAAAGGCCCTGAGCGGCTTGCTCGACAAAAATCTCGGGAAGGAGGCGAGGGAACGTTATCTCTCCCTTTATCGTCTCGTCCGGGACGAAATTCAAAGAAACTAGGGTAGCGAACGAAGATAATCGAGAGCCCTCTTAAAGCATTCGGGCGGGGTAGAGGCCCCGGCCGCGAGGGCGATTTTTCGGTATTTTCCCAAAGGTAGTTCGGCTAGGCCCTCGGCATCGAGGACCAAATGCGATTCCAAACCGATTTCCCGCCCGATTTCCGCGAGTTTCCGCGAATTGTTGGACGCAGAGGACCCCAAAACGATGAGGGAGTCGCAATCCCGCGGCAAGGCGCGGATAGCTTTCTGCCGGATTTCGGTCGCCCCGCAACGTGCGGAAAGGACGTCAACGTCCGCGAAACGCGTTTTCAAGACAGCCAAGGCGCGGTCGACCTCGGAATCGGAAAGGGTGGTTTGGGAAATGAGAAGGGCTTTCCGCCCGGAAGGATGCACTTCGGGATGGCGCGCGTCGATGAATTGGGAATCCGGGACATTGGCGAGGAAAGATTC
>JAQYPI010000004.1 GCA_028726925.1 Caryophanales bacterium | reverse complement strand
TCCTTTCAATGCTTGCGTTGGTCCGCAAGGCAATTGTAAGGAGCCTTTTCCGACTGTGCAAAGCTATAAGCTTCACCGAACTCCCCGACTATCGGGGAGTTTTCACTCGCTCGACGTTCCACGTCGGCTCAGACAAAAAGCCGCCTGCAGGAATGACAGGCGGCCGTTCTCGTTATTTCTTGTCTTCGCCTTCTGGTTTGTCGGCTTCCTTCTTTTCTTCCCAAGGAAGGGGGTAGAGATCCCAAGAAGGATGCATTTTCGCGACGAAGTTCTTGTCGTATTGGAGGAGGGCTTTCTCGCTTTCGAGGAAAGAGGATTCGTCCTTGCTCAGGACCGAGAGGACCTTCTCCGCCTTGTCGATCGCGTAATTGCATTCGGTCTCGCTTTCCTCAACGATCGAGGAGATAAGAAGATAGCAACGGAGCGCGGCGGGCGTCTCGAGGGCGCTGATGTATTTCTTCTGGTCGTCCGTGAATTCCGCGTAATACGCTTTGCCAACCGTCGTTTTGCTCGAGGCCAAGAGGAGGCTCAATTTGAAGCAGGCGGCATCGTTCTTAGACGCGGAGGAGAGGCCTTTCTCCGCGTTCGCGATTTTGTCGAGCAAGGCGCAAGCTTCGTCGAATTCCCCTTTCGCGACGTGGTTATAAATCGCGAAATAATTGAGATGGGCGGTGAAATCCGTGATTTGGTCGAACGTCCGGATCGCAGGGGCAGGCTGGCCGAGAAAACGGGCTCTCTCACATTCGAGATAGTAATTGAAGGCGACGCGGTTCTCGTTTTTCGAAAGGATGAGGAAGAGGTATCCGTCATTCATCGAGTCGATGTGGAACGGGAAGATGTCATAAAGGAAGACCATACCGCCGACGGCGAGAACGGTGATCGAGAAAATCTGAAGCCAGGCCATCTCGGGATTCGTGCCGACCCAGCTACCCGCGACGGCATTCAAGACCATCAAAACGATGGCTTCGATGCCATAGAAGAAAATCGGAAGGAAAGCATAGGCCCCTAGGTTTGCCTTCTCGACGTCTTTCGGTGCGACTTTCGTCTCGCCGGTCAAACCGTCATAGCCATAAAGCCCGAAACGGAATTTCCCGTCTTTCTTTTTCACGCCCGCGGCGAGGATGATGCAGGAGAGCACCTCATATCCGCCGATTTTCGCGCCGAGCAGGTGCCCCGCCTCCAGCAAGAAGGCGTTGAACAAGATGCCCGCGACGAGGGACAAGACGACCAAGACGATGAAGTTGATGGGCAGTTTGTTGCTGTATGCCGCCATGACGGGCCGAATGGCGAAAAGGCCCACGCACAAAGCGAGCGCGAACATCAGCACGTACACCATGAAGGTGGCAAAATCGTTGCGTTTCATAAATCCTCCTCAGGAAGCAGACTGCGATAAATCTGCTCGATGTCCTGTTTTTCCAATGGCTGGGGGTAACGACCAACCATACGTGTACCGTTACCGCTTGCGAGGGAAACCAGTTCCGGGATATCCTTCGAGGTCAACCCGACTTCCCCGAACGAAGTCGGCATTCCGATGGAATGAAAGAAATCTTTCATCAACCGGATACCCATTATAGCGGTTTCTTCCTCGTTTGCACCCACGAAATCGAACAAAGCGGTCGCGAGCCGAGCGAATTTCTTCACGTCGTGCCGATAGACGTGCTTTGCCCAAGCGGGATAAAGGAGCGCCACCCCTGCCCCGTGAGTGATGCGGGGCGCATAGGCGGATAAGACGTGTTCAAGAGGATGGACCACGAATACCTGGTCCTTGCCGATGGAGGTTAAGCCGTCGTGCGAGAGCGAGCTGTTGAGCATCATCTCGCCCATGGCTTTTTCGTCGAGGGGGTTGTCTTTGAGGCGCTTGGCGGCCTCCATGGTCGAGCGGATCACGGCGAGGGCGATGCGGTCGGCCACCTCATTATCGTCGCTTGGGTTGAAATAGCGTTCCAGACTATGCATCATCGTGTCGCTCGCCCCGGCGAAAACGTGATAAGCGGGGACGCCCGCCATCAATTGGGGGTTCTCGATGGCGAAAAGCGGGCGGACGATATCCGCGTTGAAGCCTTGCTTGATTCGCATCGCATCATCTTGAATCACGCAGGAATTGCTCGATTCGCTTCCGGCGCTGGCGATGGTGAGAACCACCCCGACGGGCAACGTTCTCTTCGGAACCGCGATTTTGCGGTTGAAGTCGAAGGGATCCCCATCGTGATAAAAGCCGACGCCAATCGATTTCGCGGTATCGATGACGGATCCTCCCCCTACTGCCAAAATCGCGTCCACGGGGTCCTTCTTTATCCGGGAAAGGGCCGCTCGAACAAACCCGATTTCGGGATTTGGCCGAACGCCCCCGGCCTCCAGAAATGAGATACCTGCCTCCGTTAATGAGGCGCGAATCCGCCCAAGCAAGCCGGAACGTTCCGCGGATCCTTGCCCGGAGACAATCAAAACGCGATGGAAACCGTATTGGCGGAGGATTGCCCCCGTCTCGTTTTCCTTTCCCTTCCCGAAGATGATCCGGGTGGGGCTATAGAACTCAAACGTGTCTTTCACGGGAAGAAGCCTCTTTTCTCGTCAATTCGAACACGGCGGGCAACATCGTGGAGACGGCCAGATCGATAAACGGCGTCATCGTCGAGCGGAAAGACGCCGGGGTGAGTTGCGGGTCTTTGAAGCAAAAGCCGAACTCGTCCGAGACGAAATGCGCGAAACGCCGAGCGGCCTTGCGGATGATGACGATATCATCGTGGAGACTCACGTCGTGCATCCACAAATCAAGGAGCACCGCGGTCAATTTCCCGAAGATGAAATCGTCGGTCAAATCCCGGGCGGCACTGTTATAGGTGGAACGCAAGAAGGCGAAATTCTTGAATACGTAGGTCGAGAATTTGTTGAGCGCGGCTTTTGTGTCCTTCGGTTTCTTGGCTAGGCCGAGGTCCTCGGTGAGGAAAATCGCGGCAATCAGGTCGTAAATGTCCGTGTAATGATAGTAGAACGTCTGCCGATGGATGTTGCATTTCTTGCAAAGAGCAGTGACGTTGATCGCCTCAAGTTTCTTGGTTTTCATCATCTCCTTGAGGTTGACTTTGAGTTTTGCTTCGGTGGTCATGCTGCCCTCCTCATCTTCGCGAGCTCGACCGCGATTTGGGCCCCGATTCTCGCGTTGTTCACGACGAGATGGATGTTCGCTTCCAAGGATTTCCCGCCCGTCAGCTCGACGATCCTCTTCAGCAAGAACGGGGTGCTGTCCTTGCCGCGGATTCCTTGTTCTTCCGCCTCGCGCACCGCTTGTTCCACGATGGAATCAATGTAGGAATGGGGGAGGGCGAATTCTTCGGGGACGGGGTTCGAGATCAAGATGCCGCCCGAAAGCCCGAGATCCATCTTGGCTTTGATGATCGAGGCGGCTTCCTCGGGAGTATCAAAGACCGCGTCGACGGGGTCGGAAGAAGAGACGCTATAGAAATTCGCGAACGTTTTCGCGCGATTCGACAACACCGTAACCCCTTCGGTCTCGAGGTATTCCAAGGTCTTCGGGATATCGAGGATGGCTTTTGCCCCTGAGCAGACGACGGTGACGCCGACTTCGCCGAGTTCCCTCAAATCGCGGGAGACGTCCCATGATTTTTCGGCCCCGCGATGCACGCCGCCGATCCCGCCGGTGACGAAGATCGGGATGCCCGCCATCGCGGCGATGAGCATCGTCGCCGACACGGTGGTCGCCCCATAGGCTTTCTTCGCGATGACGATCGGGAGATCGCGTTTGGATACTTTCGCGATGCCTTTTCGCTTGCCGAACGCTTCGAGTTCCTCATCGCTCATCCCGACGACAATCTCGCCATCGATGATGCCGATGGTCGCAGGGACCGCCCCGTTGTCGCGGACCGTTTTCTCCACGAGGCGCGCCGTTTCGACGTTTTTGGGATAGGGCATGCCGTGCGAGATGATTGTGGATTCCAAAGCGACCACGGCTTCCCCGCGTTCCAAGGCTTTCTTCACGGTTTCATGGATTCTCATTTTTGTTCCTCCCCGGGCAAATGTTTCTCGGTTTTCTTTTCAATAAGGTAAGACAAGGCGTCCAGCGCCAAATACAGAACAGTTGACACGAGGACGCTGATGAAAACCACAAGCGGGAAGCCCCAAGTCATACCGGAATAACGGACCCCAAAATTCAACTGGAAGATATCGAGGATGTTGAAATAATCGAGAACGAAGGCGACGACGGAGCAAACAAGCGCCCCCACCACCACGGCGGCACGATAAGACGTGAGGGGCAAGCAAACGCGCAACAAGATGACAAGGCTCAGAAGCGTGAAGCTGAATACCGCCATCGTAATCGCGAGTTGATAGATTTCTTGGGGATCCGTGAGATAGGTGAACCACGAGGGTTCCAAAACCACGACGAAGAGCGGGATGAGGGCGCTTACGGCTTCCGCGATGCCCGCCGGGACGCTTCGGAACACGATGTTGCGCAAGAAGCTTCCCTTCAAGCGGTCTTTACTTGGCTGCAAAGCGAGGAAGAAGGCGGCGAACCCGACCGAGAAGCATTCCCAAACGAAGAGGTTTTGCGTGACGAAGGGATAACGGTAATCATCCCCAAGCACCGATTGGAGGATTAAGAACAGGAAAGACAAAATGAACGCGAAGAAGGTCTTGTTGAGGAACAGGGAGCAGGTGCGTTGCAAGTTATTAATGACGCGCCTCCCTTGATGGACGACCTCGGGCAATTTCGAGAAATCGTTTTCCAAGGATACGAGGTGGGCGACGCTTCGTGCGGCATCCGAGCCGGAAGCCATCGCGATGGAACAGTCCGCGGTTTTCAAGGCCAGGATATCGTTCACCCCATCGCCAGTCATCGCGACTTTGTGTCCTTGTTCCTGAATCGCGGTGACCAAAGCAGCTTTTTGCTCGGGGTTCACGCGACCGAACACGGCGTAATCATCGACGAGCGCGGCGCATTCCTCAACGGTCTTGCCTTCCAAAGAAACATACCGTTCTGCGTTTTTCACGCCGACGCGGCGCGCGATTTCCGCGACCGTGACGGGGTCGTCCCCGGAGATGATCCGAACCTTGACGCCGTTATTCTGGAACCACGCGACGTTGTCCGCGGCGTCCTCTTTGATGTGGTCGCTTAGCACGACGAGGCCCAAGGGAAGCATGTCTTTGGGAGCCCTTTCGTCTTGGATGGGTTGAGAAGCGCGCCCGACGACAACAACGCGACGACCCTTGGAAGCAACGGCTTGAACTTTTTCCTTGAGGGCTTCGCTTTCGGAAAGGGGCAAGAAACCAAACGCCCCAAAGCCGTAAGTGGTTCCCGTTTCATCCGAGACTGCGCTGTATTTAAGAGTGGAATCGAATGGTATGACCGACGATGCCGAGACGCTTTCTTCCCCAAAGGAAGCGCGAAGGGCTTTCGCGGTCGCGTTGTCGTCTTTCGTCGCGGCGAGGACCTTGGCACAGGCGCTCTTAATTTCCTCTTCGGATATCCCGTCGAGCGGGATCGTCTCGATGACCGCCATCGTGCCATCCGTCAGGGTGCCGGTCTTGTCGAAACAAATCGCGTCGACGCGGGCCAGCATCTCGATGCAATAAAGCTGCTGAACGAGCATTTTCTTTTTGGCGAGGGCGATGACCCCTACGGCAAGGCTTGTGGACGTTAGGAGGAACATGCCCGTCGGAAGCATCGCGACCATCGAACCGGATACGGCTTTCACCATGTCTTGATTCGTGAAGAACCCAATCCATTCCCCCGTCGTGACCCCAAAAGAGATGTACATGGCAAGGCCAATGAAGATCGCGACGAAACCAGTGAAACCAACGAAGATGCCGACGGATCGCTTGATTTCGCTTTTCGGCTGAATGAAAACCGAGGCGTTCCCTTGCAGGCATTCCGCGTAATTGGCCGCGCCCACCTTGACCGCGGAGGCGTGAACCTTCCCTTTCGTGAGGAAGGTCCCGGATAGCAGGAGGTCGCCTTTTTTCTTCGTCACAGGCAGCGATTCGCCCGTCAGCAAGGATTCATCGACCTGGCATTCGCCATCGAGTACGACGGAATCGCAGAGCACTTGATCCCCAAGGGCGATGACAAGCACGTCGCTCAAAACGATCTCGTTCGCGGAGATCTCCTTTTCTTGGCCGTCGCGAACCACGGTTCCCTTTGGGTCGGATACGACTTTCAGGGAATCACAGAGTTTGCGCGCGTGGATATCTTGGAAGAGGCCGATCGCGATGTTCGCGGCAAGGATGAACATGAAGAAGTAGTGCGTGAGCGGCAATTTGGCGATGAGCATCAAGACGAACACGGCGAAAAGAAGGATGTTGATGAAGTTGAAGAGGTTGTCCTTGATAATTTGCCAATAGGTTTTCGTCGGGTGCTTTTGAACCTTGTTTTCAAGCCCTTCCTCGATCCGCTTCTTAACTTGCGCATCGGAAAGGCCGATCTCGGGATCGATCTCGAACGGTTCCGCTTTCGAGATCCTTTCTTCCATCATGGTGTTTCGTTTCATTCGTCGCTCCTTAAACAAACCACGGGGTCCTTCCTCGCGGCAAGCAAAGCGGGGATGAGGCCGCTAAGCAAGGCGAGCAAGACCGAAACGCCCAGCATCCCGAGAGCAAACCACGGGGAAAGCCAGGCGATATCCGTGAACACATAAGCGGAAAATTCCCGCTTCAAAAACAAATTGATGGGCTGGCACAAAAGGTAGGTGGCCCCGATACCGATGAGGCCCGCGACGATGCCAACGACCGCGGTCTCAGACTCGAAAATCTCCGCAACGTTCCCTTTGCTCGCCCCGCAAGCGCGCAAAACCCCGATTTCCTGCGTCCTTTCCACGACGCGGATATAGGTGATGATCGCGGTCATGAGAGAACTCACGATGAGGGAGATAGAGGCGAAGACGACCAAGACGCCCGAAACGACGGACACGATGGCCCCAAGGCCAGAAGTCACGTCGCTCATGACGTCGGAATACGTGATGGCTTCCGCGTCCGTTTTCCCGACGTTCCATGCGTCCAGGTACCCTTTGAGAGCGTCTTTCGTCGTAAGGGACGAGGGGAAGACGAGGATGTTCGTAATGACAGAATAAGCATTCATGTAAGAGAGGCATTCCACGATGTTCGGGGACCCTTCTTCCGCGAAGAGGTCGCGCGACAGGAAAACGCGGAGCCAATCGATCACGGATTCCTCGCGAGCGCTCATCGGGGGAACGTCCGACGTATCGAATTCCGTCCCGAAAACGTGGCACCAAGAAAGATACGTCGAGATGGAAGTCGTGATCCCGGGGTCGTTTTTGAGACCGTTTGGCCGCATCGTGCAACTCGCGCCGACGTAACGGATGACACCGTTCAGCAAATTCGTGATGTACGTGGACGTTAGCATCGAGGTAATTTCCTCGAAAGACTTCGTTTGCAAATCCTCGATGAGGGGGGCCAAAGAAGCATTCAAGACCTCAAGCCCATCCGCGGAGCTTTTGGTGACCCCATCCGCGGCATAAAGGCGAGGCACGTACCAGCTTTGCCTTTCTTGCTCCGCGAGGACATGGCCAGGGGCGCCTTCCGCGTAATCGCCCGCCATAATCGCCGTCAGGGCAGGGGTGTAACCGATCGACGCGGGCATGAGCTGGAGGAAACTTTGCTTCGTGGGACGGATGACCCCGACGATTTTGCATTCGATGGGGTTGAACGATTCGTCTTCATAGACGAGGTCGTATGGGTAATCGACACCCGAGAGATCGGCGTTGATGTAGCTCGTGAACGTTTTCGTCGATTCGGTACCGACGAACTTTTTGAGGATGGGATCGAAATGAATATCGTCATACGTATCCCGCGAAATGACGTTTGGCTCAACTTTGCCGACCCGGAAATAATCGCTGTTCTTGTAGCACCGATACACCTTGCAATCCTCGTCGTCCTCGTCATCCGCGACGATGGAGGAGAAGTCGATCGATTCGGCGCCTTGGTTCACGAGATCCGCGTATTGGATGTTCATAGGCAGGATTCCCGTCCGTTGAAGGGTGGAGAATTCAACCCGATTGTAGCGATCGACGATGAGAACCATTTCGTTGGCCGCGGTCGGGAACCTGCCGTAAATCACGTCGTAAAGAGAGGCGAGCTTGTCCTCGTCCCCATAAAGCTCGTGCATGATATACGTCGGCAACTGGGTGTAGGAGTTGATGGAATAGGCGGTTTCGCCCGCCCAGGTGTATTGCGAAATCCGGCGGATGTGGTCGCCGTTTTGCCCGTCTTGCGTCAGGAAATGGAAATCGAGATTCGCCCGGTTGAAAAGGACAGACATGGCATCCCCGTAGACGGGGCATCCCGGATCGTCCATGATCCTCGAAAGGTATTCGACGTATTCCGGGGTGAATTGGTTCTTGTGGGAGACGTATAGATTCGCGTTCGTGTTGTAGACGTGGACCTGGTCATCGTCCGGGAAGGCCTCGGCGCTTGGAGCGGTCACGGACTTCGTGTTCACGGAATAGATGTTCGGGGCGATGGAAATGGGGACGGCGCTTGCGATGCCCGCCTCGACAGATCCGACATAGGACGAGAAGCCGGTCGTCGTCGCGGCCACGAGGCCAACCCCGACGATGCCGACGGAGCAAGCGAAAGCCGTGATGGCGCTGCGGCCGATCTTGGCGCGGAGACTCATGAGGGAAGAAGCAATCGCGGAAAGGAGGGACATTCGCGGCTTCTTTCGCGAAATAGAGGGGGCGTATAAGCGTTTTTCGGGTTCGGGGCCCGTATCCGAAACGACTTCCCCATCCTTCAACACAAGGATTCGCGAAGCATAACGGTTCGCGAGAGCTTGGTTATGAGTCACAAGAAGGACGAGCCTTGATGCGGCGATGTCCGCGAGTTGGTCCATGATCTGTACCGAGGTCTCAGAATCAAGGGCCCCCGTCGGTTCGTCCGCGAGGATGATTTTCGGGGAATTCGCGATGGCCCTTGCGATGGCAGCCCTTTGGGCCTGACCGCCCGAAAGTTCGCTTGGGCGTTTATTTTCTTGCCCCGCCAAGCCGACAAGGGCAAGTTTCTCTTTCGCGATGCGGGTCGCCTCTTTTTG
>JAQYPI010000003.1 GCA_028726925.1 Caryophanales bacterium | reverse complement strand
ATCAAGCCGATGAGAAAGAATCTCGCGGGATAGAGCAGCCTGGTAGCTCATCAGGCCCATAACCTGGGGGTCGGTGGTTCAAATCCATCTCCCGCAACCAATCGGCAAACACGGCGAAGCGATTCGCCGTTTTTTCTTGCCTTGTCTCTCACGAATTCGCATAGACGTCCCCCTTCTTTTTCCTTCTCCGTTCCGTAGAATCCCCTCCCTATGAAACGGTTACCCCATTCTTTTATCGCTTCCTTTGCCCCCGTGAAAACCTTTTCCTAAAAAAGGATTATGGTCATCACATTCGTCTGCGACGTCCTCGGAGAGGAAAATAACGGAACCACGATTTCCACGATGAATGTCATCCGCAAGATGCGTTCCGCGGGGCATGAGGTGCGCATCGTCTGCCCGGATGAGAACCGGATCGGGCAAGAAGGGTTTTTCGTCGCCCGCCCCATCAATTTCGGGCCGCTTAATTCCTACGTCCGCCATAACGGGGTGAGTCTCGCCCACGCGGACGAAGAATTGCTCCGCTCGGCCTTTCAAGGCGCGGACATCGTCCAATGCAATTTCGCGGGCTTCCTCGCCTGCCGGGCCGTCGACCTCGCCCACGAGATGGGTATCCCCGTCACGAGTTCCTTCAACGCGCAGGCCGAGAATTACACGAACCACGTCGGTCTCATCAATTCCGGCGCGGCGAATCGCAAAGTGTATCGTTTCCTCAACAAGCACCTCTATGGCAAGCTCGACGCCATCCATTACGCGACCGCCTTCATCCGGGACTTGTTTCAAAAGGAAACAGGGAACACCGTCCCGGCCTACGTGATCTCCAACGGCGTCAAGCCGGATTTTCATCCGAGGGAGGTGCAACGCAAGAAAGAATGGATCGGCAAGACGGTGATCCTATATTCCGCGCGCTATAGCAAGGAAAAAGACCAACCGACCCTCATCCGCGCGATTCAAAGAAGCAAGCATTTCGAGGATATCGTTCTCGTACTCGCGGGTTCCGGCCCCACGGAGAAGAAGCTCCGCAAAATGACCGCCAAATGGAAGAACCAGCCGGTCTTCGGCTTCCATCCCCACGACGAGATGGTCGAGATTTACAATTCCGCGGACCTTTACGTCCATCCTTCCATCATCGACCTCGAAGCCATCTCTTGCCTTGAGGGCCTCGCCTGCGGGATCACCCCGATCTTAAGTGATTCCCCGCGCGCCGCCATCTCGACCTTCGCCCTCGACAAGGGGAAGAACCTCTTCCGCGCGAAAGATCCAATTGACCTCGCGAAGAAGATCGATTATTGGATTGATCATCCCGAGGAAGCGAAGGAAAACGGCAGGCGTTACGTCGAATTCGCCCGCCAATTTGATTTCGACCTCTGCATGGACCGCATGGAAAAGATGTTCCTCGAGGTCGCGGAACGATATCGCGTCACCCACGAAAGCAGCCCCAACGAATGAAAAAGCGCGTTTATGAATACGTCGATCCCCTGAACGACGATTTCGCGGGGACCAAAATCGAGCATCGCCCCCTGCCCAAAAATTTTCGGTTCGTCCACAAGGACCCCTTTTCGGCCGTCCTTTCCTTCCTTCTTTATCGCCTCATCGCCCTCCCAATCCTTTGGATCGTCGGCAAACTCAAGTTCGGTATCGCCGTGAAAGGCAAGAAGAACCTCCGTTCCCTTCGCGGCAAGCCTGCGTTCTTTTATGGCAACCACACCCAAATCGCGGACGCCTGGCTCGTCCAATGTTACCTCACGGGCAAACGCACCTACATCGTCGCCGACCAGGACGCGACCTCGATCCGCGGCCTCCGTTATCTTCTCAAACTGCTCGGCTGCATCCCCGTTCCTGAGGATGCGGAGCAGAGGAAATGCTTCGTCGAGGCCCTCGAGCACCACGTGAAGATGCGCCGGGGCATCGTCATTTACCCCGAGGCCCACATCTGGCCCTATTGCACGAAGATCCGCCCCTTCGGGGACGCCGCCTTCACCTATCCCGCGGAGATGGACGTCGCGACCGTACCTTTCTGCGTCACGTACCGCAAAAGGCGCTTCCGGAAAAACAAGTCGCCCCTCATGGCGGTGCATGTCGGCAAACCCATCTACCCGAACATGAGGAAATCCCTTCCCGAGCGCAAGAAAGAGCTGCGCGACCGCGTTTATGATTACATGGTCGACCGGGCTTGCGAGGACGAGAACGTCGAATGGGTGTCCTACGTCCGGAAGAAGGAAGAAAAGAAGGATTAATTCAAGGGGTAATCGTCTGGGTCGAGGATCTCGCCCGCGAATGCCCCGTTTTCTTTTGCTTCGTAAGAACGCTCGATGTCGCTACATTGCATTTGGTGGGGTTCCCCGAGCAGGTAAAGCACATTCTCGAGGCGGCCGAGGCTAGAGACGACGCTACCGCCGTCGATCCGGAAGGAATAGGAATAGGAAATGCGCTGGTCGGGGAGGCCTTCGGTATAGAGAATCGCCTCATAAGACATCTCGTAGCCCCCGTCCCCGGAAATACAGGGGAGAGAGAAAGAGGTTGCCCAGTTCGCCCTCCCGATGAAGGGAAGGTAGGAAGAGAGGATGGAAACCTGCTCGGCGGCGAAACTCAAATCAAAATAGGCCGCTTTGCTCGCTGCGTTCACCGCGGTCTTTTGCTTCGATCCCTCGCCCGTCTCGTAACGGGTGAGGTCGTAAAGCATGTCGTCGAGGACATAACGCTCGCTGAGGAAGGAAGAAGTCTCCTCCCCGATCGTCTCGGTTCCCTCCTTGACGAGGATCGTCCCGACGGGGGATTCTCGGTAAAGGGTTTCCGTCCCGGATTGGGAAGCGTCGATCTCGACGAATTCCCCGGTCCCGGTCCCGTATTTGGTGAGGACGCTGCCGTGAAAGGTCCGGTACGTCGTCCCATCGCGGTATGCGGCGAGTTCCTGGATGAAAGCGGAAACGGCCGCCTTCTTCCCCGCGACGTCCTCGCTCGAGGTTTCTTCGCTCGAGGAAGGTTCCTCGATGGAAGAAGACGAGGAAAGGCTTTCGCTTGAGCCCTCCCAAGAGCTGGAGGAAGGCAGGGGATCATCGCCGCAAGAAGCAAGCAAAGCCAAGGCGGAAGCAAGGCAAAGAAGGACGCGTTTCATCATGTGGCACATTGTCCCCCATACCGCGACTTTGTCAATAGACAAAAGAAGGAGAGAGGTGACGCGAAATGTTTTGCTTGGTTAACCGAGGCGAATTATAATGGTGCCACTAGAAAAGGAGAACGTTTCATGGAATTGAAAGGATCCAAGACCGAGAAGTGCCTGCAGGCAGCCTTCGCCGGTGAGTCGCAAGCCCGCAACAAATACACCTATTTCGCCTCCAAGGCCAAGAAGGAAGGCTACGAGCAAATCGCCGCCATCTTCCTCGAGACCGCCGAGAACGAGAAGGAACACGCCAAGCTTTGGTTCAAATACCTCGAAGGCGGCGAGATCAAAGACACCGCGAGCAACCTCCAGGCCGCCGCGGAAGGCGAGAACTACGAATGGACCGAGATGTACGAGGATTTCGCCAAGGTCGCCGAAGAAGAAGGCTTCAAGGAAATCGCCCTCAAGTTCCGCGCCGTCGCAGCCATCGAAAAGCATCACGAAGAACGCTATAAGAAGCTCCTTGCCAACGTCAAGGAAGGCGTCGTGTTCGTCGGGGATGACCCTGCCGTCTGGAAATGCCGCAACTGCGGCCACATCGTCGTCGGCAAATACGCCCCGAAGATCTGCCCGGTCTGCAACCACCCGCAAAGCTACTTCGAGCTCTCCGTCAAGAATTATTGATCGGAGCCCCTGCAAGAAAGCACCTCGTCCCCGAGGTGCTTTTTCGTTGCCCTTTTTCCTCTAGGAAAAATTGCGTTTTGATAGGATAATGGGTCTTGCCCCATCAGGAGTTTCGTCAATGAAAAAAACCGCTTTGCTTCTTATCTCTTCCCTCTTCCTTCTTGCTTCTTGCAAGACGGGAGGAAGCGAGTCCTCGTCCTCCCCCATCGCCCCGTCTTCCTCGTCTTCCCAATCGGATACGATCCTCGAAACCTTCCTCGCGAATCTCTCGACCAACGTCGGGAAGATCTCCGTCGAGCTCCAAGAGAACATGATCGATCCCTATGGAAGCGAGAGCCTGATCCCGTATTTCTATCAGGAATATTACGGGACGAACGCCATCTACCAGGGTTTCTTCGATCCCGAATATGGCGATCCCGATGGCATCATGGTCCATGGCGACCAAGGACTCTTCCATTTCGCCCTTGAGGGCGATGCCTTCGCCCTCGGGGATCCTGTTTGCTTCGGGACGTCCATCGCAGACGCGGGCGTCGCCTTGCTTTCGAGCCTTGCCGACCCCTCCTTCTACGTTCGCGGCTCGGATTCCCTCCATTATTCAAGCGCCCTCAAGAACAACGTCCCCGTCGCTTCCACCCCTTGGCTCCAAGTCATGGGCATCACCCTCGATAGTTCCTCCTTCGCGACCTCGGTCGATTTCGTCTTGGCCGAGGATGGCACGGGGGTCGAGGCGACCTTCACCTTGCTCAGCCAGGAATCCGGCATGCCGATCCCAAGCACCCTCAAAGCCAAAATCGAGGGGGCCGGCACCTTCGCCCCGAGAGCGGCCTATTCCTCCTATGTCGCTTCCCTCCCGACCCTCTCGGTCCCGTCGACGTTTGGGGACGTCGCCACCGCTTACCTCTCTTCTTGCCCCCGCATGGCAGGCCTTTTGCCCTTCCCAAGCGGGGTCACCGTCCAATACAAGGAAGAGACGCAGTTCAACCTCCTGCAGATCTCCGTGGACGGGGTCAACCTCTCCAAGACCTATCCTTCCGAGCTCAAGGCCGCGGGCTTTGCCCAGAAGCAGAAGTTTGCAAACGGCCAATTCGTGACCTATTACGCCTTCTCCGCGAATGGGGAAGAAAGCGACCCGTATTTCACTTCCTCCCTCGAGGTGCAGATCCAGTACGTGAACGGGTGCTCCTACATCGTCGTGGACGGGGCGTTGCTCGATAAGGGCGTGACGCTTTCCAACGACATGCTTCAAGGCTGGAACGAATCCGTCTTCAATGCCCCCGAAGCCACAGGAGGCTATGAGCTCGGCCTTTCCGTCCCCTTGCTTCCCGAAGCCCCGTACATCGTCTCCGCGGTCCACGAGGACATCACCGAATACGTCACCTACCTTTATTATTCAAACGGCATCAACCCGTATCTTCTCGGTTGCTTCGATATTTCCCTCTCTATCGAGAAAGAAGAGGATGCACTCGCCTTCATCGAGACGTATCGCACCTTGCTTGCCATCGAAGGCTTCGCGGACCAGGAGCTGACGCTTGAGAAAAATGGCAAGGTCGCTTCGGTCAAAGGGGACGCCTCCTCGTATGGCGTCGGCCTTTCCATGGCTCCCGCCTACAAGGACGAGGCCTATGCCGGCACGCTCGACCTCACCTACTACGCCGCCCCGACCCCCTATGTCGAGGTATTCGTCGCAGCCTGATCCTCCTTTTCTAAGCAATCCCCCATCCAAGAGACGTCGCCTCAAGGATGGGTTTTCTTTTCATACGGATGATTCCGCTTCCCCGTGGCCTGAAAGCGTTCCGGCCAAGCGCCTTGTCTAGCCTCAGGAAAAAAAGCACCCATCCTGCTGGATCGGTGCAATTTCTAACACACTTCTAACACGCTTTCTAAGACGCTTTCTAACACGCTTGGTTATTGAACTTCCCAATAACCGCCTTTTCTTGCGCCTTTTCGCTCGATTTTTCCTCTCTTTTTCAAGTCTGCGATGATCTCGACGATTCTCGTGGTTCCAAGCTCGCAATAGGTTGCCAATTGCTTGATGGTAAAGAGCGGATTCTCTTTGATTGCTTTCAAGACCTTGGCATGGGTGGGAGAGAGGCCATTGACGTCGATTTGCTTCATGGATGGCTCAAAGGCAAACGGAATGGTGACCGTGATGTGGCTTTCTTCTAAATCAAAGGCCTTTTTCCCGTATTTCTCCAAAATGACCAGATTGCCATGCCCCGTTTGCTCGATCAAGCCAAGTTGCCCCATGATCTTGAATAAGCCGGGGTTCACCGGCCGTGAGACGCCGCCATAGAAATCTTCTTTCGAAAAATTGTAGGGGAGCCCGCCCGTCGACACGATCTCGATTCGGTTGTTGAAGATGTAAATGGCAGGGGGGACGTTGCGAATCCATTTGTTATGGATGCAGGCATTGGTCCACGCTTCTTCGAAAGCGTGCGAGTCGAAGAGCTTTGTTTCTTTTCTTTCAAGCGCGGATTCGATGTCCACCTTGGTTTCGTTCAGGGATAAAACGTACTCATTCGCTTCTTTCATGGAAGAAATGAGACATTTATAGCCATATTCGTTTCTGGAAACCATATGGAGCTTATCGCTTCCCGCGAACCGAACGACCTTGATGGAAACGCCGTTGGAATCCGCAAGCAATTCTGCGAGCAAGTTGTATTTCCCGTTTACGATCAGCCCGGCGTTTTGGGCGAAATTCTTATCGTTGATCGTCAGCCCGGCAATCGTGAAGTAGTATTTCAGGCGGTTGAACGTCAAATCCTGATTGATTGACTCCGTCGCTTCGAGCGACGTCAATGCCGAATCGAAGAAGATCTCGCCGAGAAGCTCGGGATCGATTTTCTTGTTTGAACTGCCGACGCGAATGCGATAGTCCCCCGAGCAGGAGTATGGTTTTCGGTTCCCTTTCGCCGAGACGTGGATGACCTTCGCACCGCCATAATCCTCCACCACGATGGAAGGGATAATCGCGGGTTTGATGGATTCGGAGACTCTCGTCTCGATCTTTTTGATGGTTTCTTTCCCGACTTCGCCTTGGACCCCTAGGATTTTCCCGTCGTCCGCAACGCCAAAAAAGATATCGGCCCTCTCGTGCTTGTTCAGCATCGCAGCCATCGTTTCGATTCCCCGGTCCAATTGGGAAAGGGAAGACTTGAATTCGACGAATTCGGTTTCAATGGGCAAATCAATATCGATATACATCCTTTTCACCTCGATTTTATTATACGCTTTTAAACCGTTTTCATCAAGTTTCTAACACACTTCTAACACGCTTTCTAACACGCTTTTTTATACGCCCCGCAATTTGACGGGATGATTTCGCCCCAATTTATCGGTGTTTTCATACCTTTCAAGACGTTATGAAAATGTTTTGCCGAAACGAAAAATCCCCTGCCGAAGCAAGGGATTGATCGAAACGGATTGAGGCCT
>JAQYPI010000002.1 GCA_028726925.1 Caryophanales bacterium | reverse complement strand
CATGCCGACCCCGATGGTCGCGACGATGGCTTCTTCGCCCCCAAGACGGCCTTGGTAGGCTTCGATCCCAAAGGGGAGGTGGAGGGCGGTTGCCCCTTCGATGCGCGTGCGGAAATAGAGGATGGAATCGCTATCCTCACCGACGAGTAGGATCATTGTAAACCTCCTTCTTTTCCGCCTTCTTGCGCGGCTCGAAGATGTTGTTCTCGAGGAATTGGGAGAAGCGCGTGGCCTCTAACGGGCGGCAGTAGTAGTAGCCCTGGATCGCATCGAGCCCAAGGGACCCGAGGATCTCGACCTGGCGGTGCGTCTCGACGCCTTCTGCGATGACATGCATCCCAAGGGCGTGGACGAGATCGATGATCGAATGGACCATCGAGGCGCTGCGGGCGTCGATTTCGATGTCGTCGATGAAGGATTTGTCGATCTTGAGGACGTTGAAGGGGATGTTCTTGAGGGAGGAAAGGGAGCTATAGCCAACGCCGAAGTCGTCCATGGAGGTCGTGAAGCCAAGGGCGCGGATGCGGCGGATGATCGCGGAGATGAAGACGACGTTCTGGGCGGCGAGGGATTCCGTGAGCTCGATCTCGAATTGAGAGGGCGAGACGCGGTATTTCGCGAGCGTTTCCTCAAGGAAGGGCAAGAGGTTCGGGTCGTAGACGGTGCGACGGGAAAGGTTCACGGACACGACGATCTTGCGCTTGCCTTCCTGGTTCCATTCCGCGAGGTCGCGGCAGACGCGGTCGAACACGTAATGGTCGATCTCGACGATCTTGGAGGAAGATTCGCAATAAGGGATGAACGAGGTGGGCGGGAGGACGCCGCGGGTCGGGTGCTTCCAGCGGATGAGGGCCTCGGCCCCGTAGAAGCGGGCGTTCTTGACGTCCCACTTGGCCTGATAATAGATCTGGAATTCTTCGTTTTCGATGGCGCGGCCGACTTCTTCGTCAAGGGAGCGACGGCCCGCCTCTTCCTTGACCATCTGGGCGTCATAGACCTGGAAGTCCCCGCTCAGGCGGTTGCCGGCGTTATGGGCGAGGGCGAAGTCCGCGTGGGCCATGGTCGACTCGATGTCGTCGCGGGGGAAATTCGCCTCGGCCGCCCCGAAGAGGACGGCGATGGGGGGCAAGTCCCCGCGTGCGTCGAAGGTCTCGACCATCTCGTCGGCGAACCGGGTGAGGGCTTCTTTCATGCTCGCGGCCTGGTCTTCCTCGATCTCGATGTAAAGGAGGAAATGGCCGCGCTCGCTCGCCCCGAAGAGGATGTCGCTGCGACCATAGGCTTGCTCGAGGCATTCGCAGATCGCGAGGTTCATCGCGTGAAGGGAAGAGGAGGAGACGGTCGCGTCGATCCCACGGACCGAGCGCACGCCCATCGAGACGACGAAGGCGGTCTTGTGGCGGAAGAAGGCGTGCTTGCCGTCTTTCTTGCGGAGGGCAAGCAGACGCTTGCCGGCCTTGAGAGCGAAGGCGTTTTCGTCGAGGATGCCGACGTCCTCGGTGCCGAAGAGGGACATCGCCCAGCGGTATTTGCGGTTGAGGCGGACGCGGAGGATCCAAAGGAGGAAGAAGCCCCCCGATAGGAGGAGGGTCGCGAAAAGCCCGATCCCCATCCAAAGGACTCGGAGGACGTTTTTGGAGGTTCCTTCGTTGGTGAAGGCCGCGATGAGGCCGACGACCTCGGCGACGAGGATGCCAAACACGAGGACGCCGATGACGCCCATCGCGATGAGGTTGACTTTCTTCTTGGCCTCGATCGTGTTCCCGAGGCGGCTATTCCTGATTCTCATGGTCGAATCCTCCTTGTTTATTTATTTCCGCGCGCAGGCGGGCCTTTTCTTTCTCGATCTCGACGCGCAGGGCGTCTTCTTTGGCTTGTCCTTTCTTGGACAGGCGCTTTCTTTCTCGGGCTTTCGCCTTTTCCATCTCGAGGCGTAATTCGCGCTTATAGGCGATCTTTTCTTCGTAAAGCAACCTAGAAGCCTCATCCGTTGGATCTTTACCATCCTTTTCCATCGCCGCGGCGATTTCCGCGTCGAGCTCGGCTTTCTCAGCTTTCGATTCTTTCACGGCCTGAACGATGGTCGAGGCCGCGATCGCCGAGATGGGGACGAGGATGAGCAACGGCACGAACCAGGCGGCGCATCCGTCTGGGACGCTTGGGGAGACGAATTTGAGCACCCCGCCGAGGAACGCGCTTTGGGAGGTGACAACGCCGAGTACCTGGTCTTGCTTCACGGGGTCGTCACGGGTCGAGACGTCCCAATTCCCGAACTGGGAATGGAGGTTGTCCCCGCGGGTGTGGAACACGAAGACGTTCCCGTTGAGCTCGCTTGGTGGGTCGATTTCCATCACGCGGTGGGTATCGAGAGCCCCGAGGGAATCGTAATAGAAGGTGATGACGTCGCCTACCGCGATTTCTTCGTAAGGCCTCTTCTCGATGATGATGCCTTCGCCCGGCTCGATGTGGCCGATGGCGAAGGAGGATCCGACGCGGTCTTCCTCCTCTTTTTGCTCGGGGGTGACCTGAGAAGAGGTATCCTCCGCCATCGAGTCGGTGACGACGTATAGGAGAGTCCGGTTAAAGAGCATGGGAGCCCCGTAATTCTCGGGCTTGGTGGTCGAGATCATCATGGACACGAAGCAATAGGCGAGAAACAAACTCACGCCCCCGAGAAGAACGTCGATTCCGATGGAAAGGGCTTTCTTCCCGTTCATTCCTGCTCTCCCTTGCGCTTCAGGAATTCCTCGAGCTCGCGCTTGGTGAGGATGCGACCGTCACGGGTCTTGTAGATGCGGCGGACGATGCGCTTCTTGTCCCCCGGCATGAGGTAGGGCCCTTCCTCTTCCTGCATCTCGACGTCTTCAACAGGGGTGAGTAGCGGCCCGACTTCCGCGTCAAGAGATGCTTTCTGTTCCGCGGTGCGGACGTAGGCGTAGGGGTCGTAACCGGCATCCATGAGGGCCTTGATGCGCGCGGCTTTCCTGGCCCTGCGGAGGCGTTCTTCCTCCATGGCTTTCTGAGAGGCCGCGATGGCATCGAGAGCTTTTTGAATCGCCTTTTGCTTGCGTTCCGCCTCGGCTTTCGCACGAGCTTCCTCTTCCTGACGGAGGCGCTTTTCCTCCTCGGCTTTTTTCTTGCGTTCCATCGCGATTTTCGCGACTTCGCGCGCCTTGGCTTCTTCGATGGCCATGTCCGTCAGGTTCTTCTTGCCCGCGTAGTCGCGGAAGCGCTCTTCAAGAGCGAGGCGCTCGGCCTTCGCCGCCTCGAAGGTCGGGAAGGAATCGGAATAAGAAGAGGCAACCATCTGTTCCCGGCTTGGGAGGCCATCGGGGAATTGCTCGTAAAGGTATTTACCGTCCTCGAACGTCTCGTCTTCAAGAGAGAAGACGACCTTGGGCTCAAGGGATTTCTCCTTCACGCGCGGCTCCTTGAGCTCGCGCTTCTCGATGAGGGTCGAATGGAGGGAACACACCTCGCTAGAAAGCAAGGTGTAGAAGTCGTCGAAATCTTGCTCGGTGAATTCCTGCTCCGTCTCCTGGATGTCGAAATGAACGCCGAGCTCGGTGTAGGAATCAAGGAAGTTCCAAAGCTCGTAACAGGCGTGGTAATGGGGTTCCTTGACGATCATGTTCGTCATGTGGATGGGGTTGCTCACGGGCTTGGCCCCAACCATCGCCTCCGCGAAAGAGGATTTCCGGTAATAGGAAGCGCGCTCGCGCAGGCGCGACAAACGGACCAAAAGCTCTTTGTTATGGTCCGCGTTCCCTTCGTCGAGGCTCGGCGTCGACATCTTGACGCGCGTGTCGACTTCGTAACGCGCCCCGCCGATCTCGGTCTCGTTATGGAGGATCAAGACCTCGGAATCGAAGGTTTCGCCATGTTCCTTGATGTATTGGTAACGCTTCTCGATGAAGAGGGCCGCCTTGTTGATGAGGCTCCAGACGAAGCGGTTCTCGTAGATCTGGAAGTCGACCTCGCTATTGACGGTCAAAATCTTCATCGGGGTGACGTCCCCGTTGTCTTTGACTTCGTATACGTACTGCGTGTGGCTCGCAAGGTGCGAGACGCTTTGGCTATTGATCTTCTTGGCCCGTCCGGCATCGACGAGCTCGGGCAATTCGCGGATGAAGGAACGGGGGTTCAGGATGATGGAATCGATCGCGGAGAAGCCATCCTCGAGAGCCACGATGAAGGCGTCGTCATAAGCCTTGATTTCCTTGCGCTGCTTCTGGCTGAGCTTGGTCTTGCCCGCGTTCCGGAGGGTCGCCTTCAAGGTCGCAAAAGAAGCGCTTTGACCGGCAAGGGCACGCGCACGGGAAAGGTAGGCCTTCTCGGCCTTCTCGAGGGTCTTGGTCTCGGTTCCTTGGTTCCGCTTCTCGTCCATGGGTCAGTTGCCTTTATTGCTGGGATTGCTTGAGGAATCCCTTGATCTTCTTGTGGGAAAGAGCGAACTCGCCCTTGCCGAAGAGGCGGATGAGTTCCTTGTCCAAAGCGAGCAATTCATCGCGGAGGAAGCCGACGTTCAAGACCTCGAATTTCTTGAGGATCTTGGAGCAGAAGACGTAGTCGACGGCCTCGAGCTCGGTTCCGCCGCAGCCGACGTAGCACGGGACGAAAAGCCCGAGCTGCTTCATGATACGGTTACCGAAGGCGAGTTTGAAATGGTCGATGACGAAGGCGTCGAGTTCCTGGAATTTCGCAAGCGTCGTCTCGGAGAGGGGGTGATCGACCATCGCTTGGTCGAAGAGGGATTTGAAGTAATGGTAGGGGATGGGAAGAGCGTCCGTGAACGGGGCTTCGAAAGCGCGGCCTTTGTTATCGAAGAAGAGGGACATCGCGCGGTCATAGACCTTGTCGGTGATCGTGAAGGTTGAGTCGTCGTTGTTCGCGGTGCCGACGAACCACACGTTCTGCGGGATGAGCAAGCGCCCGTCGCGGAGGTGCTTCGGGTCGTTCTCGGCCGGGGCGGCGACGAGGTTGATGTTCCATTCGTTGACGTTCGGCATTTCCATGATGGAGAGGAATTCGGCGAAATAGTACTCGATACGGGCGAGGTTCATTTCGTCGAGAACGACGAGGTTGATGTCGTCGCGGTAGGTCGCTTCGTAAATCGCGCGGAGGAATTCGGTCTCGGTGAATTTGTGGGTGAAGTCGTTGTAGTAGCCAAGTAACTCGGAACGGTCATGCCAAGAAGGCTGGACGGAGCAGATGGCGGTGTTGTGCTTGAAGAAGCGGCCAAGGCAATAGGGGAGCGAGGTTTTACCGGTACCGGAGATACCTTCGAGAATGATGATCTTGCCCGTGCCCATCGCGGCGAAGAACTGACGCACGACCTCGGGGGTGTAGAAAAGGCCCATCTGGGAACAAGCGAAATTGCGGAACCTCTCGCAGATGCCGACGAGGGAGATGTTCTGCGCGTCGGGCGGGAGCTCCGTCGGGGGAAGCGGGGTCTCGTAACGGGAATCAACAAGGGTAAGGCGCGGGAAACGGGTCTCAAGATGCGCGTCCTTGGCTTCCTCTTCGGTTTTCTCGCCTTCTTCCGTTGCCGGGGTGGCAGGCGCCTTGCCGGCGACGCCCTCGAAATGGAGGCCAAGGATGCGGTCCTTCTCGGTGAGGGCTTGGTAGAGCTCGTAATTGAGGTTCTCGATCTGTTCCTGCATCTTCTCGACGGAAACTTGCTTTTTATAGAATTTCACGTATTTGCGGACGAAGATCACGATGAAGAACACGATCCCACCGAGCAAGCCGATGAAGAGCAAGAGGAAGAGAACGTAGAAGAACCATCCCCAGAACCCGAAGCCCTCGCTATAGGCGGAAAGGAGGGAATTATAGTCGTAGAATTCGCCCGGGACCTTGCTCCAGGGGTAGCCGAAGGTGTCCGCGAAGAATTGCCCGAAGTTGCTAAAGAAGGCGCTTAGGAATTCCTTGAGGTATTGGAAGTAATTTGCCATGTTTCTCCTTTCAGGCGCGCTGGAGGGCGCCGAAGCTGAGCGTGAGGGTGAAGGCCCCGTAAGAGGCGCTTTCGACGAAGGCGGTGTCCCACCCTTCCGCGTAGATCGAGACGACCACGCGCTTGGGTTTACCGGCCTTCAATGAAGCGAGGGGATGATGCTTGAGGGGATCGGCCTGCCCCGTTCCCGGGGGCAAGGCGAGCTCCTCGATGGAATAGGAGGGCTCTTTCGCGATGCTAAAT
>JAQYPI010000001.1 GCA_028726925.1 Caryophanales bacterium | reverse complement strand
TGATGTGGCATTCCATGAACGATTTCCAATTCCCGGATAATGGATGGTCCTTGTATTTGGGATCCAATTCCTCCCGGTTGGCCAAACTCATGATGACGCCATCGAGGAGGTCCATGTCGAGATGGCTCTTCATGGCCGCCTTGTAGTCCTTCTTGAACTGAGACGTCCAGACAACCTTCAGCCTGCTCATTTCTTAAGCTCTCTCAGGGCATTTTCGACGTCCAGGCCCTTGACGTTGGGGTCTTTGGATAACTTGTCCGCCTCGAGCAAAGCGAGCATCGTCTCTTTGTTGGGCTCATCGATTCTTACGTCGAAGGGGAAGCCGCCGGCAGTTAATGATTTCCGCAGGAAGACGTTGATCGCCGTGGTCAGGTTGATCCCGAGCTCTCCGTATATCGCTTCGGAACGCTTCTTCAAGTCGCTGTCCAGTCTGACGCTGAAATTTGTTGTTGCCATAATATCACCTCTTTCTATGCCTATTATATAGACATTGCAATGCAGAATCAATCCAATAACAATAAAAACACATTACAAAGAAAAAAGATTCAAGTAGAAAGGAGGCAAAGCCATGCTCTTGAACGATCTGATCGAAGGACTGAAGGACATGTTCTTCACCTTCCTCTACACGTGCTTTGGGTGCATCTGCGAGCTCATCGACTTCATCAAGGAAATCTTCTACATGCTCTGCGGAATCGAGCCGGTGGAGATCAACGGAGCCAAAGGCGACATGCTGACAAGTCTCCTTGGCTCGGATTCGGTGAAGAAGGCGTTTCTGACGATATCCATCATCGGCGTGATACTTCTGGTTTTGTTCACGGGAATCGCCATACTGAAATCGAATTACCAGGAGAAACAGAGCTGGGCCGGCGCGCTTAGAAAAAGCGGTAAGTCATTGCTCATCACTTTGCTGATACCCTTCACGGTACTTGCCGGGATACTGCTCACCAACACGGTCATGTCCTCCATCAACGTTGCGATGAATCCATACGGGAACACGGCCCATCCTCTGATTGGAGGGCAGTTTCTCTCGACCATCGGAAACGGATGCTACATCGGTTCTGAGGACAAGAGCGTCGTCCTGTCCAAGGTCGTGTCCGGGGAGCTCGACTACAAGGACGTGAGTCTCGTCAAGAGCTACTTCAATATCCAGGCCATGAACTACCTGATTGGGATACTCGGAGGGTTCGTGATGCTTGTCATGTTCGTGCTCTCTAGCATCTCCTTCATCCAGAGAATTTTCGACATCATCCTTCTTTACCTCATCAGCCCCATATCGATAGCGACCATTCCCCTTGACGAGGGCAACCGCTTCAAGGTCTGGAAGGACATGATGATCGGCAAGATACTCTCGGCATACGGAATCATATTGGTGACGAACCTTTTCTTCCTCATCATCCCGCTTGCCATCCTGAAAGGCGACCCATCCACCTATTACGACGGGATGGCCGGGTTCCTCGCCATGAAAGAAAAGTACCCCGAACTGAGAACCATATTCCACTCGGATCAAGGCTCGGCGTACTCGTCCGAAGCATTCAATAAGATGCTTCTGCCCCATGATATCACGAGGACGATGTCCCGTGTAGGCACGCCCGCCGACAACGGGGCGACGGAGGCGATCAACGGCTGGGCGAAGGCGGAGATGCTCGTCGACTTCCGCATCGGCGACGCCGAGGACGTCCCCGCCGCGGTCGCGGGCTATGTCAAGCTCTTCAACGAAGAACGCCCCATGTGCTGCTTGGGATACATGACGCCGAAGCAATACAGGGAAGCCTCCTTGAAACGCGACCCGCGTCCACTTCCGCCGTATCAGTGTCGACATTTGCCCACCGTGGCGTATCCGAAACTGAACTCAATGGCTACGAATGATTAAAGAAGTGTCTACTTTTCGTTGACTACTGCATTTTTTAATAATTTGGCATTTTGATGATTGCGCTTTTTTTGAACAAACCTGCGTTTTGCTTATAAAAAAAGGCTAGTCACAGTCGCGTGAATAGCCTTAATTGGATTCGGTGTTGAGACCCTTTTTTTCAGTTGCCCATGTCCCAGAGGGTGTTGAACGGCGGAACCGCCTTTTTCGGCGCGGCCTCGTATTTCTCTAGAAGTGCCTTAGGCAAACTGTCCTTGCGGACGAAGACTTGGTGGACGTATTCCTCGAACCAGGCCTTGTCCATCACGTAATAGCCCTTCTTGCCGTTTTCATCGCCCCAGGAATTCTCGACTTTGTAACGGGAGATTGTCCCGTCTTCTTCGACGTAGGCCCCCGTGAAGGTCATCGCGTGGGTGCAGGCCGAAACGCGGGTGTCGAGTTTCTCGCCTTTGCTTAGGCGGATCTCCGTCCCCGTGAGCTCGTCCAGGCGATGGATCCCGCGGACGAGGTACCCTTCTTTCCGCAGGGATTCCGCGCCGACGTCCCCGCTGAACCAGACGGGCCGCTTTTTCTTGAGCTCTTCCTTCACCGCGTCCTGGAGCTCTTGCTCCTCCACGGGGAAGAAGAAGGCTTCCTCGCCCTCGATGACGTTGCTCACGAGGGGCGAATAGACTTTCGTGTACGGGTCAAGGTCGATCATCGGGACGTGGGCGAGGCAAACGTATTCCTCGAGGTCCTGGCCGATGTAGGTTTCATAGAACGCCTTTGGGGTGCTCTCGATGCGATGAGCAACGCCATCTTTGTCCTCGTAGTCGTAACGGAATTCCTTCGGGGGGAACCCAAGGGCGATCCCGAGGACCCGGTAGATCTCCGCGAGCATTTCTTTCTTCCGGTTCTCGACGTCTTTCCCGGCGGCTTTCACTTCCCGCAGCTCAAGAAGATCCTGAGCTAGAAGGGTCGAAAGAAGCTTGTTAAGCTCGCCCGTGTCGCTTGCGACGGCCCCGTCGACCATCGCCTCATGAGGGATCACGCCATATTTCTTGACGAGGTTCTTGAACATCGCGAAATGGCCCCCGTCGGCGATTCCCTTGTCGAAGAGATAAACCATCTCGGGGTCGTTTAGGGGCTTATCGAAGCGCTCAAGGCCCTTCTCGAGGAAGAAGTTCGCTTTCTCGAGTTTGTCGTAGAACTGGAGGTAAGCTTGGCTTAATTCGACGGATTTGACGTTCAGTTTCTCCGCGAGCAAGACGCGCAGGACGTTGAGTCCCGCGAACATCCAGCAACGGCCGCTGCGCTTCTGATTGCAAACGTCCCCCGCCTCGACGACGAGGTTGAAGACGAAAGGCACCTCGCGCTTTTTCGCCGCGTCGGTCGCGCTGCCGACAAGGCCCGCGCTTTCAACCGCTCGACGGGCGATCTTCACGCCCGGCTTGCTTTCCTCGGCTTCGAAGAGGGCGAGGTCCTCATTGGTTATGGTCTTGGCCATGGTCATTCTCCTTTGCTTGGGGTTTGGGATGCCGGGAATTTCCGGCGCGGCCATTCGTAACGGACAAGGCCGCAGTTGGGGATGAAGTGCTTCTCGAATTCCTCGTTCCCCATGTCGAAGAAATAGGAATGCACGATGCGGGATATGCCCCCGTGGGCGATGAGGAGGACGTTTTTGTCCCCCATGGTGTCCTCGAGCTCGTGGAGGAGGGAATAGATACGATACGCGCAGTCGAGATACCCTTCCCCGCCCGGGTAGCGGCAGAAGTGCTTTTTCTTTTGCTCCGCATAGACCGCTTCATCGCGGCTCAGCCCCTCGAAATCCCCGAAATACTGCTCGAGGATGCGCTCGTCATAGACGATCTCCACGTCCCGCCCTTCTAAGAGGATGGCCGCGGTCTCACGCGTCCTCATCAAGGGGCTAACGACGACAAGGGAGAGGGGGATGGCATCCACCTCCGCCTTGGCCTTGCGCGCCTCTTCCTTCCCTTCCTCGTTGAGGGGGATGTCGATGCGGCCTTGCATCACGTTCTTCGCGTTCCAATCGGTCAAGCCGTGCCGGAGGTAATAAAGGGACATAACGCCGCCATTCTACACCAAAGGGGCGTTCTTTAGAACGAGGGAACTACCTTCTTAAGCTTCTGGGGGTTATAATGCCCCCATGCGCTGGTCATACCTCTACGCGGATCAGGACACCCATCACCGCTTCCTGAACCTCTATACCTTGCATTACGAAGTCACGAAGGAGGACGGGAGTAAAGCCCCGTACGAATATTACGTGGCTTCCCGCAACTCCCTTGAATCCCTCAAGGCCAAGAAACCCGATTTCTCTCGGCCCGATGGGGTCATCATGGCCCTTTATCACGTGGATCCCGAGTCGAAGGAGGTCTCCATCCTCATCAACACCCAGTTCCGACCCGCCCTTGGGGCGTATATGACCTCCTTCCCCGCGGGGCTCCTTGATCCTGATGACGAGGACGACCGCGTCGCCGCCATTCGGGAAGCAAAAGAGGAAAGCGGGGTCGAGATCACCGACCTCGAGCGCCTCGTGCCCCCGAGCCCGACTTCAAGCGGCCTATCCGACGAGATCGATTCCTTGATCCTCGCCCGCATCGTCTGCCTTGGCAAATCCCGCCTCGAGGATTTCGAGGACATCGAAAGCCGCCTCGTGCCCCTGAAGGACATCCCCGCGATGCTTTCGGACACGGACCGCTACGTGATCCCCCTCCCGGCCCGCCTCACCTTGCTTTATCTTCTGGAGAGATTTCGATGAACGAAACGAAAAACGCCGACCCGATGGTCGACAAAGCCTATAACACTGCCCCCGACGCGAAAGGTTTCTACTGGGTCCCGATTTCCCTTTCCTTTTTCTCGGTCTTCTTCGCGATCGCCTACGCCTTGCCCCTCTTCCCGGAATCCCCGAAGATCTACCTGAGTCCCGAAGGCTTGCTCGCCCACGACATGTCTGGCTATGGCCTTATGTTTCTTTCCCCGCTTTCGGGGACACTTTTCGTCCTCGCGATCCTTTCCTGGGCATATCTTGCTTTCGTCGGCATCTTCGTCGCCTTCTTTCCCAAGTGGCGTGAAGTCAAGCCCTTGAACGCGCTTCTTTTCCCCGGCCTTGGGGCCAACGCCGTCTTCTCGCTATCCGCCCTCCTCGCGATGGGGTTCGAGGTCACGGCCCGCGACGGCGATTACCGCGCGCAAAACGCGGACGTCGCCGCCGCCCTCGGGGATTACCAAGTGCTCGATTTCGTGGAAATCACGTATTGGGCCTTGCTCGTCTTGCCGTTCTTGCTTTTGATTTGGTGGACCGCCGTCAACGTCGTGAACGCGTCCCTTTCTAAGAAAGCCCTACTCCAAGGACAAAAGAAGGAAAACCAAGGGGAAAAGGGGAATGAGCCCGAAGAAGAACCCAAAGGCGAGGTTCCCCTCAAAAACAAGGACAAGCGCTAGGACGAGTAGCCCGGCGAACGCTAGGGCGAGCAACCCCGCCATCGCCTTTTCTAGAGGGGGCGTCCCCTCTTTTTTCATGGCTTCTTGGAAAAGCAGGAAGGCGTGGAACAAGACCCCGGGCACCCCAAGAAGGGCCGCGAACCCGTTAGCAAGCCCCGTCGCCCCTTCCCCCAAGGCTCCGCTTAAAGAGAGGATAAGGAGGATGCCAAAAAGTAGGATCTCGGCGATCGCGATTTCGAAGAGCCCCTTCTTGTCCTTGAGGGGGCACGTAAGGGGGAGATAACGGCTGAGGATGACGAAAACCGGATGACCGAGGGCGAGAATCAGGATCGGGAGGTAGGTCGGGTAGGTCGCCTCGCTTGTGAGCCCCCGGAAGAAGAGGAGGACGATACCCCCGAGGAGCAGCAGGAGA